>JBALTK010000056.1:0-20035 GCA_036964385.1 Sulfitobacter sp. | reverse complement strand
TTTTTCTCAGCTATGCTGGGCTTAGGCGCCAACTTAGCGATATGAATGACAACGACATCTTTAGACTGATGTGGTTGTTCGTCCGTCGGCAAATCCTCCCCGATTCGCCGCGCTGTTCAACAAACTATGGCAAGCATTAACCTTCAAAGGTAACGGTGAATGTGGCTATCTGTTATCAATTTTTCATATACCCCTCAGGTCGGCTGGCTATCTATTTTATTGAAGACGGACATCAACTTACATCATTTGTTTGGATGGGATTTGTGCGGTTACGCTTTTCAAACCGGACGGCCTGAAAGAGGTATGAAAAATTCTATCACCGCCCTGAAGGTTCAGTAAATCCTATAGATGCACGCCAGAAATGACGCACGGAGCAACCACCATGACCGATGACAACCAGATTTTTACCGTGGCGATTGCGGGCTTTGGGTGGTGGGGTAAACATATTGCCAACCGTCTTGTGGGGCATCCGACTTTAAAGGTTGCGGGTATTGTAGAACCGGCGACTGACAATCACCAAGGCATTATCGATCTTGGCCTGACCGCTTGGACGGATTTGGCGGAGCCTTGCGCATTGGACGAGGTCGATGCAGTGATCCTGACCACGCCCAACCCGCTCCACGAAGCGCAAATTATGCAGGTCGCAGGGGCTGGCAAGCACGTCTTTTGCGAAAAGCCACTGGGGCTGACAGCAAACAGCGCGCGGCGGTCCGTAAAGGCGTGCGAAGATGCGGGTGTTCAGCTGGGCATCGGCCATGAACGCCGCTTTGAACCTGCGATGCTCGCACTGAAAAAGGCTATTGATGCCGGCGAACTAGGGACGATCATGCACGCTGAGGCCGCATTCAGCCACGACAAACTAATTGGTGTTCCGGCCAATGACTGGCGGACGCGCAAAGAGGTCAGCCCCGCGGCAGGCATGACAGCGATGGGAATTCACCTGTCCGATCTGATGATTTCGTTCTTTGGCCCGATCCGTGCGTTACATGCTTTTACCGCAAGCCGATCTCTTGGTTGGGAAACCGGGGATGTGGTGACTGTTCAGATGTCCTTCGAGGCCGGCATGACAGCGACGTTCAGCGCGATATTGCATACACCCCATTTCATCCGAATGCATGTTTTTGGCACCGAGAAATGGGTCGAAGCCCTCAACGATAGCCACCCGGATACCCCTGACGGTATCGTTCGGGTGCTGACGAGCGAAAGTGGCAAGCCCGTCGTGCAGAAAACCTACGACTGGGAAGACGCGGTCACGTTCAACCTAGAGGCCTTTGCCGCCGCCGCCCAAGGCCGAGCGCCTTATCCGTTTACCAACGAAGAGATGGTGCACAATATCCAAGTGCTCGAGGCCATCGCGCGTTCGGCGGAACTTGGGCAAGAAGTGAAGGTGGCCGACATCTGAGTGAACGCGTCCTAGAAAGCGCGAAACAACAAGGAACCAGACGATGGGCGAAATTCTAAAGGCTGAATGGTTCGATCTTGATGACGCGACGCGCGCCGAGACATGGCAGTGGATGCACGACACCTATTTTCCCGCGTTACAGGCGGCGCAAGGGGTCGCGTGGGTTGGTCACTATGACATCGTTGAACTGCCCGACCGCCCTTATATCGAAGGCGCGCCCAACAAAAAGGTGACGCAAGACCCCGCCGTGCCGACAGGCTGGCAGAACGTCGTGATGACCGCGGCCGCATCACCCGAAGTGTTTTTTGGCCAGAACAACCCGGTGGATGCCTTGACTGAAGAATACAAAGACAAAATTGCGGTCTTTAAGAACTACCGCAGCGCGGTATTCCTTGAAGAACAAGTCATCAATTCACCGGAACAGCATGTCTGCCCCTATGGAATGGGGCCACCGCCCGCCATGCAATTGGGCAACTATAACGCGGACCATCCCGACGACGAAATCGAATTGGCCCGCTGGTACAGGTCTGAGAGGTTCAAACGGGTGTCCGTGACCCCCGGAATGATCCGTGGCCGCAAGATGATTTCCATGCAAGGGTGGCCCAAACACGGCGTCCTTTGGGAATTTGCCGATATGCCAGAGGGCGACAGCAGCTTTGAGCACCGTTTCATCGCCGCAGACCGCAACGAAACTTGGACGGGGCGCCACGTGCTAAGCTACGTGACCCATACTTATGGCGGACCACATGCAGGACGGCGCGTCTGGCCTGCGGTCTAATCTATTAAAATTTCGCGCGGGGAGGCGAGGGATAAATTTAACGGCGGGCCTTTTACCCGACCAGCATTCTAGGGAGAAGACTATGTCACAACGTTTGACCGGACTAAGCCACGAGGAAGCCACTGGAACCACAAAAATGGTTTATGAGGGTTCTGATAAGTTTCTGGGGCGCACAGCCAACCTCCAGCGTATACTTGCAACGCACAGCCCTTACGTGGCGCGTTGGTTCGGTGGCTTTGTCGCTGCCGTGCGCCAGCCTGATCTTGGCGCCAGCACCGAGGCCCGCTATCGCGGTCTTGCAAGCATCAAGACCTCCATGTTGAACGCGTGCAGCTACTGCGTGTCCCATACATCCATGTATGGTCGCGGGCTGGGTTTGAGCGATGACGAAATCGAAGCGATTTCCGATGACAGCTACAAGACCAACGACAAGTTCAGCGAACGCGACCGCGCCGTTATCGCATGGTCCGAGGCGATGACAAAGAACACGGCCCAACGGGATAAAGACGTCTGGCAGGCGATGCGCGACAATTTCACCGATACAGAAATTGTCGAAATCTCGATGACCTGCGCGATGTTCAACATGATCAACCGTTTGAACGACAGCTTCTGGACCGATCTTGAATCGGTTGAGCACAATAAACTGCAACTGAACGCCGTCTCCGGTCACTCAATCGAAGACATCGAAGCCTATGCAGGCATGTTTGCCGAAGTCGGCGCTGCCGAACGCGCCGCCGAATAATCATCACCAAACCGTGCCGGAACGACAGCCCTGCATTGGTTCTGTCGCAAAGTCTGGCTAATGGCGGATTTATAGCTAACACTGGATGCAATTATCCAGCAAGTGCCGTGGATTACTGGAATGCGGATTAGCTTGAAGCCCCGAACTGGCGTTTGCGGATCATGTGCGCAACTTCAATGCTTTCCAGTGTGGCCGAGGCTGAGCTGAAGGATTTGAACCCCTTCATTTGCTTCGTCAGTTTCTTGACGAACCTGTGGTCCTGTTCAATGAAGTTGTTCGGATATTTGATCTGCAATACAACGATCAACCAAAACCAACCGTTCAACAGTAAGAGGCAATTCATATTCTGCAACCCAGCAAGGTTTTGCCAAATTTGTCGATGGCTCGGAAATAGTAAGTCCACTTGCCTTTCACTTTGATGTAAGTTTTTTGCCATTTGCAACGACACAGGAGTCTCCTGTTTCCGTTTCTGGACGTCCCTCGCGATGAGTGGAGCATAATTCACAACCCATCGGTTCAGAGTTGCGTGGTCGACATTGACCCCGCGCTCCGCCATGATCTTCTCCAGATCGCGGTAAGAAACCGCACACCTAACATAGAAATATACCGCGTACAGGATGACATCTTTCGGATGGTCGCTGCGTTTGAGGTCAATCGTTACGTTCTGATACTCACCCGCCAATTCAAAGGGCGGCGTCTATCACAGCTTGGCAGGCACTCTCATTTTCCAAAAAGTTTGCGACAGAACCAGCCCGCGTCCCAGGCGCAGTTTCTTTGGCATGTACATTTCACATGGTTGCGGTTGCGGGCGCGCTGGTTTTAAGGTGGTGGATGAGTTTTCTCGGAATTGATCTTGGTACGTCTGGCATTCGCGCACTGTTGTTGGGCTTGGACGGCGATGTTTTAGCTGTAGCTGAAGGCTCTTATGGCGTTTCGCGTCCTCATGCGGGATGGTCCGAGCAAGATCCGCAGGATTGGATCGATGCTTTGCACAAAGTGATCGCGGAATTGCGGGATGAGCATCCAGCTTTCGCGGAGATTGAAGGCATTGGTGTTGCTGGACACATGCATGGTGCGACGCTGCTCGGTGCGGATGATCAGGTGCTTAGGCCATGTATATTATGGAACGATACCCGAAGCCATCTGCAGGCAAGGGCTATGGATGCCGAGCCAGCCTTTCGTGAAATTAGCGGCAACATTGTTTTCCCTGGATTTACCGCGCCCAAGCTCGCTTGGCTGCGTGAGAATGAGCCCGGAGTATTCGAAAAGGTCGCGAAAGTATTGCTCCCTGCGGCCTACCTTAATCTCTATTTGACGGGTGAACATGTTGGCGACTTGTCCGATGCGTCGGGTACGTCATGGCTGAACATTAGCACTCGAGATTGGTCGGAGCAGCTCTTGAAGCTTGGCCACATGCGGCTGGATCAGATGCCACGAGTAGTGGAAGGCAGTGCGCCAGCGGGTGTGTTGCGTCGTTCGCTTGCGGATCAATGGGGGTTATCCAGTGTGGTGACAGTTGCGGGTGGTGCAGGCGACAATGCGGCTGCTGCTTGTGGTCTGGGCGTCATGGAGGAGGGGCGGGGGTTTGTCTCTTTGGGCACATCCGGTGTGCTGCTAATGGCTCGTGACGGGATGCAAGCCGCGCCTGAGACCGCTCTGCATACCTTTTGTCATGCTGTGCCGGAGCGGTGGTATCAGATGTCGGTGATGCTTTCTGCGGCTGACAGCCTGACTTGGCTCTCCTCGATAGTGGGACAGAGCCCCGGGGAGCTAACGGCATCTTTGGGTGAGACGTTGCGTATTCCTGGTGCCGTTAAGTTCGCACCCTACCTGTCGGGTGAACGGACGCCCTACAATGACGCACAAGTAAGGGCGGGGTTTAGCGGGATCAGTACTAGTACAACAGCGCAGGATTTGACCCATGCGGTATTGTCTGGTGTCTGCTTTGGCTTGCGTGACGGGCTGGAAGCGATGCGCGGGACGGGCGCAAGCTGTAGTGCGCTTTATGTGACGGGCGGAGGGGCTGCGTCGCATTATTGGTTACAGATGTTGGCAACGGTACTTGATACACCACTTTTGGTGCCAGAGGGGCGTGAATTCGGCGCTTCGCTAGGAGCCGCTCGGTTGGGCATGGCTGCGGCCACTGGGGCACCCCTAGAGCAGATCATGCTTCCGGCCACGACAGCCGAAGTTGTCAGGCCCGTAATCGATCAAGTCACGGCCTATGACGCAGCTTATGCCAAGTTCAGAAAACTATATCCTGCGTTTCAGTCTCTGAGTTAGACTTTGATCAGGCCAAAGTGGTCCTGAAGTCACCGCGCAGAGCGACCTCCAGAAATTCGATATCTTCGGAGGCCTCGGTATATTGAACCTGCATGTTTGGGGGGATCACGAAGCCGTCTCCTGCTTGGAGTATGCGGTCTTCTTGTCCTTCTGCATGCAGGGTCATGGTGCCCTCCATGACAAACGTGAAGTGGATATCTGCATTATGGGAGAAGGCGCAGGTCTTTTCATCTGTCCGGCGTACGACCTGAATGCCAGCTACGCCTTTTGTGCCTTTTGTTATGCCCGTATCGCGTGCTGTAAATCCGGGGACACGAAAGGGCTGCCATGTAGCGTTCTCTTTTACATGGTGCACGAATCTTTGGCCGTCCCATTCGCGTGCTGGGTCGCCGATCCCATTTGGCAGGGTAAAGTCATGGTCGATGGTCGTTACATGTTCGGCAGGAACACCGATCTCGATCACTTCGATGTTTGGCGATGCCTCTACGACGCGGTGGCGAATCCCGGGGGGTTGGGTCACGCAATCACCTGCGTGCAGGCGAATTACATCACCCTGATCCTCATAGAGAACATCGACCCAACCACGGTAGCAAAAAATGAGCTGAAACCCGACAGTGTGGTAATGCACCATATCAGGCACGGGTCCGCCATCAGGAATGCGGATGTGGCTTGCAATGATTGAACCCCCAAGGCGAGACGGGATCAGATCACGGTAATGCATGCCTGCACGGCCAATAACCCACGGAGCTTCATCGGCGAGGCGGCGCACGCCGAATTCATGCTTTGTCGTGATCTCCTCCACCTGGGGTGTCAGCGGCACGATAGACACACGTGTGCCATTGGGCGCGGTCAACTCACGTGCGCCCTCGGCAAAGCCGTCGACGTCATCGGTTAGGATACGCAAATGACCCGCAGGTACATCGGCACCTTTCTCAATCCTAAGGCGCAAACCATAACCTGAAAAGCTGGCGACAGAAGGGTCGTCTGCAGGGAAAATACTCTCAAGCCGCATGCCCAGCGTCTTTGTAAAGAAGGGTAGATCGTTGCGCAGCTCGTTTGTAGGGAGCAGAAACTCGGCAAGAATGGGCGTATCAGTCATGGTGTCTTCCTGTGGTAATGCTGTGACAGAGCCTGCCTCCTTTTGGATCGCGCCTCAATGATCAATGGCATTTTAAGTAGCTGCCTTATTTCTGCCATTTTCGAGTTTGACGCTTAAAACAGCAGAAAAGAGGCATATTATGAAACATGCGGCAATTGATCTTGCGACGGACATTACTGCACTGACCGACGTCGATCGGCAAAGCATTACTGCAGAAATCATCTCGCTTAACGGGTTTAGATGCGGCCGTGTGCTTGCCGTGCTGCCTACACGCAGGCCAAATGTTTGGCGCGTGTCGTGTATGCAGGACGGGGCGATGGATGCGCTCGCCACATATGATATGGACGTGCGCACCGGTGTTGTGTCTAGACCTTAGAGGCTTGCGTCGAGGGCCTTGAGAATTTCGTCACCCATATCTGTTGTCGAAATTGGCGTGCCGCCTTCTTCGCCCATTAGGTCCGCTGTACGTGCGCCATCAGCCAGCACTTTCTCGACAGCTTGTTCCAGACGTGTGGCTTCATCTCCTTGGTCAAAGGAATAGCGCAGCGCCATCGCAAAGCTGAGGATACAAGCGATCGGGTTTGCGAGGCCTTTGCCAGTGATGTCTGGCGCGGAACCATGTACGGGCTCATAAAGTGCCTTTGGACGACCATCGGCGTTTGGCGCACCAAGGGATGCGGAAGGCAGCATTCCGAGCGAGCCTGTCAGCATCGCGGCGCAGTCTGAAAGAATGTCACCGAAAAGGTTATCAGTCAGGATCACATCAAATTGCTTTGGCGCACGGACCAGCTGCATCGCGCCGTTATCGGCGTACATGTGGCTTAGCTCTACATCCGGGTAATCTTCGTCATGAACTTTCTGGACAACTTCACGCCACAGGATGCCGCTTTCCATTACGTTGGCTTTTTCCATCGAGCAAACTTTGTTGCCACGCCGGCGGGCCAGCTCGAATGCGGAGCGCGCGACGCGGTCGATCTCTGACTCGGTGTAGCGCTGGGTGTTGATGCCCACACGCTCGTTGCCTTCTTCAAAGATGCCGCGTGGCTCTCCAAAGTAGACGCCCGATGTCAATTCGCGCACGATCATGATGTCGAGACCAGCGACCAACTCGCGCTTGAGTGAGGAGAAATCGGCCAGCGCGTCAAAGCACTGTGCAGGACGCAAGTTAGAGAACAAGTCCATCTCTTTGCGCAGGCGCAGCAGGCCGCGCTCAGGCTTTACGGAGAAGTCGAGGTCGTCATATTTCGGACCGCCAACAGCACCCAGCAACACGGCATCAACTTCCATGGCACGGGCCATCGTATCGTCGTGCAAGGGCGTGCCGTGCTTGTCATATGCAGCGCCGCCAACCAGATCATGCTCTACGTTAAAGGTTAGATCACGCTTTTCACCGAACCAGTCGATGATACGGGTAACTTGACCCATGACTTCGGGGCCGATGCCGTCCCCTGCGAGGATCAAAAGGGTGGGGTTTGCCATGACGCGATGCTCCTGAAATTGGTTGCAGTTGGCGTAGCGCGCACAGGCAGGGGCGTCAAGGATTGCGGAGCGCGATATCCACCCATAGCAGGCTGTGGCGGCTGGCTGTAGGGCTCGTTTCAATGCCCTGTGCTATGACCTTCCAATCTGTGGAGGGCAGTAAGTAGTCCACTTGGAGCCCGTCTGGCATAGCTTCGGAGAAAACCGCAGTTGGCGTGTTGCCAAATGGATTTTGTAATAGCGACGAAGCAAGAAGCTTTTTTATGGCTCCACGTCTGCCGCTGCCGCGTTTGGGGTCAATATTCGCAGTGCCCAGCAGCACTAAGGGCTGCATGCTGGTGCTCTGTTGCAGGTAAGCGTTCCAGAAAGCTACCTCGTCATGGTTGCGGCGGCCGTTGCGATCCTCTTCTCCATCGTAAAGAGGAGGCGTTGCGTGAAAAGTCATTAGGCGCAGGGTGCCGTGATCAGGTGTCCCGATCGGAACCACCCAATGGTTTCGTGATGAAAGGCGATGCGCCTCGAATACATCAGCCCCACCAAACGGCCCAGCATCGACCATAGGATAGATATTGTCGGAAAGATCGCGCCAAAGCATCGAGGTGTAGTCCTCAATCTCTTCCATCTGGATCGGAAGGCGTGACAGTACGGCCATGCCGCCCATCCCATTGTAGCGGCCAAAGCCATGCGCATCGTCAGCATCGCCCAATGCACCGTTACCATTGAGGTCAAGATTGCTTGCCTGTCCCGCGTTGGGCGCGCTTGTGAAGTGGTAGGGATAGGGCGTACCCGCATCGCCGAGGGCATCAATCAACGCGATAAGTGCTGTTTCCCGCAGGTCGTAGTCGATCCCTTGAAGTGCGATAATATCGGGGCGTACTCTGGTCAGGAGCGCGATGAATGCGTCAATTTGTTCGTCTTTGCCGCGCTTGATATCGCGGAGCAACAGGCCAGGACCTTTGCGCGTCAATTCAGCATTGAAAGTTGCAATACGAAGGGGGTCGGCCTGCGCGGAGGTGCAAACTAACGCTATTACCGCTGCGCAAATTGCCTGGATCAGGCCAGTTGCAAACCTTCTGCCGCTTGTTCGGCATAGGCGCGTTTGCGCTTTTCCCCGATCATGTCGGCGATCTTGCCCATGGCGATGCCACGCATGATTATGCTTGCCGGAAGGAAGGCCCATGCTGCGATTGTCCAGATAAGGGTTTGCGGGTTCTGCAATGTCACTGGGTCTATCAGATCAGCAGCGAGTTTGACCATCGCGGGAACTGCAAAGGGCAGCAGAAAGCCGAGCGCGATATTAATCCGTGCGTCGCGCTGCAACCGTTCCAGCACATCACCTCCTGCGGTTGGGTCGAACAATGGAAGGTTAACCCAGACGTTGAAGGCGCCCGAGCGCGCAGGCCAGTTCATGATGCGAACGAGCACGAGGAAAGCGGTCATCGCTATCAATGAGATCATGTAAGACAGGCCTGCCGCCGTACGAACAAAGCGAATGGTTTCGTACGAAGCGTCGTCTGGTAGCATCAGTACAATCATGCGGACGGGGGAATAGGGGAAGTCCATGGCATTGCCGACTATCGTACCGATGGATGTGAGTGCAGTTGTGAATAAGGTTGGGTTAGACATGCCCTTTACGATCGCGCTCAGCAAAAAGACGGTCAAGAACAGGGAGATGAAACGCAATCTGTTGAAAGGTGCGGCATCGCGGAATTCAACAATGCTCGGGAAGACGGAATTATATTCGACAAAGGTCAGGAGCGCAGCGAGAAGCGCGACGAGCAAAACGATTTGCGTAGAGTCACTCCCCAGACCCGGCAAAACGAGCGCAGGCGTCATGATCATGGTCGCAACCAAAAGTCCACGCGCCGCAGCGCTGGTTATTCGTACTATCAACGTTCTATCCCTTTCAAACTGGTCAGCCGCGTTTGTCGCGTGCTTGTCCCAACTTGATGCCTTCGGGTCGAGAAGGCCTGCCTCATTGTTGTCACAATCGTGCCTTCTTTCGCCTTAGTTCTCAAGACTATTGCGTCAGATAACTGGAGGCATGGGGCCTTTTGTGGAAAAGGGTGGTGCGTTCTTGCATCATTTGCAGGGCTTAAATAAGGCAACCGCAACATCTAGTGGGCGGGGCATGCACGCCCACTAGGATTTTCGCTAAAACTTTAGGACAACCTAATTTAAGGTTAATCCAAGCGGGGTTATTAAACCCAAGGTCGGCTTTGAGTCGCTGCTGCTTCAAAAGTGTCGATAGACGCAGATTTCTCCATGGTCAGGCCGATGTCGTCCAAACCGTTCATGAGGCAGTGCTTTTTGAACGCATCAACTTCGAACGTGAACACGTCACCGTCCGAAGAGGTGATGCTCTGGTTCTCAAGGTCAATCTCGATCCGCGCATTTGCGCCTTTTTCAGCGTCCTTCATCAGGACATCAACCTGCTCTTGTGGAAGCACGATCGGGAGGATGCCGTTCTTGAAGCAGTTGTTGTAAAAGATGTCCGCGTAGGAAGGGGCAATCACACATGTGATGCCGAAATCCGCGATGGCCCATGGCGCATGCTCACGTGACGAGCCGCAGCCGAAGTTGTCGCCCGCCACGAGGATTTGTGCTTCGCGGTACTGTGGTTTGTTCAGTACAAACTCAGGGATCTCGTTGCGGTCGTCATCATAGCGCATCTCGTCAAACAGATTTACGCCAAGGCCGGAACGCTTGATCGTCTTGAGGAACTGTTTGGGGATGATCATGTCCGTATCGATGTTGATCAAGGGCATGGGCGCGGCGATACCGCTCAACGTGGTAAATTTATTCATTGGAGTGGTCCTTTCGGAAGGTGTCTGAATACGGGGAGTGACGGTGCCTGCGGCAGCTTTTGTTTGGCGTGCCGCCCGTTCGAATCCCAGAAAATCGGGTTTTGTGATGTTGCTGATGGCTTTGACCTTGGAGCTGCCGAGAACAGGTTTGACATAATTGCTCTCGATCATCTCGCCGATCATTGCTTCGGCTTGAGGTACGGAAACCTTGAGCCTGTGCGCGATGCCTGCAGCGCTAATGTTGGCGCGGGTGCGGGCGTGGAAAACGGCAAGACCGTATTGATAACGGTTGTACCCGCCAGCGGCCATGGAAACGGGCGCACCAAAGGCTGGCAAGGCAGGGGCTAGCGCTGTTGCCCCCATCATCGTCAGAAAATTGCGTCGTTTCATATTGCCTCCATCGGCGCTTCCTCGGTCTATCCCGCCCCTCCCCGTTAGCGAAGAAGGGCAGGACGAGACCAAAGAGCCTCAGTTACATCATCTCACGTACATCGGTGAGTTTACCCGTGATCGCCGCTGCCGCTGCCATCGCAGGTGACATCAGGTGAGTCCGTCCACCGCGGCCCTGACGGCCTTCAAAGTTGCGGTTCGACGTTGCTGCACAACGCTCGCCAGGGGCGAGCTGGTCAGGGTTCATCGCCAGACACATGGAACATCCTGCAAGGCGCCACTCAAAGCCGGCCTCAAGGAAGATATCGGCAAGACCTTCTTCCTCGGCTTGGGCACGCACAAGGCCGGAACCGGGGACAACCATTGCCCGCATGCCGTCCTTGATCTTTTTGCCTTTGAGGATGGCCGCCGCAGCGCGCAAATCTTCGATGCGGCCATTGGTGCAAGACCCGATGAATACAGTGTCGATTTCGACGTCTGTCAGCGGTGTACCAGCAGTCAGCCCCATATAGTCAAGCGAGCGCTGGGCAGCTTCGATCTTACCACCCGAGAAGTCGGAGGCGGCAGGAATTGTGGCAGTGATTGGTAGAACGTCTTCGGGTGAGGTACCCCATGTGACGGAAGGCGCGATGTCTTCACCTTTGAGCGTAACAACTTTGTCGAAATGTGCGTCTTCGTCGGTAAAGAGCGTTTTCCACCACTGCATCGCGGTTTCCCACTGCGCGCCTTTTGGCGCGTGCGGGCGGCCCATGCAGTACTCAAATGTCTTTTCGTCTGGTGCGATCAGGCCTGCGCGTGCGCCGCCCTCAATTGCCATATTGCAGACGGTCATGCGTCCTTCCATGGACAGATCACGGATCGCTTCACCGCAATACTCGATGACATAACCAGTACCACCAGCAGTACCGGTTTTGCCGATGACGGACATGGTGATGTCCTTGGCGGTCACACCGGGGCGTAGTTTGCCAGTGATCTCGACCTTCATGTTTTTGCCCTTACGCTGGATCAGCGTTTGAGTGGCAAGCACATGCTCAACTTCAGACGTTCCGATTCCGTGGGCCAATGCACCAAACGCACCGTGGGTCGCTGTGTGGCTATCGCCGCAGACGACCGTCATGCCGGGAAGGGTCCAGCCTTGCTCGGGGCCGACGATGTGCACGATACCTTGGCGCACGTCGGACACGGGATAGTAATGGATGCCGAATTCTTTTGCGTTCGTATCAAGCGCATTAACCTGAATGCGGCTATCCTCGGTCATGGTCGCGGCATTGGCGCGGTCCAGCGTGGTGGGCACGTTGTGGTCCGGCACGGCGATTGTTTTATCCGGTGCGCGTACGGTACGGCCTGTCATGCGCAGACCTTCAAAGGCCTGCGGCGAGGTCACTTCGTGAACGAGGTGACGGTCGATGTAGAGCAAGCAAGTGCCGTCTTCGGCTTCGTGGGCAACGTGAGCGTCCCAGATTTTATCATAGAGCGTTTTGGGGGACATATGGTCCTCTCCCTTGAATGATGTGAATGTTTGAAAGGTCAGGTATGGGCTGCGGGTTTAGGCGCAGTGCATTCTTATAGTCGGGCCAGCACGGTGTGCGTGGCGCCGAAAAAGCGGTCCGGCAGGCGGGCGCGGTCAGTCTGATCGAACACATGTTTCATACCACATCAGATACAGGGCATTGTTGAACGCTGCAAGGGTTGCGGGGTCTGCGGCTTCGTGCGACGATTCAACCCTTAAGAGGAGCTTCCATGCAAAATGCCGTTGATCCATTTTCAGAATTTCTGCTTACGATTCAGGGGCTTTGGATCAATGCGACGGCATTTTTCGCTGGAGTGATCCAGCCTGGTTGGCGGCAAAATCAGGTCATTATTGTTATCGTGCTCGCCTTTCTGTCGTGGGGTTTGCATCGCAGTAGTGGCAATTTTCTGGAAAATTGGGTGCGCTCACGTGAGGGTTGGGAGAAATGGCAGCTCCGTGCGATTGTGCAGATCAAGCGGCGGCTGGGCCTAATTTGGTTCTTTCTTTTGGCATCGGCGGTCTACCTCGTCATGCAAAACATCACTTGGCCTTCGCGCAGCTACCTGATCGGGCTTGCTGCGACACTGGCGATTGTCTGGGTTGGCATTGCATTTGCAGCGCGGATGGTGCGCAATCGATTTTTCCGCAGGATGGTGACATGGTCGCTATGGATTTATGCCACTCTGTATTTGCTGAACGTTTCTGACGATGTGGCAACTTTTCTGGACGGTCTTGCTTTTGAGCTTGGAGACTTCCGGTTTTCGATTCTCACCCTAATCACGGCGATCGTTGTAATCGGTCTGCTTGTGACACTTGCGCGGGTGGCATCGCAAGCCACCGTCAGCACAATTCGGCGAAACGAAGATATTAGCCCATCAATGCAAGTGCTCGCCGTCAAGGCAGTGCAGCTCGCGATGTACGGCATTGCATTCTACATGGGTGTAAAAGCAATAGGGGTCGACCTTACTGGTCTTGCGGTTCTGTCGGGTGCGATTGGTGTGGGCCTTGGTTTTGGTCTGCAAAAAGTGGTCTCAAACCTTGTTTCAGGTGTGATCATTCTGCTCGATAAGTCGATTAAACCGGGTGATGTTATCAGCTTGGGTGAGACATTCGGATGGATCCAGACGCTGGGCGCTCGGTATGCTTCTGTGGTGACGCGGGACGGGAAGGAATACCTGATTCCGAACGAAGACCTGATTACAGGTCAGGTGGTGAATTGGTCCCATTCGAACGATTTTGTACGGCTTGATATTCATTTCGGCACTGCCTATGGCGACGATCCGCATAAAGTTCGCAAGCTGGCGATCGCTGCTGCGGCGTCAGTCGATCGCGTACTGAGCTTTAAGGCGCCCGTGTGCCATATCGTCGGTTTCGGCGACAGTTCGGTGGATTATATCCTCCGCTTTTGGATCAAGGACCCGACGGGCGGGCTAACTAATATTCGCGGGAATGTCTTTTTGGCGCTGTGGGATACCTTCAAAGAAAACAGTATTTCAATTCCGTTCCCACAGCGCGAAGTGAAGCTGCTCGAGGACAGCTGAGGGAACACTTTGCGCAGGGATGTGTTGGTATCTCAAAAGGAGATACACATGACCCATATTCTAACATTACAAAGCAAAGAGCAGTTGACGCCCGATACTCACCGCTATGTTTTCGATAAGCCTGAGGGTTTGGAGTTTAATGCAGGGCAGGCGACTGAACTAACGCTGATGAAGGACGGTTGGCGCGACGAAGCGCGACCTTTCACCTTCACTTCTTCACCAGATGAGAGCGCGCTTGAATTTACGATCAAAAGCTATCCCGACCATGACGGCGTGACAGAGCAGCTTGCGAAGCTTGAAGCGGGCGACACGGTAAAAATTGTGGCGCCCTTCGGAGCGATATCCGATCACGGACCGGGCGTGTTTATCGCCGCAGGGGCAGGCATCACTCCTTTCATACCGATTCTCGATAAGCATGCCGCGGCTGGGAAAATGGACTGCACCCTCATTTTTACGAACGCGACCGAGGCGGACGTGATTCTGCGCGAGAAGTGGGAAGCGATGGAAGGCCTGACGACAGTTTTTACAGTAACCAATGATACTGATGCAGACGGACAGGTGAAGCAGACGAGAGTAGATAAGGCATTTCTCAAGGAAAACCTGACAAGATTCGACCAGACGTTCTACATTTGCGGTCCAGAAGGTTTTGTAAATGATGTCCGCAACGCGCTGAAAGACCTTGGGGCGGATGCCGATAAAATCGTCACAGAAGAAGGCTGGTAACGCACGGGGTGGTGCCCGTCATTGAAATCAGGCTATGGGGTTGCTAGTTAGAGGTTTCACCCCAGCGCCGGGGGTCCGGCGGCGCGACATAAGGAGGACAATGTCCTGTCTACGCAAACATACGCAGTTTCCCCTGCGCAGTCTGGTGCGGTCGTAATGGCCGGTCAGAAGAAAGCCACCAGCGATCTGCTGTTGGAAACAGTCCTGTTGTCACTTGATGACGATAAAGCAGAAGATATCGTGCATATCGATCTGGCTGGTAAGTCCGAGATTGGCGATCATATGATCGTCTGCACTGGCCGTTCCACGCGTCAGGTAAGTGCGATTGCTGAAAAGCTGGCGCAGCGCCTTAAGGATGAGTACGGCCACGCCGTGCGCACCGAAGGCAAAGGCTCGGGCGATTGGGTTCTGATTGATGCGGGCGATATCATCGTCCATGTCTTCCGCCCCGAAGTGCGCGAGTTCTACCAGCTTGAAAAAATGTGGCTGGGGCAACCCGAAACAGAAGTCTAAAGTCGCGTGAAGGTACATATATGTGCCGTAGGGCGGCTGCGTGCTGGTCCGGAAAAGACGCTGATCGACGACTACGCTAAACGATTCGACAGAACCGGCCGGGGGCTTTCCCTTGGGCCGGTTTCTCTTTTGGAAGTGGATGATCGCAAGGGCGGGGGTATGGCAGCAGAGGCATCCTTGTTGCGCCGTGCGGTTCCTCAGGGTGCGGTTATCTGTGCGCTAGACGAGCGCGGTACTGTCGAGACGTCACCCAAGTTTGCACGGCGTATTGAAGGATGGCGGGACGCAGGGCGTAGCGACCTTGCGTTTATCATTGGTGGCGCAGATGGAATTGATCCAGCTTTGCGCGACGAGGCGGATCACTTGCTGTCTTTTGGCGCGATGGTTTGGCCGCACATGATGGTTCGCGTGATGTTGGCCGAGCAGTTGTACCGCGCGGCCTCCATCCTTTCAGGCGGACCATATCATCGCGTCTAAGGCAGTGTTACTGCTTTCGCCTGAGGATTCCAGCCGTTGACCGTGTCGTGCGCTTCAACAAAAATCTGTGTTACGCCTGCGGGAATTTTTACGCCAGAGAGTGAGCGCGTGAATGGCTGTTCGTTGACGTGGGGGTGTGCAAGAACTCGTTCGCCCAAAACGTTGCCTTGCGCATCCTTAATCCGCCAAATGTCGGCGTAATCGTCCCAGCCGCTATCTGCGTGGGAAATGGTCACGTCAAAAGTAAACGCACCGCTGGTTTTGACGACTTTTACATTTTGTACCGTAGCAACATCTGCGAATCCGAATGCCGGCACTGATGAGATGATGAGAGCAGCAAGAATCTTTTTAATCATGACGTTCGTCCTAATAATAGAATCCGAATTTAAGCTGTCAGGGTGTCCCTTCCAAGAGGGCCCTACGAGATTGTGAAGCGAATTCCCGCCGCCAGATCACAATAGATGTAACAATAGCTGTAATAATGAGTGGGATCGGGCCAGCAAGCCAAGCCACGGCAGCCAATGCAAAGTAAAGCGTGCGAAGCCCACGGTTAAAGCTGCGGGCGGCGGTAATGTTAAGTTCCGCTGCTTTATGGGCAAATGCTGGTGCTTTTGGATCGTTAGGTGTGTTCGGTGTCGCGCCAACCATTACCGAACAATAGCCGAAAAGGCGGTTCGACCAGACAAATTTCAGAAACGCACTGGTCAACAATACTACAATCACGAGAAGTTTCATTTCCCAAACAATCGCGGGTTCACTTGCATCTGTTAAATCTGCGGCGACCCCTGCGACCTGTTCTGCATTGCCGATAAGGGCCAGTGTCCCGCCGATTGCGATCACGCAGGTTGATGCAAAGAAGGATGTGCCCTGCCTTAAGGTGCCGATCGTTTGGGCATCAAATATCCTTACTTCCCGTGCCATCATCTGGGTCATCCATTGGCGACGATATCCTGCCATTATGAAAGAAGTGGATGGTTTCTTCGGGCTTGGGTTCTCAATACGCCAGCCGATGATGCACCACAGCACGAAGAGCAAAGAAAGTGCGGCTGCATCGAGGGCGGACAGAAGTGAGAGGCTTTGAATGGAAATCATAGAAGCCTCCTAGGATGTTGGTGGCCTGATTGCCAGTGTAGCCTCGCATCAAGGGGCAAGATTTCTCCACATGCTATGGCTGTTTGATCGACCGCACTTAACGACGCGTAAATAATCTGCATTTAGATTTTAGGTAAGTTGTGTCGAAGCGTCACTCGTTTCACTGATTGGTAAGGGGTCAAGTTCCTATACTACATGTGGGTCGGCACCGTTAAGATACTTGCGTTTTTCAAAAATTGGTAATATTATTTTACCAAATTCACTAAATTCTCATCGGCAAGGAGTGTCGTTCATGGAAATGCCCGTACCAAACCCAGTGATCCTTGCGCGCAAATCTCGGGTGGTCGAGCGATTGCGCGGTGTGCTGGCTGCTGATGCTGTAATAGATGACGAGCGTGAGACGCGCGCTTACGAATGCGATGCATTGACCGCTTATCGTTGTGCGCCAATGATTGCGGTGTTGCCGTCAACGACCGAAGAAGTCTCTGCTGTGCTGCGCATTTGTCATGAAGAAGGTGTGCCGGTTGTGCCGCGGGGATCTGGCACGTCGCTTGCGGGGGGCGCGCTGCCCACGGCGGACTGTGTCATTCTGGGCGTAGCCCGGATGAATGACGTGATCGAGACGGATTATGACAATCGCATCATTCGGGTGCAAACGGGCCGGACGAACCTCAGCGTGACGGGGGCAGTTGAAGAGGACGGGTTTTTCTATGCCCCTGATCCCTCCAGTCAGCTTGCCTGTGCGATTGCGGGCAATATCGCCATGAACTCCGGCGGTGCGCATTGTTTAAAGTACGGTGTAACGACCAACAACCTCATGGGCGTGAAGATGGTTATGATGGACGGTGAGATCGTTGATATTGGCGGGGCGCATTTGGACGCGGGTGGATTGGACTTGTTGGGACTGATCTGTGGGTCAGAAGGGCAGTTGGGTGTTGTGACCGAAGCGACATTGCGTATCCTGCACAAGCCTGAGGGCGCACGCCCCGTTCTTATGGGCTTTGATGATAGCGAAGTGGCGGGTGCTTGTGTCACGGACATCATCAAGGCAGGCGTTCTTCCTGTTGCAATCGAATTTATGGACCGCCCTTGCATCGAAGCGACTGAGGCGTTTGCTCATGCGGGGTATCCGATGTGCGAGGCGCTCCTGATCGTTGAGGTCGAAGGGTCGGATGCCGAAATTGATCACCAGCTTGAGCTAATCATGGAAATTGCGCGGCGTCATCACCCCGTTGAGCTGCGGCAGAGTAAATCCGCCGAGGAAAGTGCTGCCATCTGGCTCGGTCGCAAAAGTGCCTTTGGCGCAATGGGGCAGATCAACGATTACATGTGTCTTGATGGCACAATCCCTGTATCGAGCCTGCCGCATGTTCTCCGCCGGATCGGTGAGATGTCAGAAGAGTACGGTTTGAAAGTTGGCAATGTGTTTCACGCGGGTGACGGGAATATGCACCCACTGATCCTGTTCGATGCAAACAAGGAGGGTGACCTGGAGCTGTGCGAAGCGATGGGCGCAGAAATCCTGAAGCTTTGTGTCGAAGTAGGGGGCTGTCTGACCGGCGAGCATGGTGTGGGAATTGAAAAACGTGACCTGATGCATGTTCAATACGCAGCCAATGATCTGGAGGCGCAAATGGCTGTTAAAGACGTGTTTGATCCGCAATGGTTGCTGAACCCTGCGAAAGTGTTCCCGCTCGACGCTTCAGATTCGCGGCGTCAAATGGCGATTGCTGCAGAGTAGCGTTCAAAATTGGGAGGTGAACCTCCTAGACCATCCAGAGTATTTAGGACCTAAAACATGAATTTACCCCAGACTGAAGCTGAGCTGGCAGAAATTGTTCGTGATGCTGATACGCCGTTTTCTGTAATTGGCGGTGGTACGCGTGGCGTTGCTGTTAAGGGTCAGCCTTTGAGCAGTGTTAAACTATCTGGGGTGACGTTGTATGAGCCCGGTGCGATGACCGTAGTCGCGCAGGCTGGAACACCAGTGGCCGAAATTGAGGCGCTGCTCGCCAACGAAAACCAGCGGCTTGCCTTTGAGCCGATGGATCATCGCGTGTTGCTCGGGACCAAAGGGGAGCCAACCATTGGCGGGGTCATGTCTGCCAATGTGAGCGGGCCGCGGCGAATTTCTGTGGGTGCTGCGCGGGATTTCCTGTTGGGTGTGCGGTATGTCGACGGGATGGGCCGGATCATCAAGAATGGCGGACGAGTGATGAAGAACGTCACGGGCTATGACCTTGTTAAACTTATGGCGGGGGCGCATGGCACGCTGGGTGTGCTGAGTGAAGTGTCTTTCAAGGTGTTGCCACGACCAGAGACGCAATCAACACTTGTTCTGCACGGCCTT
The DNA here is from genome assembly GCA_036964385.1 of Sulfitobacter sp. Taxonomy (GTDB): domain Bacteria; phylum Pseudomonadota; class Alphaproteobacteria; order Rhodobacterales; family Rhodobacteraceae; genus Sulfitobacter. Next base: position 849 of record JBALTK010000056.1, on the reverse strand, counting down.
GATGACACTTCTGCTGTGGTGGCCCTCGCAAAGGCGTTGGGAAGTCCGTTCGAGGTTTCAGCGGCGGCGCATAATCCAGCAGTGGGCGAGACCTTGCTCCGGGTTGAAGGATTTGATGCGTCGGTAAAGTATCGCACCGAGCAGTTGAAAAAGCTGTTGGGTGGAGAGATTACGATAGAGGAAGGTCGCACAGGCCGTTGGTCAGAGTGGCGGGACGTATCGGAATTTGCAGGTGTCGAAGGAGATGTATGGCGTGTGTCGTGCAAGCCGTCGGACGGACCCGCACTGGTGGCGAAATCAGGCGGGCAGTCAGCGCTTTATGATTGGGCCGGTGGGCTAATTTGGCTGCGTACTGCGGCAGGATATGACCTGCGTGCAGCATTGGGTGAGTATGACGGCCATGCAACATTGGTGCGAGGGAATAGCTTTCCGAGGTTTGAGCCCGAAGCAGCAGGCGTTGCGCGGATCACGGCAGCTTTGCGTGCGCGGTTTGATCCGCGCAGCGTGCTCAACACAGGACTGATGGGATGACTTTGCTAGTCCTCTTTCTGATTGTGTTTGTTGGAGGACCTCTTGCGTTTCGTGCGCTCACGCGAGGAGGTCCGTCTCCTGTGGCGTTTCGACGGTTGTCTGTTTTTACCGCGCTTTGTGCCGCCACGGGTCTCACGCTGCGGTACGGATTTTCTGATCTGTGGGGGCAAAACCTACTGATCACTGGGGCAGGTATTACGTTTATTTGGGGCGGCTGGATCGGTGTGCTGGCTTATGGTGCACAGGGGTTGCGCCGCATTGATCACGGAGTGCGAATGCGCCGCTGGACCGCAGTGGCAGGTGCAGCAGGGACGACAG
>JBALTK010000055.1:0-20047 GCA_036964385.1 Sulfitobacter sp. | reverse complement strand
CTTTTCTCCCTCCGCGCCAAGTTGCTGATCAATGACCTGTCGCATGCGGCGACCCACCTTGCGGCCAAACGCGTCATTCCCAGCTTCGTATAGTTCGGGGAAGAGGCAGTTTTGTTTGTTCCTTTCAGCCCTTTGCACATGATCCAAAAGGCCAAGATCAATCAGGTGGGAATGGATGGGGATCAAACGGCGTGAAGACAGGTTTTTGATCCGGCGCAGCTCTGAATCTTCGATTGAGAAACAAGCAACGCCATCACTTTCGACAATGTCAGATGGGGCAAGGCCCGCGATTTCTTCTCTGCGTGCTCCTGTATATGCGCCGATCAAGGGACACCAGTAGATGCCGTTCTTGAAGATTTCTTGTCCAGGTTTCGTCTGGTGATGCTCCGAATGTGAGCCGGTCCAGACTGGGTTTTGAAAGACCACATGCAGTTGCTCTACAGAGAAGGCGTCGCGTTTGTCGCGGGCGCGGACGGTCTCTTTGCGGCGCAGCTTCGATGGCTTGAGATTGAGGTCAACAGCCAAGCCTTCATCCCGCGCCCAATCCGCAATCTGATTGAGGTGATCAAGGTGACGGTTGATGGTCCCGACTGACAGGCCAACCTTATCAGGGGGCAGCGAAGCAGCTTTCGCCATTACCTCGTCGCGTGTTGAAGCCTGATCCTTGGGGCTTTTACCCCAGTTTTTCGGCATCTGGACGAGGTCGGCGCGGAAGGCCTTCACATCAGGTTGGCGGATTTGGGTAATGTCATCATGTCCGGTCAGCATCTTAAACAGCGCCGCAAAGCTCAAGTATTGGCGAAGTGTCTTTTCCTCAATGCCTTCGGTGCGCTTGATGGCGTTCATACGCTCAACGATGGCCCGCAGGGTGGAAGGGGGCAGGGCAGGGTTACTGGGCGGATTGGGCGACACCTTGGCCGTCAGGGCCTCTGTGGGGGCGTCTTCGGCCCACGCTTTTGCTTTTCCGGACACAAACAGGTCCATAACTTGCATATATTCCAGCGCAGACAACTGATGCTGCCCTGTTTGTTCTTGGAAAACCCGCAGGAGTGCCTGCTTGCGGGGATGGCTGCTCAGGTCGCTGCGGATCAAATCGATATTATCGCGCACCAGATCGGACGTTTCCTCCGAAACGTTGTGATTAATGCCATGCGACGAGATACTTTGCCATGCCTCGGCCATAGCGGCATCGTGGCGGGCATCATCTGCCGGATCAAGGCTGTCTACACGACTGAACATGCTGAGCTGAGCGATCTTGGCCCGTTCTTTGCGGATCACTTCGGACAGAAACGCCCGACCATGTTCTGGCGTGATCCGACTTCCAACAATTTGCTCAATGATCATATCACTCTCCGCACTGACTTTCCGAGCCAAGATATGCGCATGCTGGCGATCTGTCGTCCCTAACGACAGCTTGATATCGATGTTTCCTGTGGAAAAGCGTCTGGTTTTACGCCGCCATTGGTAAACATCGCCGCGTTTCGACAGGTGTGGCTGTGTGTTCATCATCATTCCGTTCTCTGAAAACGGATGGAACGCAAATGGCTGAGGTGGTGGTACACTGCGGTGCCGCAGCTAAAGACCATTTCCCTCATAAGGGCTTATATAACAAGTGCTTATGAGGGAAATGGCTCCGACGGTAGGGATCGAACCTACGACCAATTGATTAACAGTCAACTGCTCTACCGCTGAGCTACGTCGGAACGGTCTGCATCGTATAGCGGCGGTATTTTGGCGCGTCCAGAGTGTTTTCGGACCTTTTTTGAAAAACTTTACCGCGGAGTGCTTTGTGTAAAAACTGTGCTTTCATGCAGAGGGCCGTCGTGGGTGATCAGTCCTCTGCCTTTTAGGTCAATGAGATGGGCCAGAACGTTGCGTGTGGCAGCACCGAGAAGCGCTGGAGGAGTTTGTGTATAGATATTGGCTGCGAGGGCTGGCGCGGTTGTCGAGCCCTGCAGGAGTAGGTCGAGTATCGAGGCTTCGCGCGCGCGCCTGTGCTTGACCAGCCAATCAAGGCGTGCAGCAGGCGTGTCGATTTGCGCGCCGTGACCGGGATAAAAAACGCGCCAATCGCTTTGCTGGAGGCGGGTACATGAGTGCATGAAATCGGTGAGGTCCCCGTCTGGTGGCGAAACCAACGATGAGGCCCAGCCCATAACGTGATCTGCGGTAAAACATGCATCGTTCCAGCCAAGAGAAATGTGATTCCCGATGTGACCTGGGGTATGCAGAACTTCGAGTTCCCAACCGTCTCCTTTGATCACTTCGCCATCAGCTACGATTTGATCGGGAGCAAACTCGGTATCTATACCCTCACCACCGCCTACAGTTCCTGCAGCGGCAAGTTGATGCATCACGTCTGAACGGCCTGCCTGTGCGTCGCCGAATGCCAGAATCGGTGCACCAGAGCGTTGGGACAAATCGCGGGCGAGGGGAGAATGATCAAGATGAGTGTGAGTTACGATAATGTGGCTGATGTGCTGATCACTGCGCACTGCTGAGAGAATTGCGTCAAGGTGGGCCAGATCCTGAGGGCCGGGATCGATCACGGCCAGTGCCGTTTCTCCCAGTAAATAGGTGTTTGTACCACGATAGGTCATGGGAGACGGGTTCGGCGCGACGATGCGGCGCAATCCAGTCTCAAGCGTTTCGGGTTTACCGATTGGCGGATCAAAGTCGTCTGGGGGCAGCATCGTTTGGCCTTTCGCTTGGGGCAGTGAGAGCTTACGTTTAACGCATGTCCTTTGATTTGCTCAAACACTATATGCCACGCGGAATTTACGGACGCGCTGCGTTGATCCTGATGTTGCCGGTCGTCATCTTGCAACTGGTCGTGACTGTGATTTTTGCACAACGCCATTTTGAGGGGGTAACCCATCAGATGACCGATACGGTAGTGCGCGAAATTGCACTGGTTCTAGAGGTTGCAGACGGGGCTCCGTCAGCGGTGCAAGCCCAGCGGGATGTCGAAAGTTCTTTGGGCTTGTTGGATATGTCGCTGGCGCTGTCAGCGTTGAATGCCCCCCAAAATGCGCGGGTCTGGTACGATTACTCTGGTCGCGTGCTGACCCAACGACTTAAGGATAAACTGCCCGCTGTCATCGCGGTGGACTTGTCAAACGGCAACGGCGTCCAAGTCTATGCCCAAAGTCGTCATGGCGTGATGATTGTCGGCTTTGAGAGACGGCGGATATCGGCCTCAAATCCGCATCAAATGTTTGTTTATACAACTGTGTTTGGCGTAGTCATGACTTTCATTGCAAGTATTTATTTGCGTAATCAGCTACGCCCGATCAAACGCCTTGCGCGGGCGGCAGAGGCATTCGGGCGGGGCAGGCATGTGCCTTATACACCGGCTGGAGCGGTTGAGATGCGCGCAGCTGGCAATGCGTTTGTTGACATGCGGAACCGGATTGAGCGCCACATAGAGCAGCGCACACTGATGCTTTCGGGTGTCAGTCATGACTTGCGCACACCTTTGACGCGATTGCGTCTTGGCCTTGCGATGTTGGACGATGAGGATGCCGAACCGCTGTTGCAGGATGTGGCGGATATGCAGGGAATGCTGGACGAGTTTCTGAGCTTTGCCAAAGGCGCGGCAGAGGGTGAGCCGGAAGCTGTTGACCCGATTGCGATGGTTGAAGCGATTGTGCAAAGCGCACAACGTGCGGGCCGCGACGTGCGTTTGCTGGCGCGTGAGGGAGAAGGGAAGGGCACTGTCAAACTGCGCGAGGTCGCAATGCGCCGAGCGGTGGACAACCTGATTTCCAACGGTGTGCGCTATGGCGCGAGGGCTGAAGTTTCTGTGCTGCTCACCGATAAAACCCTGCGCATACGTGTAGAAGATGACGGTCCCGGCATTCCTGAGGCACAGCGCGAACAAGCGACGCGGCCTTTTACCCGCCTTGATCCGGCGCGAAATCAGGACAAAGGCGGTGGGGTTGGGCTTGGCCTCGCCATCGCAGTGGATGTCGCGCGCAGCCATGGTGGTGTGCTGCGGTTAGGCGTATCCGAGCGGATGGGCGGCCTGCGGGCCGATATCGTTATCGCGCGCTGACCTTCGGGCAGGGTTGATAGGGTTGATGATGTGCGGTCAAATATGCACAACTTGTCGCATAAAACGGGAGAAACTGCGCCATGGATCCATACAAGATGATCAAAACCCATCTGGGGAAGGCTGTTCCATATGCCACGCACACGGGCGTCGAACTGCTGGAAGTTGGGGACGGGTTTGCCATTGCACGGTTGGCGCAACGCTCGGAGACTGAAAACCATATCAAAGGCCAGCATGCAGGAGCGATGTTCACCTTGGGTGAGGCGGCCTCGGGGGCAGCAGTGGCAGGTGCGCTAGCGCCCGTTATTTTGCAAATGAGACCCGTCGCGGCGATGGCCGAAATTACCTATCGCAAATTCGCGCAGGGAAATCTGACGGCCACGGCGCGGACCTCCATTGAAGGTGCGGACTTGCTCGCCACCCTGAAAGCTGAAGACAAAGTAGTGTTCGACGTCACAATCGATATCCGTGACGCAGACGACGAGACGGTAGTCGAGATGAAGGTGAACTGGTACGTAAGCCCGACCAGAAACTAGCGGCTCTCAGTTTTCGGGTTCTAGAAACTCAGAAATCAATGCCAGTCGGAGTATTGATGCTTTGAGCTATCCCGTGCGCGTCAATGCTCTGCTGCACGTCCGGCCTGATGATTGCCGGTCCGTATCGCTAGGGGTGAGTAAATGCAGTCTGCCACTGGGCAGCCCTTGCTTCTAATTCGACGATGCGTCGGGCGTTTCGTTACCTAGGAATGCAATCGCGGCTGTGTTGAGTGGCGGGCTAACCCTGCTAGCCCGCCACTCAACTCAATTAAGGGTCTTTAGGTCTTCGATGTTGAAGCCATGCAAGTCTTCCATGCGACCCTCACGAACTTTTTGCACCCATTGCGCATCAGACAGCAATGCGCGGCCCACTGCGATCAGGTCGAACTCATCCCGTTCCATACGAGTGATCAACTGGTCAATCGGAGAGGTCTGCGACCCTTTACCAACAAAGGCACCGCCGAAGTCGGAGTTAAGGCCGACGGACCCCACGCTAATCGTTGCAGCACCGGTCAGCTTTTTCGCCCAGCCGGCAAAGTTCAGGCCGTCCTCGCCGTCCAGTTCTGGGAATTCAGGCTCCCAAAAACGCCGCTGAGAGCAGTGCAGCATGTCAACACCTGCATCGACCAGCGGCATGAGCCAGTCTGTCATCTCTTCTGGCGTCGATGTCAGTCGCGCCGTGTAATCCTGCTGCTTCCATTGGCTGACGCGCAGGATAAGCGGAAAGTCAGGACCGACGGCGGTGCGTATCGCCTTCACGATCTCTGCGGCAAAGCGGGAGCGTTCTTTGATCGTTGGTCCGTTCCAGTTGTCGTCACGTTGGTTCGAGCCGGACCAGAAGAACTGGTCAATCAGATACCCGTGCGCGCCGTGCACTTCGACGGCATCAAAACCTGCGTCGCGGGCCAGTTTGGCTGAGTTTGCAAACGCTGCGATTGTGTCTTCGATGTCTGCTTCGGTCATCGCATGGCCGCGGGGATCATTCGGACCCACAAGGCCAGAGGGGCTTTCCGCTTCGGCCTCTGGCTCCCACTTACCACCGCGGATCGAGCCTGTGTGCCATATTTGCGGTGCGATTTTGCCGCCTGCAGCGTGCACTGCGTTGGCGACGTCAGTCCATCCTGTCATCGCTTTTTCGCCATGAAAGAACGGAATGCCGGGCAAGTTGCGTGACGCAGGGCGGTCAATCACAGTACCTTCAGTCAGGATAAGGCCAACATCTGCTGCGGCACGGCGCTCATAATAATCCACCTGCGGCTGTCCAGGGATGCCTTCAGGGGCCATGCTGCGGGTCATGGGGGCCATCACGATGCGGTTGGCCAGTTCCATCCCTTTAAGGGAGAAGGGGCGGAAGAGAGAGTCGGTTTTCATGCGGTATCCTAATTCGTTTCTTGGGCTCGAACACGTAGGTATACATCCTACACCGACTGTCCAGAACGCACATGAACAGTACTAGGTAACATGTGTGAAACCATGTAGACCAACGCCCAACGGCGCTCCACGGTCACGATACCTTAGTTAGCTATATTCGTGCGGCGTTAAGGGGGGATGCCCTGAACGGGGCAAAGCGGAGGCGTTGCCTCGCCCGACACGACCAAAATCAGCCCATACAAAGACCCCGTTCCGAATGAGGCTAACGAGTGTAATTCCATTCCTCAGAACGTCCATCTTCAAGAACGTCATTCCAATCAGCCCGATGAACCTGCAACGCTGTACCTGTCTTCGTTGAACCCATTGAAGCGTATCTAAGACATGTTAGGTGCTGCCTGAAAGAACGGAGCAAAGAATGAAAAAATCATTAGCAATTACGGCACTAGCCCTAACGATCTCCTTCAGCGCGGCGCAGGCCGAAACGTTGAATGTTGGCATGTCGGGCGGATATTTCCCTTTCACCTTCGTGAAGCTCGATGTGTTGCAAGGGTTTGAAGTCGATTTCATCAATGCCATCGCAGCGGAAACGGGAGACGAAGTGAATTTTGTCACGATGTCCTTCTCAGGATTAGTTGGTGCACTAGAAACAGGTCGGATCGACACCATCGCCAACCAGATCACCATAACACCGGAACGCGAGGCGAAATTTGCCTTTTCCCAACCTTATGTTTTTGATGGCGCGCAGGTCGTGGTTAAAGCTGGCAATGAGGATACGATCGCGAGTGTTGAAGACCTCAGCGGTAAGACAGTGGCGGTCAATCTTGGCTCGAACTTTGAGCAGTTGCTGAGCGCGCTTCCGAATGCTGATGACATTACGATTAAAACCTATGAGAGCAACATCGCCCAAGACACCGCCCTCGGACGTGTAGATGCCTTCGTCATGGATCGGGTATCCTCCGCGCAGCTAATCGCGCAAAGCCCTCTGCCGCTGGCATTGGCGGGTAAACCGTTCAGCGAAATCCGCAATGCTCTGCCATTTCGTAATGACGATGCAGGTACGGCGTTGCGCGACCGTATCGACGCCGCAATTACCACCCTGCAGGAAAACGGTACGTTGACCGAAATTTCCGAAAAGTGGTTTGGTGCAGACATCTCGGTCGCGGAGTAATATTTATGCGGGCGCTGGATTTCGAATACATGTGGGATTTGGTCCCCGTTTTGTTGGGCTATGTTCCTCTGACGCTTTTCATGGCGTTGGTGGGCATGTTCTTTGCCCTCATTCTGGCATCGGTTATGGCCGTGGAGCGGGTATTCCGTGTGCCTGTGCTCGACGTATTTGTCCGCCTTTTCATCAGCTTCTTTCGCGGTACGCCGCTGTTGGTCCAATTGTTTCTGTTTTATTATGGCCTCCCGCAGGCTCTCTCGTTTCTGACCACAATTGATGGTGTCACAGCCACTGTTATGGGGCTGACGCTCCACTTTTCCGCCTACATGGCCTGCGCCGCCTCCCACTGACTGCGATCCTCGGCGTGGACCGCAGTCAGTGGGAGGCGGCGCAGGCCGTTGGTATGACGCAGACGCAAATGATGGGTCACATCATTCTACCACAGGCCGCACGCGTCGCCGCGCCAACGTTGGTCAATTACTTCATCGACATGATCAAAGGCACCTCCCTCGCGTTTACACTAGGGGTCACTGAGCTCATGGGGGCCACGCAGAAAGAAGCAGCGGGCAGTTTTCTCTACTTCGAGGCGTTCTTGGTTGTTGCCGCTATCTACTGGATCATGGTGGAGGCGCTGTCATTCGCCCAACGCCACCTCGAAACCTATCTGAACAAGGCGTATGCAAGATGACCTCGAATGCCGCGATCTCGATCACGGGGCTGAATAAATCCTTTGGTGATACGTCTGTCCTGAAAGATATTACACTGGACATCGCACACGGTGAGCGTGTGGTTGTCATCGGACCGTCAGGTACGGGAAAATCCACGCTGTTGCGATGCATCAATTTTCTGGATCGGCCAGACAGTGGGACAATTCGTGTTGGCGATCTGACTGTTGATCCAAATGGCGCATCGCGGGCTGATGTTTTGGCATTACGGCGCAGAACTGCGTTTGTGTTTCAGAACTATGCCCTCTTTGCAAACAAGACCGCGCGGGAAAACATCACTCAGGCGCTCATCACCGTCAAAGGCTTGTCCAAGGCCGATGCGGTGGCGCGCGCGGATGAGACGTTGCGCGAGACCGGTCTGGCAGACAAGGCGGCCTCTTATCCCGCAGCACTTTCGGGTGGGCAGCAGCAGCGCGTGGGAATTGGCCGCGCAATGGCTCTGGACGCTGATTTGATGCTATTCGATGAACCCACTTCCGCCCTTGACCCTGAATGGGTTGGTGAGGTTCTAGACTTGATGCGCCGCGTCGCCGAGAAGCGTCAAACGATGCTGATCGTCACCCATGAAATGCAGTTCGCCCGCGAAATTGCAGATCGGATTATATTTATGTCGGATGGTCAGATCATCGAGCAAGGCGAACCTGAAAAGTTGCTGGAGGCCCCCGATGATCCACGTACAAAAGCGTTCTTGCGACGTGTCGCCAAGAATGGTGCTGTTTAGTTTGCGAAAGGCAAAGGGTGGATCGAAAGCAGATCACTTCTGCCCCAAATTAATGGAGGCTTTGCCACCTGCGCAAATTTTGGAGCCTGCCCGAGGCGCCGCTTTGGCAAAAAGCATGCCGGCATTTACCTCATCCATCACATCTTAAACTTGTCTCGCAAAGTTCAGAAATCGGGCTTCGTTGGTTTCCAACGATTAATTTGGCAGCACGCGCCATTTTGAAAACTTTGACCGAAGTGATTAATCCAAGGTCCGTTACGCGTCAGAACTCAACAAAATATGGCGGTGATTTCGAAAATGGTAGGCCCGGTAGGACTCGAACCTACGACCAAAGCGTTATGAGCGCTCTGCTCTAACCAACTGAGCTACAGGCCCGCCTGCGGATTGGGTATTGCGGTCGGGAGGTTTCGTCAAGGGTTTGCGTTGCGACTTGGCCCGATATGATTTAGGTCGCAGGGCAACGGATTTTCCAGCCAGAGGCTTTTGAGAATGACTGAGCGACAAAACGGGATCACTTACGCGGACGCGGGTGTGGATATTGATGCGGGCAACGCGCTTGTGGAGCGGATCAAACCTGCGGCCAAGCGGACCATACGTCCGGGTGTTATGTCGGGCTTGGGCGGCTTTGGCGCACTCTTTGATCTCAAGGCAGCGGGATACGATGATCCGGTGCTTGTTGCCGCCACAGATGGCGTCGGGACCAAGCTGCGCATCGCGATTGATACGGGCAATGTTGACGGTGTGGGCATTGATCTGGTTGCGATGTGCGTCAACGATCTGGTTTGTCAGGGCGCGGAACCTTTGTTCTTCCTCGACTACTTTGCCACAGGCAAGCTGGAGCTGGACACAGCCACGCGGATTATCGAGGGCATTGCCAAGGGCTGTGAATTGTCCGGCTGTGCGCTGATAGGCGGCGAGACGGCGGAAATGCCCGGGATGTACCCTGAGGGCGATTTCGACCTCGCAGGTTTCAGTGTCGGCGCGATGGAGCGGGGCGGTACGCTGCCCGCTAATGTGGCTGCAGGTGATGTGCTGTTGGGGCTGGCCAGTGATGGTGTGCATTCCAACGGTTACAGCCTTGTACGGGTCATCGTTGAGCATTCAGGCATGAAGTGGGAAGATCCGTGCCCCTGGGATGCAGGTACGTTGGGAGAAGTTTTGCTGACACCCACACGCCTTTATGTGAAACCTGCGCTGGCTGCGGCACGCGAAGGTATGGTCCATGCGTTGGCCCATATCACTGGCGGTGGTCTGACCGAAAACCTGCCACGTGTTCTGCCTGAAGGATTGGGCGCACAAATTGATCTGAATGCGTGGGAGTTGCCACCAGTGTTCCGTTGGCTCACGGCTCATGGCGGCATGGATGAGGAAGAACTGCTTAAAACCTATAACTCGGGTGTTGGCATGATCATGGTTGTGCCTGCGGATAAGGCAGAAGATGCCACCAAGCTGCTCACCGAGATGGGTGAGACCGTTTATAACATGGGCACCATCGTCGAAGAAGAAGGCGTGACCTACGAGGGCAGCCTCGTCTGATGATGCGGGTTGCGATGTTCATCTCGGGTGGCGGCTCCAACATGGTGGCGTTGCTGGATGATATGGCACGGGCAGGGCATGCGGGTATGCCCTGCGTAGTGTTGTCCAATAATGCAGATGCGGGTGGGTTGATCCGTGCGCGGGAGCGGGGCGTGCCGACTGTTGTGGTCGATCACCGCCCTTTTGCCGGTGACCGTGCTGCGTTTGAGTCGGCGATTAGTGCAGCGCTAGAACCTTTCGCGCCAGATATGATCTGCCTTGCTGGATTTATGCGAGTTCTGACTGCTGGCTTTATTGATCAGTGGGCAGGCCGAATGATCAACATCCATCCGTCCCTCTTACCAAAATACAAAGGCCTACACACCCACGCGCGGGCGTTGGAGGCAGGTGACACTGTGCATGGTTGTAGTGTTCATGAAGTGACCGCTGCGTTGGATGACGGGCCTATCTTGGGTCAGGCTCACGTGCCTGTACTAGAAGGGGACACGCCCGATACTCTGGCCGCGCGGGTGCTGGTGCAAGAACACCGCCTATATCCCGCAGTCCTGCGCCGATTTGCGGCAGGGGAGCGGGAACCACTAATCTTGCAGTCCTGAGTTTTTACAAAGCTGGCTGGTCAATCCCTGCGCAGTTCTGTACCGCTTGAAGCAGAGATAGGATATTTGCTGTATGCGCACGATTACCACCACCGAAGAGCTGGCCGCCTATTGCGCGGAAGCTGCGAAACATCCCTTTGTTACCGTTGATACGGAATTTCTGCGAGAGCGGACGTATTACTCCAAACTCTGTTTGATTCAACTGGCTATGCCTGGAACCGATGACAGTGGCGCGGTGCTGGTTGACCCACTGGTGGACGGCCTGTCGATGGAGCCTCTGTATGAGCTGTTCCGCGATACTTCTGTAGTGAAGGTCTTTCACGCAGCGCGCCAAGATCTCGAGATTTTCTATGTAGATGCACAAGTCTTTCCCGAGCCGCTGTTTGACACGCAGGTTGCTGCAATGGTTTGCGGTTTTGGTGAGCAGGTCGGATATGAGACGCTGGTGCGCAAGATAGCCAAGGAAGGCGTCGATAAAACTTCACGCTTTACCGACTGGTCGCGCCGCCCGCTGACAGATGCGCAGAAAACATATGCGCTGGCCGATGTGACGCACCTGCGTCAAGTGTACGAGTTTTTGGCAGCCAAGCTCGAAGAGTCGGGCCGTCATAATTGGGTCGAGGAAGAGCTTCGAGTGCTTACTAACCCCGATACCTATATCACCGCACCACGCGATGCGTGGAAGCGGGTCAAGACACGGACAAATTCGGGTCGCTTCCTCGGGATCGTGCGTGAACTGGCAGCTTTCCGCGAGGCCTATGCCCAAGAGCGTAATATCCCCCGCAACCGTGTCTACAAGGACGATGCGATGGTCGAGTTGGCCTCAAACAAGCCCAAGAACCATGAAGAGCTGGGACGTGCGCGTTTGCTGCTGCGTGACGCGCGCAAAGGCGACATCGCGGATGGTATCCTCAAAGCTGTAGCGGCGGGTATTTCCTGCCCTAACGACGACCTGCCACAGGCCGACCGCAGCCGTGAAAAGCTTCAGGTTAATCCTGCGCTGGCCGATTTACTGCGGGTGCTGCTTAAGGCGAAAACCGAGAGCGCGAGTGTTGCGGCGAAGCTGATTGCAAACGCCTCTGATCTGGATGCAATTGCTGCGGGATCGCGCGACGTTCAGGCGATGCGTGGCTGGCGACTGGAAGTGTTCGGGAATGACGCGATTGCGCTGTGTGAGGGCAAGATTGCGCTCACGGCTGTTGGCAATGATGTAAAAGTCGTGCGGATCTGATCCGCACGATTTCTAACTGACGTCTAACTTAATAATTGTATGTGCAGGTAAGAGCTTAGCGGCGCGCGACGCGCGCGTTACGCTGACCCTCAACACGGATGGTCCGAACGCTGCGCAGCTCTTGTGATGTGAGTTTGCGCGCTGCCGTTACTTCGCGGGTGGGCGGTGTACCTACAGCGGTATTGGTGCGTGCAACACCCTCAAGGCGGTAGGTCAGCACACCGTTTACAGGCGCTTCGTCTTCGTTCTCAGGCGTAAGCTGCACCGAATACGTCCCTTGGCGCGCTGCACGTCCTGTAGCACGGATAATCGCACCACCTGGAATGCGTTCAACAGTCAGATCAACGATCTCGTCAAACGGCTCCCCGATATAAAGCGCGTTTGCTTTTCTACGTGAGGCGAAAAGCCCGCTTTCGGCAGGAATAAGGGGGTTCGTCGAAACTTCTTCAACAGGGACAGATGTGGAGCGTCCAAACCAGTTGGTCGGGTTAAGCGCGCTGTTGCGCACAACACCACAAGCGCCAAGGCCCATGGAGGCAACCAAAAGTACGGTAAGGGAAATACGCATAGGACCTGCCGCTGAATACTGACGTTTCCAACTGACTACCGCATCCCTGCACGGTTGGGAAGGGGCGGGGCTGGACGTTTGGGTAACTAAGGCCTACCTCAAGCGAAATAAGATGAAATGGGAGCCGCGACATGGCCACTGCACAATTTGAAGAGCTGGTTGAGGATTTTGAATTTCTGGACGATTGGGAAGATCGCTATCGCCATGTGATTGATCAGGGAAAGTCTATGGAGGCGCTGCCCGAGGCACTTAGAGTACCGGCGCTTAAGGTGGACGGTTGTGCTAGTCAGGTCTGGCTGCATGCCGAGATGAAAGACGGCAAGCTACATTTTGACGGCGCGTCAGATGCCATGATTGTATCAGGTCTAATTGCCGTTCTGCGCACCCTTTATAACGGGTTAACACCTGCCGAAGTCCTCGCCGTGGATGCCAAGGCAGAGATGGGGCGATTGGGGTTAAACGATCATTTGTCAGCGCAGCGCTCCAACGGCCTCACAGCAATGATCGAGCGTGTTCGCGAGACGGCAGCGCGCGCAGGTTAGGCGTTATCGGGGCTTTAGAGGTCTGTGAGAACAGTCTTGAGGTCGCCGTAGCCTGTGAACCGGCGCTCGAACGTGAGGCCGAGGCGGGCAGCGCAGGTTTCCGCTTTTGCCGTAAGAGCCGGATCGTCAGTCTGGGCCTGATATACCAGCTTTTCGTAATTGCCAAAATACATGTCCCGCAGCTCTGGGTGGCGGTCGAGGCCCATGGGCTTGATGATGAACGCATCGAATTGGCGAACCAGAAAATCAGTGAGGTAGAAGGTTGTGATCTCATCTTCGCTGATTTTTGAAAATCGGTCATTGCCCTCGAAAAAGCTGTAGCAATGGGGCCCTGCGACCATCTCCACACCCAGATCCTTGCAGGCGGCCTCTAGCAGTCCACCCGTGCCGCAATCAGCGTAGGCGATGAAAATATCGTCATAGGCAGTGCGGTGCTTTGCAACTGTAGCGCGCACCGCGTCAGTTATTTTCTCAGGGTACAGGTGGTAGTTGGCAGGCAAGCAAGTCAAGTCGAGATGGGTCCAGCCGTTTGCCTCTTTTAGATCAATGATCTCGCGGGCAAGCGCACCGCAGGCGATGATCAACACTTTGCCCCGTACAGAATGTAGCGGCAGACCTTCTTCGGTAAGTTGGGTGTCTGAGAGGCTCATTTGCGCCATATCCAAACGGCGGCTGTTGCAATTAGCAAGACCGGCACCGCGATCGAGAACGCCAAGGGGCCTGCGGATGTAAGTGCCCAGACTGTGAGGGCAGCGGCAATGATGACCACGGCGAGGATGAGAGCGAAGGGGGCGAGGGGCATAATATATCCTTTCACTTCTTAAGGTAGTGGCTGCTGCGGTACGAAAAAAGGCCCCGCAGTGCAGGGCCTTTGATCAAACATCGTCTCTGGTTCAGGCGTTGACGCTGTTATGCTTGCGACCGACCCATTCTTTTGCTGTCTCGACGGCAACAGCCGCGTCACGGCAATAGGCGTCTGCACCGATGGCTTTGCCGAACTCTTCGTTCAGAGGCGCGCCGCCGACGAGAACGATATAATCATCGCGGATGCCTTGCTCGATCATCGTGTCGATCACGACTTTCATATAGGGCATTGTGGTGGTGAGCAGGGCGGACATACCGAGAATATCGGGACCCTCTTTCTCCAGCGCTTCGGGGTAGGCTTCAACAGGGTTGTTAATCCCGAGATCGACCACTTCAAAGCCCGCACCTTCCATCATCATGGAAACGAGGTTCTTGCCGATGTCGTGAATGTCGCCTTTGACAGTTCCGATAACCATCTTGCCCACGCGCGGTGCGCCTGTTTCGGCGAGAAGGGGCTTGAGAATGAACATCCCACCCTTCATCGCGTTGGCGGCAAGCAGCACTTCGGGCACAAACAAAATGCCATCGCGGAAGTCCGCGCCAACAATGGTCATACCACCGACAAGTGCTTTTGTCAGGACATCATAAGGCGCCCAACCGCGTGCGATGAGTATGTTAACAGATTCCTCGATCTCTTCTTTGAGACCATCATAGAGGTCATCGAACATCTGTTGGACCAGTTCTTCGTCGTCCAGATCGGCAAGGATGATTTCGTCTTCGTCAGACATGGTGTTCCCTTTGCGTGGCAGGCCTTGTGGCCATGGCTTTTGATCAGTTTTGTCAGAGCCGTGTGAAAATACTAAAGCATTTGCGACAACACAGCGGTAAACCGCGACGCAGCGGTACCGAACTGTGGCAGTTTTTAGTGTTGTCTAGCTGCGGCGGCGTCCCTTGCGCGGTGCGCGGGTTGGGGCGTTGCCGTCTGTGCCGTCGCTCTCGGAGGAGAAGGCACCAAGCGCTGCGGTAATCTCTTCCAGTTCGGGCTTCTCACCTTTGGGCATTGTATCAAGGGCTTCGCGCATCTTCTCAAGGTGGCTTGGCATGGTGCCACAGCAGCCGCCGATGATTTGTGCGCCACAGTTGCGCGCCATGACCGCATAGGTCGCCATCAATTCTGGCGTGCCGTCATAGTGAATGTGGCCTTCGACATATTTGGGGATGCCTGCGTTCCCTTTGGCGATGATGGGCTGTTTGGGGTCTTTGGCGCTGAAACCCAAAACTGTGCGCAACAGATCAGAGGCGCCTGTACCGCAGTTGGCACCAAAGGCGAGGGGGGCATTGTCCATCTCACCGACCATTTCGACCATACCTGCAGAGGTCATGCCCATCATGGTGCGTCCTGCGGTGTCAAAACTCATCGTGCCGACCCAAGGCAGACCCGCAAGAGCAAAGCCTTCTGCGGCTGCACGGTATTCTTCGGGGGCAGAGATGGTTTCAAGCCAGCCAACATCGGCCCCGCCTGCTTTCAGGCCGTCTGCGGTCTCGTGGAACATTTCGACGGCAGTAGCGTGGGACAACGTGCCAACAGGTTCCATAATCTCGCCTGTAGGGCCAACGGAGCCTGCAACGATTACTTTACGCCCCGCAGTGTCGGCGACCTCGCGGGCGAGTTCCGCTGAGATACGGCTCAGCTCGTGCGCGCGCTTCTGGGCGTTGTGCAATTTGAGACGCGAGGCGTTCGCGCCAAAACTATTGGTTAGAAAGACGTCGGAACCCGCATTTACGGCGCCGCGATAGAGAGTGAGGATCTTGTCTGGCTCGTCTGTGTTCCAGAACTCTGGTGGCTCTCCTGCCATCAGGCCCATGTTGAACAGGTTGGTCCCTGTGGCGCCATCGGCCAAAAGCACGCCTTTTTCTGCCAGAAGATCGATGAGTGGGTTTGTCATTTTGCAGGCTCCGCGCGGAAAAAAGGGCATTTGGGAGAGGCGTGAGACCTATCCTTGGTTATCGCGCGTTTTTTCACGCCACGCAGGTGAGAGCAAGATTCATAATCTTCAGGATGGTTATGAATTTGATGGGACTAAAGGCTAGCGCAGGCAGCCTGCTTGCAGCACCGCGCGCTGTGCACTAAGAGAGTGCCGAAAGAACAGCGGGACTCCCCCGCGGCTCGCAACTACAGGGGACGCCCATGGCCCGCCGCAAAAAAATCTACGAAGGCAAAGCTAAAATTCTGTATGAAGGCCCAGAGCCTGGTACGATCGTGCAGTACTTCAAGGATGATGCAACAGCGTTTAACGCCGAGAAAAAAGCGGTGATTGATGGCAAGGGTGTTCTGAATAACCGTTTGTCCGAGTATTTTATGACTGGTCTGAACCAGATCGGCGTACCGACGCACTTTATCAAACGCCTCAACATGCGTGAGCAGTTGATCCGTCAGGTCGAAATTGTGCCGCTCGAAATTATCGTGCGTAACTATGCTGCGGGCACCATGTCCAAGCGTTTGGGCATCGAAGAAGGCACACAGTTGCCGCGTCCGATTGTTGAATATTCCTACAAAGACGATTCTCTCGGCGATCCTCTGGTTTCTGAAGAGCACATCGCGGCCTTTGGTTGGGCCAGCCAGCAAGACATGGACGATATTTTGAGCCTCGCACTGCGGGTGAACGATTTTATGTCTGGCATCATGTACGGCGTTGGGATCAAGCTGATCGACTTCAAGATTGAGGTAGGCCGCGTCTATGACGGTGAATTCCAGCGCCTGATCGTTGCGGATGAAATTTCGCCCGACAGCTGCCGTTTGTGGGATATCGAGACGGGTCAAAAGCTTGACAAAGATGTGTTCCGCCGCGATCTGGGGTCACTGACGGACGCTTATACAGAAGTGGCAACGCGTTTGGGTGTTATGCCAAAAACGTCCACGCCGATTACCAAGCCTACGCTGATCAACTGATGGAGGCCGGCGGCGATCAATCCGTGTCGCCGGTTGGCTGGCCCGCATCGAATGATCTGCTGCGGGGCAACCTTGCCAGTCATGGCGATGATGGGATTGTGACGCGCGAGGTTTCGCACTTTTGCTATCCTGATCCGTTGTTGTCGGATGCCTTGGCTCAGAACGATGTCATGGCTGTGTTTGACGAAAAAGCCTTTTCGGTAAGTGTCCTCCCGAGTGATGATGGCGGTCCGGATTGGTTAGAGATGGTGCATCATTCCGAAGTGGCTTCGGTCCGGTTTGATATGGTCACTGAATGGTTTTTATTGAGATTGAGTTCGCTAGGTTGGGTATATGACGGGTGGAGCTGCTCTGTCATTCCCGCTTCTGGCGCAGAAATGGAGTGAAGAAATGAAGGCTCGTGTGCATGTGATGTTGAAGACCGGCGTGTTGGACCCGCAAGGCGAAGCGGTACGCCACGCGCTTGGTGCGATGGGCTTTGACGGGGTAAAAGGCGTTCGGCAGGGTAAGGTTATCGAACTTGATCTGGCGGATGATGCGACCGAGGCGGATGTGACGCAGATGTGCGAAAAGCTGCTCGCGAACACTGTAATCGAGAGCTACACGGTGGAGATGTCCTGATGCGCGCAGCTGTTGTTGTTTTTCCGGGCTCGAACTGTGACCGTGATTTAGCCGTCGCATTCGAGCAGGCCGGCGCTGATGTCACCATGGTCTGGCACAAGGACAGCACACTGCCAGAGGGTGTTGATATTGTTGGCATTCCAGGCGGGTTCTCTTACGGAGATTACCTGCGCTGCGGCGCGATTGCTGCAAACTCACCAATTTGCAAATCAGTGGCGGATCACGCGGCGCGTGGTGGCTATGTCATGGGCATCTGCAACGGTTTTCAAGTCTTGACCGAAACTGGTCTGTTGCCTGGTGCGTTGCTGCGCAATGCGGGGCTCAAGTATATCTGTAAGACCGTTGGCCTGAAGGTTGAGACGTCTGCCTCTGATTATACGAACGGCTACAACGCGGGTGATGTGATAGACATTCCGATCGCGCACCACGATGGTAACTACTTTGCGGACGCAGAGACGCTTGCGAAACTCAAAGGCGAGGATCAGATTGCGTTTACATACACCGACAATCCCAATGGCGCTCTAGCGGACATCGCGGGCATCCTTTCTGACAACCGCCGTGTCTTAGGCATGATGCCTCACCCAGAGCGGGCGGCGGATGCGAACCACGGTGGGACTGACGGGGTGGCGCTCTTCCGCGCATTGGCAGGGGCGCTGACAACAGCCTGACTTGAGCATGCAGTACCCTGTGGTAGGGTGTTGGTATGAAAGATGATCTCCCGCTCGAAAATCCACCTTGGCAACCCGCCGCGATCAGCTGGCGGGTGCGGGTTGCGTTGTTTGTCATGCTCATTCTTGCGGTGGGGGTGATTTCGGTCACCAACCGTTTGCTTACTGACCGCTTCACGGAAAGCACGCGCAACCGTGCGGAGCTGCGGATCGCGCTTTACGGTGGGAACCTGTTGGCCGAGTTGCGGCAGAACGCGATTGTGCCACAGCTTTTGGCGCGTGACCCCACGTTGATCGCTGCCCTTGAGAGCGCTGATTATTCTCTGTCCACACAGCGACTTATTTCCTTTGTAGAAGAGATTGGCGCAGCCTCGCTGATGCTGCTCGATACAGACGGGCGCACGGTGGCTGCGACCGACCGGAACCGTCTTGGTGCTTTGCACCGTGCGCAGCCCTATTTCGTTGATGCCATTCGCTCTAACGCCACGATATTCAGCACGATGCAGGTGGATACTGGTGGCTACCGCTTTTTCTATTCTCGTCGTATTCAGAACGGCGGCACGACGGTCGGTGTCATTGCCGTCGAAGTGGACCTCAAGAAGTTCGAGCGCGCTTGGGCTGGGATATCTGATGCTGTGATTGTGACCGGCAGCACGGGTGAGATTATCCTCGCCACGGAGCAGCGCTGGCGCGGAAAAACCGAAGACGAGGCGCTCGCCAATCAGACCCCGCAAGGTGCAATCGAGCGTGCGATCCAAGCAACGGCGGATTGGACCGCTTTGCCCCCCGATGCATATTTGCAGGGCGAGGCTGTAATGCGCCTTGAATCTCGGGTGAATTTTCGGGGCTGGCGCATGGTGAGCTACACAACGTATGCCAGTGTGCGCGAGCGGGTGAATGGCGTTCTGGCGCTCGAAGTAATGGGTTTTGCGATTCTTTTAGCCCTGACATTCTACTTTTTGAGCCGCCGGACGGCGGGACGAGCTGCGCTTTTCCAACGCGAGTCGGCAGAGCTTCGCGCATTGAACGCAGCGCTACAGCGTGAAATCGCCGAGCGTAAGCGCGTGCAGGAGACACTTGCTGTGGCCGAGCAAACGCTTGAACAGTCGAGCAAACTGGCCGCATTGGGTGAGATGTCAGCGGCCGTGAGCCACGAATTGAACCAACCGTTGGCAGCGATGAAGACCTATCTTGCGGGTGCGCGGCTGCTTTTGCGGCGCAACCGTCCCGAAGAGGCGCTGAGTTCTTTCCAACGTATTGATGATCTTATTGAGCGCATGGGCGCTATCACGCGGCAGCTGAAATCCTATGCCCGTAAGGGCCAAGAGGTGTTTTCACCTGTGAATATGGGCGACGCAATCGCCTCGTCGCTGAGCATGATGGAGCCACAGTTGCGCCAGCGGCAGGTCCAGATCGAGAGCATTCTGCCCGCTGAGCCAGTATACACCCTTGGCGACCGTATGCGGATCGAGCAGGTTTTGGTGAACCTCTTGCGCAACGCCCTTGATGCCACCAAATCAGAGAGACATCCGAAGGTGGAGATCATTTTGAGCGCGGGAGAGACGGCAACGTTGACCGTGCGGGACAATGGTCCGGGCATTGAGGACTTGGATGCGCTCTTCGAGCCATTCTACACTACCAAACAGCCCGGTGATGGGGTGGGGCTTGGCCTTGCCATTTCATCGGGGATCGTGAGCGA
Source organism: Sulfitobacter sp. (assembly GCA_036964385.1). Classification (GTDB taxonomy): domain Bacteria; phylum Pseudomonadota; class Alphaproteobacteria; order Rhodobacterales; family Rhodobacteraceae; genus Sulfitobacter. The sequence continues at coordinate 260 of JBALTK010000055.1, read as the reverse complement.
TTTGGGCGGGCGGCTTATGGCGCGCAACGGACAAAGCGCGGGCGCGGTATTTGAGATGCAACTGCCGATCTATCACGGCGATTCAGAAACACAGGCTGCGGAGTAAAGATATGGCACAGGCGATGAAGATTGCGATTGTAGATGACGAAAAGGATATGCGTCAATCAATCAGCCAGTGGTTGGCTCTTTCCGGCTATGACACTGAAACATTTGCCAGAGCTGAAGACGCGCTGAAGACACTTGGGCCTGATTATCCTGGG
>JBALTK010000054.1:0-20245 GCA_036964385.1 Sulfitobacter sp. | reverse complement strand
CATGTCCGAAGTTGAAGTCAAAGAGCGTAAAGACCGCGTTGACGATGCACTGAACGCGACACGTGCCGCTGTTCAAGAAGGTATCGTTGTTGGTGGTGGTGTTGCACTTATCCAAGCGGGCAAAATTCTTGCAGACCTCAAGGGTGCAAACTCTGATCAAGACGTTGGTATCTCGATTGTCCGTAAGGCGATTGAAGCACCACTACGTCAGATTGCTGAAAACTCCGGTGTTGACGGTTCTGTTGTTGCTGGCAAAATCCGCGAGAGCAACGATGTGACTTTCGGCTTTAACGCACAGACCGAAGAATATGGCGACATGTTCAAGTTCGGCGTTATCGACCCTGCGAAAGTTGTGCGTACAGCGCTTCAGGATGCGGCATCTGTTGCTGGCCTGCTGATCACAACCGAAGCAATGGTTGCTGATCGTCCATCCAAAGACGGCGGCGCCGGTGGCGGCATGCCAGACATGGGCGGAATGGGCGGCATGGGCGGCATGATGTAAGCTTACAAGCAAAGCTTGTGAGCGAACCCTGACAGTGTCTTTTTCGTCTAAAAGATCACAAGAAGGGTAAGACGCATCTACCACCTGTCCTAACCGACAGTGCAAAGGGCTCCTCTTGAGGGGCCCTTTGTTGCATTTGGCATTGTGTGGATTAACGGCTCAGCAAGGAGTCTGCTGGTAGGGTCGCGGGTGAAACTCCGTGAAAGGTGACCCATGACGCGCAATGCTGCACATGCCGCTGCTCCGACGCAAGCACCTGCAAATGATACGCAAGACATCGATGATTTCATTTACTTAATGAGTCACGATGTGCGGGCGTCCGTGCGGGCCCTGTTGGAGCTGCCGCAGTGGATTGCCGAGGATTTGGCGGAGGCGGGTGTGGATATTACGGGTTCTGTGGGGCAGTCGATCGAGATGATGAACCGCCATACAGCGCGTCTTGACCGGATGTTGATGGATTTGCTTGCCTACTCGCGGGTGGGACGGATGCAGCCGCTGGTGCGAGTGGATGTTGAAGCGACGCTTGATGAAGTGTTGGCGGAATTGCATCTGCCCGAAAGCATGCAATTGGTGCGGGATATCGAAAGCAGCCATGTGATGATGGGCGAGCGGGACGCTCTGGTGCTGTGGAGCGCGTTGATCGGAAATGCGGTCAAACACCATCACGATAAGAAGGGCACGGTTTTTGTCAGCACAAAGCGAGAAGGCGGGATGATACGGTTCACCGTATGTGACGATGGACCTGGTATTCCGGAACGCTTTTACGGACGGGCGTTGGGCGCGATGACCACATTGCGACCGCGTGACGAGGTCGAGGGCACGGGGATGGGGCTTGCTAATGTACGCAAGCTGGCGGAGCATTATGGTGGGCAAGTTACTTTGTCCGAAGTGGATGCTGACCATAGCGGGTTGCGCGTGGATGTTGTGATCCCGCATGGATGTCAGGCTGACAGTTAAGGACGTAAAACGGCGCGGGTCTATCCGTCCTTAAGGAATGAAATATCCCCTAAGTTCTTAATTTTAAATACTGTTTCTATTAATTATTTGTAGGAAATGCGCGCCGAAAGGGGGCGCATTTATCATTTGATAGGCACCCGTGGAATATTCTGACTTTGGGATATTCAGTGGGAGAGTGTGAGTCATGTCGTTGCCAATCGAAATCTTAGGCCCCGAAGAGGGGGTGTTCCCAAACGTTATCAAAGCCCTGTTGCTGGATGACAGTACGTTTGACCGAGCGCGCATCCGGCGTATGAGCCAACATACATCGTTGATGGTTTCGTTAACGGAAGTAAGTTCAATCGCCGAGATGAAAGAGTCCGTCACGCGAGAGGTTTTTGATCTAATCCTGATCGATTATCGATTGCCGCAGGGAGACGGACTTGAGGTGCTGTCCTATATCCAAGCCAGCACCCTAAACAGCGATGTTGCTACAATCATGATCACTGGGGACGGTGACATGGAGACAGCGGTCACGGCCATGCGAAACGGCTGCCATGACTTCCTGACCAAAGAAGCAATGACTGCGGAGCAGTTGCGCTTTGCGATGGTTGGGGCGATGGAAACCGCAGCAGAGCAACGTGATTTGGTCGCGCAAAACGCGCACCAGCGTGAGGTGATCAAGCAAGGACTGACGGCGGCCTTGCTGGACAGCGGCGTGCAGGAGACTGTTGCGTCGTTGTTTCGGAAAGAGATGCGCGAGATGATGATCGCGCAGGGTAAATCATTTGGTGGGCATGACCACAGCGACCTCGAAGCGCTGCTCGCAACGCTGGATGATAACGATGAGTTTATCTTTAGTTGAGCGATTTTCGTAGATAGCGCTTGGCCAAGAAACGGAGACGGAGTAGGCGGGATTATGCGATTGATCCTGCTCACCTTGCTGACGATGTGTGCCTTTGCGGCTAACTCCCTGCTGACACGTGCGGCGGTGGATGGTGGTCATATCGGGCCGGGAGCATTCGCCGTGTTGCGGGTGGCCGCAGGCGCAATGATGTTGGGCGCTGTCGCTGTCTGGCGTGGTGCTTCATTACCACTTTTACAACGGGAGCGCATCTTAGGCGCCCTGAGCCTTGCAGCTTATATGGTCGGCTTCTCGCTGGCCTACCTTACGCTGGACGCAGGGTTGGGCGCGCTGATCCTGTTTGGCGTGACACAAATCACTATGTTCGGGCATGCTGCGGTGACGGGGCAGGCCCCGACGGCGCGGCAACTGGCCGGTGCAAGCGTTGCATTTGGTGGATTGGTGTTGGTCTTATGGCCCAGTGATGGCAGTACAACAGACCCGATGGGCGCGGCGCTTATGTGTCTCGCAGGGCTGGGATGGGCCGCTTATACGATTGCGGGACGCGGTGCAGCTGACCCGTTGGCGACGACGGGCGCGAACTTTATCCTGTGTTTGCCGCTAATTGCTGTCCTACTCGTCGGAAGCGGGCTGGAGGCGGATGCGACAGGTATTCTTCTGGCGGTGCTCTGCGGTGCTGTGACTTCTGGTTTAGGCTATGCGCTTTGGTATTCAGTTCTCATGCAGATGCGCGGCACAACGGCCGCTGTGGTACAGCTGAGTGTCCCGGTGATCGCGATATTGTCAGGGGCGGCTTTGCTGGGTGAGGCTGTTACGCCAGTTGTGATGATCGCTGCAGCCTTGGTCGTTGGTGGGATAGGCTGGTCGGTTACTGCTAAACGATAAGCGGCTCTAGCGGGTCGTACATCGGCGCATCCGCATCGCGCCATGCAACAGCGGCAAGGCTGTCTGGTTTCACCCGAAGATCGGTCATTTGAGTGCGCGTGACCCAGCGGCGATCCGTGACGATTGCGTCGATATCCTCCCATCCGTGATCAAGTGTTGGTGTGCCCCGCAGAGTACAGTGGAAGTACACATCAACCTGATGAAAATGGCCGTCGGGGTCATGAAATTCATTAACCAGACAAGGAGCGTCGACAGTGATGTGCAGGCCCGTTTCCTCATAGACTTCGCGGATGAGATTGGCGGGCAGGGAACTGCCACGCTCGACCCCGCCACCAGGCGCACACATGAGATCGCTTTTGCCCGTAGGCCATGCATTTACGAGCAGAAGGCGATCTTGGTGCATGATAATTGCACGCACGGCAAGGCGCGGGGGCGTTGTCGGGGTCATGTGTGATCCTCTTGGTGGCACCTGTGCGATGGGGGATTACAACGGCGCGGATTGCCACTACATAGCAGCCTATGAAATTGATTGCGATCATATGTGCATGTTGCCTGATGGCCGGGGCGGCGCAGGCACGCTGTGTTGTGCTGCTGCACGGGCTGGCGCGGACGGAGACGTCGTTTGCCTTGATGGAAGCGGCGTTGGAGGCTGAGGGCTGGCGGGTGGTGCGCCCAGGGTATCCATCAACAGAAGCGCCAATCGAGGAGCTGACACTGCAGACATTGCCTGCGGCGGTTGCTGCTTGTGGGACCGCCAAGGTGGATTTTGTCACGCATTCGATGGGGGGGATCCTGCTACGTCAATGGGTGGCGGATGTCGGGCCAGAGCGTGTGGGCCGCGCAGTGATGTTAGGGCCCCCAAATCAGGGCAGTGAAATCGTCGATGAATTGCGTGATGTTGTGGCGTTTGACTGGATCAACGGACCAGCGGGTATGCAGATGGGAACGGGACCCACATCCTTGCCACGCAGCTTGCCTGATGCGAATTTTGAGTTGGGGGTGATCGCGGGGACGCAATCGCTCAATCCATATTTCTCAACGCTTTTGCCGGGCGATGATGATGGCAAAGTGTCGGTGGCCTCCACGCGCCTAAACGGGATGCGCGCGCATTTGACGCTTCCTGTGACGCATACGTTTATGATGAACAACCCGCAGGTGATTTCCCAAGCGGTGGCGTTTTTGCGGACGGGCAGGTTTGATCCGGAGATGACGTTCTTCGGGGCAGTGATGCAGCAGTTCGGCTGTCCTGACGGGGATTGCTTGCCGGGGATTGAGTTGTTTGATGCTAAGCCTTGATGTTGCCGGAGCCGAGATTTTGGGCCCTGACGGGCTGCACCGCAATGGGCTTTCCTTCGCGGAGGGCGTGATCGTAGATGCGCCCGTGGGGCGCACCGTTGATCTGAGCGGATACCTGGTACTGCCCGGTATTGTGGATGTGCACGGTGACGGGTTCGAGCGGCATCTGGCACCACGGCGCGGTGCCATGAAGGAGATGGCCGAAGGGCTGGTCGCGGTTGAGGCGGAGCTGGCCGCTAACGGGATCACCACTGCCACGCTGGCGCAATTTGTGAGCTGGGAAGGCGGGGTGCGCAGCTATGAGTTTGCGGATCAGGTCTTTTCGCATTTGCGCGACCTTGCACCGAGCATTGTGACCGATCTGCGCGGGCAGCTTAGGTTCGAGACGCACTTGCTGGATTTTTATGAGGAATTGCCAGAGAAAATGGCGGAGTGGGGGCTGAAGTATATCGTTTTCAACGATCACTTACCTCACGATCGGTTGCAGTCAGGCGCGCAACCACGGCGGCTGGTGTCCCAAGCGCTCAAGGCGCGGCGGAGCCCCGAGACCCATCTGGCATTGATGCAGGCGTTGGAGGCGGAAAGCGATGACGTCCCCGCGGCGCTGGATTGGTTGTGTGCGCAGCTGGGTCAGCAGGGGATTGCCATGGGCAGTCATGATGACACCACTGCTGAGGGTCGGGCGATCTGGGCGGCGCGCGGTGTGCAGGTCGCAGAGTTTCCCGAAACGCTGGAGGCTGCGGAAGCGGCGGCTGCGAACGGCGGTATCGTCGTAATGGGGTCGCCCAATGTGGTGCGGGGCGGTTCGCACAACCTGAACGTCTCTGCTGTTGATCTCATTGCGATGGGCTACTGTACGGCGCTTGCGTCTGATTACCATTACCCCAGCGCGCGGCGTGCAGGATTGATGCTGTGGCAGAATGGAATGCTGGAGCTGAAAGACGCGTGGGGGTTGGTTTCGGCTGGTCCTGCGGGGGTTTTGGGGCTGACCGATCGTGGCGTTCTTGAGGTGGGCATGCGCGCGGATATGGTGGTGCTTGAACGCGACAGTTTGCGGGTTGCCGCGACACTGGTGCAGGGGCGTGTAAGCTATATGAGCGGGGCGATTGCCGAGCGGTTCATTATTTAGCGTGGGACGCAAGTTTTCGCGAGAAACCCTGCGTCCGCTCGGCTTTTAGGTTTTGATCCGATTGACGTGGCCCATTTTGCGACCTGCCTTAGTCTCGACTTTTCCATAGAGGTGGATCGCGCAGTTCGGCTCTTTCGCCAATGTCGGCACTTGGTCCATGTCATCGCCGATCAGGTTTTCCATAACCACATCCGAGTGGCGTGTCCCGTCGCCAAGTGGCCAGCCCGCGATGGCGCGTATGTGTTGCTCGAATTGATCCACAGCACAGCCGTTTTGTGTCCAATGACCTGAATTGTGCACGCGCGGCGCGATTTCGTTCACGATGAGGCCCTGAGGGGTGACGAAGAGCTCGACCCCCATAACGCCTACGTAGTCCAGCGTATTGAGGATTTTTGCCGCAAGCAGAACTGCATCGGTGCGCAGACGGGCGGGAATCTTTGCAGGTACGGTGGTAGTGTGCAGAATTCCATCGCGGTGGATGTTCTGACCGGGGTCATAACAGGCGATTTCGCCCTGCGGATTGCGGGCGGCGATAATGGAAATCTCGACAGAGAAGTTAACGAACCCTTCAAGCACCGCCGGCGAGCCTGCCATATCTGTGAGGGCGGTGGCAGCATCTTCGGTTACGTTCAGGCGGGACTGACCCTTTCCGTCATACCCGAAGCGGCGGGTTTTCAGGATCGAAGGGGTGCCGATGGTAGTGAGAGCCGCCTCAAGGCTGGCGGCGTCTGTGATGTCAGCAAAGGGGGCAACTTGGAGCCCGATGCCTTGCAGGAAGTTCTTTTCCACCAGCCTGTCTTGGGAGGTGCCAAGAGCGCGGCGGTTGGGATGGATGGGTGTGATTGCCTCAATAATGTCGAGTGCTTCGGTGGGTATGTTTTCGAACTCGTATGTCACGAGGTCCACAGCATTGGCGAAGGCAGTGAGGGCCGCGACATCATCGTAGGGTGCCGTGGTCACGGCATGGGCTACGTCCGCTGCGGGCGGGTTTGTGCCCGGCTCATAAATATGGGTGCGCAGGCCAAGACGTGAGGCGGCAACGGAAAGCATACGGCCAAGCTGACCGCCGCCCAAGATACCGATGGTCGCCCCTGTGGGCAGAGGATTAATCATCTGTGGGGGCTTCCGGAATAGAGGCGGAGAGATCGCTGCGCCATGTGTCGAGGCGCGTAGCCAGAGCGGGGTCGTTAAGCGCGAGGATACTTGCGGCCATGAGCGCCGCGTTGGCAGCACCCGGTGCGCCGATAGCCATAGTCGCCACGGGGAAACCTTTGGGCATTTGCAGAATCGAATAAAGGCTGTCGACGCCAGAAAGCGCTTTTGTCAGGACGGGAACGCCAATCACAGGTACGCGGGTCTTGGATGCCATCATGCCAGGAAGGTGCGCGGCCCCGCCTGCGCCTGCGATGATCACCTGAAGGCCACGGTCAACAGCAGTTTTGCCGTAGTCCCACAGACGGTCGGGTGTACGGTGGGCGGAGACGATGCGGGTCTCATAGGCGATGCCAAGCTCGTCGAGCAGCGTCGCGGCCTCGCGCATTGTGGACCAGTCTGACTGGGACCCCATGATGATGCCAACGGGTGGTGTGCTCATAGCGCTAAAGCCTTTGCGTCAGGAGAGTAAGCGCGCACTATAGCCATTCAGGGCGGGGGGGCAATGTCGCGCGATATGGAAAATTCAGGATGAAATTCTGAGATCAAAGTTTGCGAGAAACTCTTGCTCAGGCGGTGATGTCGGGGGTCAGGCGGTCCTCAATACGGACAATACGGTCCTTGAGCATCAGTTTGCGTTTTTTCAGGCGTTGCAGGGTGAGCTGATCTGCGGTGCCACGCTCGACCAATGCTCTGATCGCATCGTCGAGATCGCGGTGCTCATTACTGAATACTTCGAGTTCAACCCGCAGTACCTCATCGTTTTTCATGGAGAGATCATCTTGGGCGTTCATGGGTGCTCTGATTCTGACTACTGGTTAGGATTTTGAGCATAAGCGTTAAGGACATTGCCGCATAGCCCTTGCGCCGAAGCGATTGGCTTCCCATATTTGTTTGGTGACGTTGCCGGTACGGGGCGTTGCGGGACTGTCGCTTGAGATCATAAGGACGTGTCATAGATGACGAAACTAACGCTTGCCTCTTATCCCCATATGTTGGGATTTGAACAGCTGGAGCGGGTGCTGGAGCGCAGTGCCAAATCTGGCAATGAAGGCTATCCGCCTTTTAATATCGAACAAACCTCCGAGCGGAGCTACCGCATAACCTTGGCTGTGGCCGGTTTTGGGGAGGGCGATCTGTCGATCACCGTTGAGGACCGGCAATTGGTCATCCGTGGGCGGCAAAATGAAGACAGCGAGGGCCGCGTGTTTTTGCACCGTGGCATCGCAGGACGCCAGTTCCAGCGCAGCTTTGTGCTGGCCGACGGTGTCGAAGTTGGTGAGGCGCTGATGGAGAATGGTCTGCTGCATGTAGACCTGACCCAAGCCAAACCTGAAACGGTCGTTCAGACCATTAACATCCGAAAGGGGTAAGATATGGAAACTACAGCGATGACAGGGCCGGTAGACCGGACCGTTTACGTCAAGAAAATTGCCGTGACCGATCTACCCCGCGAAGTGCGTGATCAAGCCGAAGGGCTGGAACAGCTCTATGCGGTGCATGATGCAGACGGCCAGCAATTGGCGCTTGTCGGTGACAGAAAGCTGGCGTTTGATTTGGCGCGTGAGCACAATTATGCGCCTGTATTGGTACATTAAAACGCTTGACCGTAGGGTCCAGTAAGAGATGGTTGAGGGGTCGCAGAAATGCGGCCCCTTTTTACGTGTGGAGATGGTGAATGGCCTTTGAATTTGACTGGGTAGATGCGTTCACGACCCGTGTTTTTGGCGGGAACGGTTGTGCGGTGGTACATGGCGGGGCCGTGTTATCTGATGATGTTTGTATGGCGTATGTGCGAGAGACATCATTGGTTGAGTGCACATTTACGGGGCCGTCTGATGTCGCGGATATCCGCGTGCGGTATTTTTTGGCCAGCCGCGAAATCCCCTTTGCGGGCCATCCCACGGTGGCCACTGTTGTAGCGATGCGCAGGCGAGGGATGATTGGCGATGGTCCATTGGTGCTTGAGACGGGCGCAGGTTTGGTCCCCGTTGAAGTGCAATGGGACCGTGTGACGATGACCCAGATTGCGCCTGTGTTTGGTGATGTGGCGGATGCAGGACTTGTTGCGGCTGTGGGTGGATTGGATGCCTCCGACATTATTCATCCGCCCCAGATCGTCTCAACAGGGCTGCCGTTTTGCATCACGGTTGTTAAGGATCGTGCGACGTTGGATCGGGTGGTGTTTAACGTCGAAGCTTTGGGCGCGTTTGCGCGTGCGCTGGGCCATGAAAGCACAGATATCATGGAGCCGTTTTGGGTTTGTTTGGAGGGCGCGTCGGATGACGGCGATACCTTTAGCCGTCTCCTATTGGCCCCGCCAAGCCCGCTGGAAGACCCGTTCACAGGGTCCGCTACGGGGTGTATGGCCGCGTATCTTTGGGCGCATGGATTGATTGATGCCCCGACATTCATCGCGGAGCAGGGGCACGGCATGGGTCGTCCTGGACAGGCGCAGGTCGAGGTTCTGGGCCCTCGGGAGGCGATCAGCGGCGTCAAAGTTTCGGGGCAGGGTGCCTTGGTGATGTCGGGTGAAGTTTATCTTGGGTGAGTGCGGATGACTGGTGATGCCGAACTGCGCGTTGATTTCGTCAACGGTCCCGTGGCGCACCGGTTGCGGTTTGGCGGGGGACGCGGACAGGATTTGCCAAAGGCGATGGGACTGCGGGCAGGTAAGACGCCTGTGGTTGTGGATGCCACGGCTGGTCTGGGGCGCGATGCGTTTCTGCTGGCCTCATTGGGCGCGCAGGTCACGCTGATTGAGCGGTCGGCGGAAATGCATGCATTACTGGAAGATGGCATAGCGCGGGCATCGGCAGAGGGGGGCGATTTCCGCGATATCGTCGAGCGGATGACGCTGTTGCATGGAGATGCGAAGGAGCTGCTGCCCACACTTGAGGGCGATGCGATCCTCATTGATCCGATGCATCCGCCGCGCAAGAACTCGGCCTTGGTCAAGCGTGAGCTGCGTCAGGTCCGCGAGATTGTTGGCACGGATGTAGATGCTGCCGATCTGATGCATGTGGCGTTGGCGCATGCACGCCAGCGGGTCGTGCTGAAATGGCCTGCCAAAGCGGACCCGATTGCGGGAATACGGGCATGCTCACATCAAATATTGGGAAAATCCACGCGCTATGACGTGTTTATGGTCGGATGATTTGACCTGAAGTAACGGAAACAAAAAACGGCCAGCCTGTGAAGGGCTGGCCGTTTCTCTTTTTATATGGGGAAAGATCAGGCTTTGATCAGACCCATGCTTTCGAGTTTCAGCAGCACTTGGTGCGCGCAGTTGTCGACGTCCACGTTTTCGGTCTCGACGCTTAGCTCTGGGTTGACCGGAACGTCATAGGGGTCTGAAATCCCCGTGAATTCCTTGATCTTGCCTTCGCGCGCCAGTTTGTAGAGACCTTTGCGGTCGCGGCGTTCGCATTCCTCGATCGTGGTGGCAACGTGCACCTCGACGAAGGCGCCAAAGGCTTCGACATCTTCACGCACAGCGCGGCGGGTCGTGGCATAGGGCGCGATTGGCGCGCAGATCGCGATGCCGCCGTTTTTGGTGATCTCTGACGCAACATAGCCGATGCGGCGGATGTTCAGATCACGGTGCTCTTTGCTAAAGCCAAGCTCGGAGGAGAGGTTTTTGCGCACGATGTCACCGTCGAGCAGTGTCACAGGGCGGCCGCCTTGCTCCATCAATTTAACCATCAAGGCATTGGCGATGGTGGATTTGCCAGAGCCGGAGAAGCCAGTGAAGAAGACAGTAAAGCCTTGTTTGTTGCGCGGCGGCTTGGTGCGGCGCAGCTCGGTTACGACCTCTGGGAAGGAGAACCATTCTGGAATTTCCAGACCTTCTTGCAGACGGCGGCGTAGCTCTGTTCCGGAGATGTTGAGGATGGTCACATCATCTTTGTCTGTGATCTCATCCATGGCTTCATATTGGGCGCGCTCGGCGACCCAGACCATGTGTTTGAAATCGACCATCTCGATGCCCATTTCCTCTTGATGCGTGCGGAACAGGTCCTGCGCATCATAGGCACCATAGAAATCTTCGCCTTGGGAGTTCGAGCCGGGGCCCGCGTGGTCACGGCCAACGATGAAGTGTGTACAACCGTGGTTTTTGCGGATCAGACCGTGCCAAACTGCTTCGCGTGGACCCGCCATACGCATGGCAAGGTTGAGCAAGGACATGGATGTTGTGGCTTGTGGGTACTGATCGAGAACTGCTTCGTAGCAGCGTACGCGTGTGAAGTGATCCACATCGCCCGGCTTGGTCAGGCCAACAACAGGGTGGATCAGCAGGTTGGCCTGAGCTTCGCGTGCGGCGCGGAACGTCAGTTCCTGATGCGCGCGGTGCAGTGGGTTACGCGTTTGGAACGCAACCACTTTGCGCCAGCCCATTTTGCGGAAGTAGGCGCGCAATTCGTTGGGTGTGTCGCGGCGGGATTTGAAATCATAGTGTACAGGCTGTTGGATGCCTGTGACGGGACCGCCGAGGTATACTTTGCCAGCTTGGTTGTGCAGGTAGTTTACGGCAGGGTGCGCATCGTCGTCGGCACCGAACACTTTTTCAGCTTCGAGCGCTTTGTTTGGCACCCAGTTATCGGTGACGGTCATGGTGGCGAGGATCACGCCCTCTTGGTCGCGCAGCGCGATGTCCTGACCGATTTCGAGCTTACCTGCGAATTCTTCGGAGACGTCGAGCGTGATGGGCATGGGCCACAAGCTACCATCGGCAAGGCGCATGTTGTCGACAACACCGTCATAATCCGCTTGGGACAGGAAGCCTTTGAGCGGGTTGAAGCCACCGTTCATCAACAGTTCCAGATCGCAGATCTGGCGTGGAGTCAGATCGTGGCTGACCAGATCGCCAGCTTCACTCTTGAGCTTTTGCGCAGAATCGTAGGAAACATAGAGTTCCGGGATCGGGGAGAGATTGTGTTCCATTAGTTTGGTCCTGTTATTGAGGGGCGTCAGGCCCGAGGTCGTGCCAGTCAGTTCAGCATGCAATGCGTCGTATTCCATGAATTTTCTGGCTAAAAATTGATCGGTGAGGCGGTTCTTTTCAGCCGCACCGCGCGCCGTGATAGAATAGGCATAGCGGGCGCGTTTGTCGGGGCCTTCGCGGTCAGTAACCTTGACCAGTCCGGCATCGGTTGCGGAACGCAGCAGTGCATTGAGGCGTCCCAATGAGATTCCGATCGCGGTCGCCATCCCGCGCTGGGAGGCATCAGGTGCGCTGTCCAGCTTTCTCAGCAGGCGGAACATCTGGTCCTCCTGCTCGGTTATGATTTTGGCGGGCGACATTGCCATCGGTACGACTCATGTATTGTTCACGGATGAACATATGCGTCAGAAACTTTGTTCATCAAAGAACAAAGTTTGGTTGTGTGCGGGCTAATGCCCAGTGTGGGGGTTTGGCAACAGGTAGGCGGGGCGCCCGTGAAGGCGCTCCGCTGATTGTGGGATGTATCGTTTCGGTCAGGTCATTCCGCGAGGAAGCGTTCTGCCTCAAGCGCCGCCATGCAGCCCATTCCTGCACTGGTCACGGCTTGGCGGTAGATGTGGTCGGTCAAGTCACCTGCGGCAAATACCCCCGGCACAGATGTTGCTGTGCTGTCAGGTTTTGTCACGACATAGCCGCCCATGTGCGTTTCAAGCGTGTCTTTTACCAACTCGCTGGCAGGGGCGTGGCCAATGGCGACAAACACGCCCTTGCAGGGAATGTCGGTGATCTCGCCTGTTTTGGTGTGTTTGACTTTGATGCCCTCGACGCCCAGCGGGCTGTCGGTGCCGTAAACTTCCTCAAGTTGATTGAACCAAAGCGGCACAATCTTGGGGTTCTTCTCAAGGCGGTCGATGAGGATTTTCTCCGCGCGCAGCTCGTCGCGGCGGTGAACGAGGGTGACTTTGGACGCGAAGTTTGTGAGGAAGAGCGCTTCTTCGACGGCTGTGTTGCCGCCGCCGATGACAACGATCTCTTGGCCGCGGTAGAAGAAGCCGTCACAGGTGGCGCAGGCCGACACGCCGAACCCTTTGAATTTCTCTTCTGTCTCAAGCCCAAGCCATTTGGCGCGTGCGCCAGTGGCGAGGATTACCGCATCGGCCACGTATGTCGTACCGCTGTCGGATGTGGCGACGAAGGGGCGCTTGGACAGGTCGAGGTTGGTGATGATGTCACCGATGATCTCGGTCCCCATCGCCTTTGCGTGCGCTTCCATGCGTATCATCAGGTCGGGACCTTGGACCTCGGTATCTCCGGGCCAGTTCTCGACTTCGGTGGTGGTGGTCAACTGGCCGCCGGGCTCAATCCCTTGGACGAGGATCGGGTCAAGCATGGCGCGGCTGGCGTAGACACCAGCGGTGTAGCCTGCAGGGCCGGAGCCGATGATCAAAAGCTTGGTTTTGCGTGTCTCGGCCATGGGGCACCCTTATCTGGTATACTGAGGAATCTGTGTTGAACTCGATATATACGCGGGGGCGGCAGTCTTAAACCCCTTCGCCAATTTACGCAGGGGCCAAAGGTCCGCTTTGTAGAAGGGCGCAAGAATTTTCAATTTTTCGACAGGATTAAACGGAATATCCGAGTGCCGTTGCGGTGGAATGAGTAGGTAGTGAATAATATTGCGCCGATGTGAAACAATATTGCGCAATTGGCCGTTATCTGTATAACAATCGAAAAGCTGTTGGGGGATATATGGCAGGTGCACGTTTAGATCCGATTGATCGGAAAATTCTGGCCGAATTGCAAGCAGACGGGCGGATGACCAATGTCGAATTGGCCAAACGTGTCGGCATATCTGCACCTCCCTGTTTACGCCGTGTACGCACACTAGAAGAGCAAGGTTTCATTCGTGGCTACCATGCGGATGTGGATGCGCGCGAACTCGGTTTTGAAGTTCAGGTCTTTGCGATGGTCGGACTGAACAGTCAGGCCGAAACGGATTTGTCTGCCTTCGAGGATCGCTGCCGTGCGTGGTCACTTGTGCGTGAGTGTCACATGCTGAACGGTGAGGTGGATTTTGTGCTGAAATGCGTTGCACCCGATCTGTCCAGTTTCCAAAGCTTTTTGACGGGGCAATTGTTGACGGCGCCGAATGTGGCGAGTGTCAAAACCTCTTTGGTCATTCGGAACGCCAAGGATGACCCCGGCGTTCCGTTCGACGTATTGGAGGAACGTCTGAGCGTTCAGGCCTGATAGGGAACCTGTTTGCTCAGACGGGAGATTACGAAAGACTTAGTGCGTGTCCATTTCTGGAGCGCGCGGATGCGCCAGCGGACCAAAGTCCGACAGGTGGCTGATGCGCGGGAACAGAGAGATGAAGCGGTCACGCAGGGAGTGGCTGACTTCACGCGGCGCGGTTGCACCAGGGTGGAAGGTTTCCATCTCGATCCCGTCAACATTAATCACCGCGTGACGCGACAGGCAGATGTGGAACATCCGTGTGGCTGTCGGAGGTGTGATCTCAATCACGTTAACACCGTCCACCAGCTTGGCCGCAGGGGTCAAAAGCTGTTTGCCGTCTGCGATGCCGCGCAGGGCAGCAGGGGTGTGCATGATACGCGCACCGGGTCCAACCGTCAGGGAGCGCTCGGGGCGGGATTGGCCAAGTGCATCGGGCATGATGCGGATCAGCGGCGTGCGCTTGCCTGCGTCGGCAGGGGAGAATGTGGATGTACCAACCCATGTCAGCTCAGCCGCTTCGCCGGAGGCTGTGTTGATCATATCACCGGGCTGAAGATCTTCGACAGCAATGAGGCCGATCGTGGTCTGGATCAGGCTGCCGTGGGTCATAGCGGAGAAAGCATCCTCAAACAGCGGGATAGCAGGTGCAGTGCTTTGACCAATATAAAGTGAGCCGTCCTCGCGCAGTGCGGCGACTTCGTATGTGCGCTTTGGCAGCGGCGCTTGGGCCATTGGCCCTGCGGAGGCGGAGAGTGAAGAATTCATCATTCCGTATCCTGTTTTACGTTGCGCGCCGCGAAATGCGGCTGGATTTGCAGTCAGTGTCATGTGTGTAACCTATCATGGTCTGTCACATCCCTCGTCGGCCCCCACCGACAACGACGGAAATAACATGGTGTGTCATTTCGTGTCTTTCGTGAGGCCTAATTCGCCATGTTCGTGCCACATTGTCAAAGTTTGAACGACGTTTAGGGCGTTTGACGCGCCAATCTTGCTAATTTGAGCGGTTTTGTTTCTTAATTTTTAGAAAAGCCTGCCACATTCTGCCTTAGTTTTGCCCTTAACCAAGCTGAGTGAGGGGCGGAATCAGAAAATCCCTCCCCACGATTCGACGTGGGAAGGGACTAGGGGGCAGCGCAGTGCGAGTGATGCAGGTACTGCGCTGTCTGGGAGAATTTCGGTTTAGGCGACTTTGCGCTGTGGCGCTGCCTCGGCTGCTTTCCGTTTTGCGATGAAAGCGGCGCGGCGGGAGCCACGGGCCCAAGGCATGACAGTGTCATTCTCGGCGGCGGCTTTTGTAATCGACTTGATGAAGCGTGCGTTGGTTTTCATGGTCTCATCCTCGGTAACAGTTTTTGGTTTGAGCGGTTTGCTCTGGTTGAGACTAATATGGCGGAGCAATCGGGCCGGTTTTGGGCATCTCGATAAAATTTCAGGTAAATGGGAAGGGCGGTTCGCGTGGAATGTGGCGCGGTGGCCATATTCTCTCGATAGCCTTTGCAGTATGGCTATTACCCTAGATTGTGCAGGATTTGGCAACAGTTGGGGGGATTGTTTCGCGATGATGTGGGCCAGAATGGGGCAGGTTGATGGCCGGAAACGCCCCATTTGCGCCTAGATCACAGGGTGATGGCAGCAATCAGGCGGCCATAATCGGCCTCTTTGGCGTGGGTGGTGCGGCGGTAAGAGTAGAATCGGTCTGCATCCGAAAAGGTACAGTGACGTGTCCATTCCGCATGGCCCACTCCAGCTGCGCGCAGACGATTCAGGCCAAAGCCTGGCAAGTCAAACAGCAGACGGTCGCCTTCACCATTGATAAAGTAGCGGGCATAGTCAGCATCTTCTGCCATGAAGCTGTCCATGAACTCGGGCCCGACCTCATAGGCGCGCTGGCTAATGGCGGGGCCGATCACGGCGGTGATGTTTTTGCGCTCTGCGCCCAACTCTTCCATTGCATCGACGGTGGCATGCAACACGCCGTCGAGTGCGCCGCGCCATCCTGCGTGGGCTGCTCCGATCACGCCAGCGTCCGCATCGGCAAACAGCACCGGCTGGCAATCAGCGCTCAGAACCGACAGCGCAAGACCGGGCGTGGCCGTTACTAGCGCATCAGCGCGGGGTTTTTCAGCGTAGGGTTCGGTCACAGGGATGGCAGTGGCCGAATGTATCTGGTGGACGCCAAGCAAGCGATCATGCGCCACCCCCATTGCATCAGCTACGCGCCCCCGATTGATCGCGACGACCTCGGCCTGATCGGATGACCCTTGCCCGCAATTCAGGCCTGCGAAGACACCAGAGGACGCACCACCACGGCGGGTAAAGAACCCGTGTTTAGGGGATAAGGCATCGGAAGTGAGAATTTCGAGTGTCATGTTTCAAGCCCAGATAGCATGGCAGCGCCCTTCGGTACGATTCCGAAAGTCTTGAACAAGTTTCCCATTTCCTGCGGGTGCGTCAAGCGGCGATGTGCGGCGATGTGGCTCTCAAGCGCAGCACCGCTGAGCGTCTTGGCCAGTGTTTGTGCACGCTGCGTGATACCGAGGCGTTCGAGAAAGATACCTTGGGGAGTAACGCGGCTGGGCGTGCAGGGGGCGGTGGCATTCAGGAGCGCCTCAAAGTCCACATGGGCCGTGAGGTCCGCATGTCCCGGTTCAATGAGGGGATCGGTCGGTGCATGATCTTGGACCGCTTGCAGCGTGTCACCGACACTTCGCCAATCACCATAATCAAAAACGAGCGCAGCACCGCCGTGGGTTGCGATGCGCGTAGAGAATGTAGAAAGGATCGGCGCGGCTGCAGCGCAATCCTCGATCAGATCGCCGTCTTTTGTGTCTTCGATACGGTGGGCGAGGGCGGGCTGTGGTTGGGCAGGTCCGAGACCGAAGGCGAGGGTGCCGTCCTGCATGCCGACCTGCCGTTCGCGCCAGCGGGTGTCGTCGCGCACGAATTGACGGATGGGAAGGGCGTCAAAGAACTCGTTTGCGATGAGGTAAGTGGGTTGTTCTGGCAGCGCGTCTATACTGTCTATCCAGTGGGGCGTGTAGGTATTTAGCGTTTCGGCTTGGACTTGGCGCAGGGCAGGTGAGGCTTCGAGCAGAGTGATTTGCGCGGCATCGATGAAACCTTTGACGCGGGAGGCCGCCCGCAGGGCGTCGGCCATCAGCGTGCCACGACCGGGCCCTAGTTCGGCGAGGGTAAAGGAAGCTGGCGCACCTTGATCCAGCCAAGCTTGAGCCAACGACAGGCCGATCAACTCTCCGAACATCTGGCTGATCTCGGGCGCGGTGATGAAATCGCCCTGTGTGCCGAAAGGGGGGCGGGTGGTGTAATAGCCCTGCGTCGGGTGCAGCAGACATATGGACATGTAATCATCCATCCGCATCGGCCCTTGGGTGCTGATCTGGGCTATGATGATATCACGCAGGCTCATGCGCGTTTGCGGGCGCTTAAGGCAAAGTAGAGGCCGACTGCAATCATCGGCAAGCAGAGGATCTGCCCCATGGTGAGGCCATAGCCGCCGATTTGCCATGCGAGGCCCAGCGGGTTGCCGTCGGTGATGAACTGCGCATCGGGTTGGCGCACGAACTCTACCATAAACCGCGCAATGCCGTAGCCTGCAAGGAAGGTGCCCATAAGGAGACCGGGTGTTTTGAACGCGTCGCGGCGCCATGCCAACCAGACAAGGATCGCGCCAAGCAAAAGCCCTTCGAGGGCTGCTTCATACAGTTGTGAGGGATGGCGGGCGCAGATGCCAATTACATCAGGACAGTATTGTGCGGCTTCAGTGGGAAAGGCGACCCCCCAAGGCAGGTCGGTGGGGCGGCCCCAAAGCTCTGCATTGATGAAATTCGCAAGACGGCCCAGTAGCAATCCGGGGAAGATACCGAGGGCAACGAGATCGCCAGCGCTGATGCGCGGGATTTTGTGGCGCATCGTATAGATATAGGCGGCCGTGATCACACCTAGCGCGCCGCCGTGGAAAGACATGCCGCCCTGCCAGACTTGCAAGATCTGCGCAGGATTGGAGAGATAGTAGGCAGGCTGATAAAAGAGGACATAGCCCAGACGCCCGCCAAGGATCACGCCGAGGATAACCCATGTGAGTAAATCCTCGATCCGTTCACCAGTCATCACAGGCTTCTCATTTGGCCACAAACGCGGTGTATTTGCCGCGCGCAACACCAGACGCCAGCCCACAAGGATGCCGACGATATAGGCAAGCGCGTACCAACGCAGAGCGAATGTCATGCCAAAAAGAGAGATCGAAAAGATCTCGGGCGAGATGTCGGGGAAGGGGATCAAAGCGTGCATGTGGTGATTGAGCGCGGCTGGCGGGTGATGTCAACCTTGCATGGAGAGGCACAGGCCCCCATATAAAGGATAACAGAGTGGAGAAAACACATGCAGACCCGCAACAAGATTTTTGACGACCTCGGCCAGATCATGACCAACGCTATGGGCGTGGCACAAGGGGCCAAGGATGAAGCCGAGAATGCCATGAAAGGCATGATGGACCGCTGGCTCGCGGATCGCGATTTTGTGACCCGCGAAGAATTTGATGCCGTGCGTGCCATGGCGCAAAAGGCGCGTGAAGAGAATGAAGCGCTCAAGGCGCGTCTGGATGCGCTCGACAAATCCTGATCTAGCTGACGCGCTACCGCGCGATGATTTGCTTTACTAGCCGCGTGTCATGTGATCGCCCCACCATCCGGTCGGGGCGATTTTTTTCTTTTGAGGGGTAAGTGCCCCCGATATCTTGGGTCGGGCAGGTGAATTTCCGCTATATTATGCGGTTATCCACTGCTGATTGGGGTTATCCCCAGAAAAAGGCTTGCCAGACCCTATCGGCATCGCCACCATATATTGTAGGACGCACAGGCAAAGACGCGTCCTATAGCGGATCACCCAACGATTAGGGGCAGGCAAGAAGCCCTATCCGTTGGAGATAACAAATGAGGTGGCTGAATGGCCCTGAGCGAGCAGTATCTGGAAGATGACGTGCACCCGATTGATATCGTGGAGACACTGGCCGAGCACCATGATTGGGTGTTTGACCGTATTTCTGACGAGCAGATCGCGATGGAAGTCGAGGGCCAATGGCGGACCTATCAGGTGACACTGGCATGGTCGTCATTTGACGAGACTTTGCGGCTTATTTGTACCTTCGAGATGGAGCCGCCAGAGGATAAAATTCCTGCGCTTTATGGATTGCTCAATGATGTGAACGACCGCTGCTGGGCCGGTGCTTTCAGTTACTGGGCGGAACAGCAGATGATGGTCTACCGCTACGGGCTGGTCCTTGCGGGGGGGCATGTTGCCTCTGCCGAGCAGATTGACACGATGATCGGCGCGGCAGTGACGAGTGCGGAACGGTATTATCCAGCGATGCAGCTGGTTGTCTGGGGAGACCGCACGCCGCAGCAAGCGTTACAAGTCGCCATTGCAGAGGCCTACGGGCGCGCGTAACTCTTTCCTTCAGATAATTTGGGGGATCATATGGAAAATTCACGTATCGCAATGGATGGTCTGGTGCTTCTGGGCTGCGGCAAGATGGGCTCAGCCATGCTGGAAGGTTGGCTTGCGCGCGGATTGCCGAATACGTCGGTTTGGGTGCAAGACCCACATCCGTCCGACTGGCTGAAGAGCACAGGTGTTCACCTCAACGTAGATCTGCCGACGGCCCCAGCCATCGTGTTGGTTGCGGTAAAGCCGCAGATGATGGCCGAGGCATTGCCTGCGCTTAAGTTGATGGGCAACGGTCAGACGTTGTTCGTAAGCGTAGCAGCGGGGACGCCGATTTCATTCTTCGAGGAAACACTTGGCGGGCAGACACCAGTCGTGCGGGCGATGCCGAATACGCCTGCTGCGATCTCCCAAGGGATCACGGCGATTGTTGGCAATGCGCACGCAGGTGCTAAGGGCTTGGACGAGGCTGAGGTTTTGCTCTCTGCGGTGGGGCAGGTTGTCCGCTTGTCCGAGGAAGCGCAGATTGATGCTGTAACTGGGGTGAGCGGCTCCGGCCCCGCCTATGTGTTCCATATGATCGAGACGCTGGCAGCTGCTGGGGTGGACCAAGGGCTGCCCGAGGCGATGGCTATGCAGCTCGCGCAAGCGACGGTCGCGGGGGCGGGCGCGCTGGCGCAGCAGTCGGATGAAACGGCTGCACAATTGCGTGTCAATGTGACCAGCCCTAACGGGACAACGCAGGCCGCACTCGAAGTTCTTATGGATGAGAAGGACGGCTTTCCTGCGCTCTTGCGGCGTGCCGTTGCGGCAGCCGCAGATCGTTCGCGGGAG
>JBALTK010000053.1:0-20255 GCA_036964385.1 Sulfitobacter sp. | reverse complement strand
GATCTGGGTCACTGTTGCGGCGGCACTTAACATCGAAATATTGCGGCTCAATCGCCACGTTGCTCCCCTCACTTCCGTCGGCGGATAGTGACGCAATTTCGGTATCCACCTAATCTGACATGACGCGGCACCCAAACGGATCGGATCATGGGCAACCAATGGAATGATTGACATAGAGTGCGTATGTGTCAGGCTTTGTATAGAGTTGCGAAAACGGCAATAGGTTACGTCGCCTTGCGTGCGGCTGGAGAAAAACACCATGTCATTTGCCGAAAGAATAGACCGCGCGATTATAAAGGCGATTGAAGCTGGGCAGATATCTCCCAGTCCTGCGAAGCTTGGCGAGGCGCTGCAGTACGCCGTTACACCGGGCGGCGCGCGGATAAGGTCCACAATTTTGATGAGCGTTGCTGCCGCTTGTGGTGATCAGTACCCAAAGCTGGCGGATGCTGCGGCGACTGCTATTGAGTTAATGCATTGTGCGTCCTTGGTGCACGATGATCTTCCCTGTTTTGACGATGCAGACACGCGGCGGGGCAAGCCTTCGGTGCACAGTGTCTATGGTGAAGCACTGGCCGTGCTGGTTGGTGACAGTTTGATCATCATGGCATTTGACGTTCTCGCAAAAGCAGCGACAGAAGAACCTATCCGCGCGGTTGCACTGATGCGGGTGCTGGCCACGCGCAGCGGCATGCCGAACGGGATTTGCGCGGGCCAAGGCTGGGAAAGCGAAACAGAGATTGATTTGAGCGCTTATCACAGTGCCAAGACAGGGGCGCTCTTTATAGCCGCCACGCAGATGGGTGCCATTGCTGGTGGTCAAGACGGTGCGCAATGGGAAGAATTGGGTGCGCGGATTGGTGAAGCGTTTCAGGTCGCGGATGATTTGCGTGACGCGCTTTATGATGAAAAGACACTGGGCAAGCCGGTGGGGCAGGACGATCTGCACGGACGGCCGAATGCGGTGACTGAATTCGGTGTCGAGGGCGCGATCAAGCGGATGCGCGATATTCTGAGCGGGGCAATCGCGTCTATTCCCAAATGCCCGGGTGAGGCGATGCTTGCTGCGATGGTCACTGCGCAGGCCGAAGTTTTGACACCGATAAAATGGCGCGCCGAACAGGCAACGAAGATTGTGGGCGAGTAGGGGGTACAAGTACGTTATAGCGACATCTGTATCGCCAAAATTTTGAATGAGGGACGCCGCTATGCTGAAATATACCTATCCAGATGGGACGCATTGCTATCGTGCCATCCACACGACGCATGCTGTTTTTAGGAGTGACGAGGGCAAGTTGATCGCGCGGGCTGAGAAGGCAGATCAATCGGGGATGTATGAGTTTGAGATCAAGTCGTTTGAGATATTGCAGTCGGGCGTGACCTACGACTGACAAGTGGTGCTATGCGTCAGCGCCAAAGATCAATGCGCTGTGCTGTTCCATGTATATCCGCAGCCATGGGGTAAAGATATCTGGCGTCGCCGCAATCTCTGCCCGCAGCGCGTCTAACGTGATCCAGCGGGCGTCCATGACTTCGTCAGGGTTGAGCGCTAGGGGTAACTGCAGTGTCGCTTGCACCACAAAGACTTCGACCAACTCATGTTCGGTTAGGCCGCCGCCCACATCAGCGCGGTATTCGACCTGACCGCGGTGTTTTGCCTCTACGCCTGTAATCCCAAGTTCTTCGCCCAAACGGCGTGTTACGCAAGCCGCGTCCGCTTCGTCCCATTCAGGGTGCGTACAACAGGTGTTCGCCCAAAGACCTGGCGTGTGATATTTTTCAAGCGCGCGGCGCTGGATCAACATGGCATCATCGGCCATCACAAATACCGAGACAGCTTTGTGGCGCAGACCACGCAGATGCGCGTCGAGCTTTTCCACAGGTTGAAGTGTGCCATCAACCCAAGCGGGGATCATGATATTGGTCATTGTATCTCCGTTGCACATCGGTCCTGACCGTCGTCTCGCCGTCAGGCCCAGTCGGGTGTGCGACGTTCTTAATGCCAATCGCCGTGTCTGCCAAGGAGCGCCGTGTGTGGGAAGGGGCTTACCTAGATGGAGAACCTAACTCCTATATGTATTTTAAAGTGATGTCAGAGTTAGCCTGCGGGTGGGCGAAGGGTGGGCGAATTGAAGCAGGGGCCGCATTTGCCAGCGCTGCGTATTGGTCTTCATCAAAATCTATGCATACACTCGGTTTCAAACCTTTACGGCAGGCACGATCGGCCTAGGTCAAAGGTGCAAGTATAGGAGAACGACAATGAAATTTTTTGCAGTAACAGCACTGGGTTTTGCCCTTTTGAGCGCACCCGCGTTTGCAGATGGTCACGCAACGGGCGATGCAGACGCCGGTGAAAAAGTGTTCAACAAGTGCAAAGCTTGCCACATGATCCAAGACGCAGACGGCAATAATATCGTAAAAGGTGGCCGTACCGGTCCGAACCTATACGGCATCTACACCCGTGTCGCTGGCTCCACCGACTTCAAATATGGTGAATCCCTTGTCCAAGCTGGCGAAGCGGGCCTTGAGTGGAACGAAGAAACGTTCGTAAAATATGTGGCCGACCCTAAGAAGTTCTTGGGCGAGTACAACGACGACAAGCGTGCAAAATCCAAGATGTCTTTCAAGCTTAAGAAAGAAGATGAAAGCGCAAATGTCTGGGCGTATCTGGTTTCAGTCGGTCCCGAGGTGGAAGCAAAACCTGCTGACTAACGCAGTCATAAATTGAATTAAAAATGGCGGGCCACGCGGGCCCGCCATTTTTTTATCTAAAGGTCAGAATGGTTGCAGTGGTTTACCTAATCCCGTTTCGATGTTTAGCTCTCGATGACCAGTAGGGAGAGGCGAAACGGATGGCGCCATGGAACGCTGCGGAGGAATGAATGATGCATGTATTTGACCCGACCCAATGTCGTCTGGGGGAGGGGCCATTGTGGCACCCCGAACGGCAATCGCTTTTCTGGTTCGACATTCTGAACAAGCAACTGTTGGGCGAGGGGGCTGTGCGTCAATTCGACGAGCATGTGTCGGCGGCGGGATGGGTAGATCACGACACGTTGCTGATCGCTTCCGAGAGCCAGCTTTTCACCTATGACTTAGAGACGGGAGCGCAGGCACATCTGGTGCCGCTTGAGGCGGATAATCCTGTGACACGCTCAAATGATGGACGTGCAGACCCTCATGGCGGTTTCTGGATCGGCTTTATGGGCAAACGTACTGAGCAAGGGGCAGGGGCGATCCACCGCTATTACCGCGGAACGGTAGAGACGCTTTTTGAAGGCATCACTGTGCCCAACGCGATTTGTTTTTCGCCTGATGGGCAGTTTGCGCATTTCACAGACACCACAACGCATCAGGTGATGCGGGTCGCATTGGATACGGAGGGCTGGCCCATTGGCGGTGGCGAGGTTTTCGTTGATACGCGTGCAGAAGGGTTCTTTCCCGACGGGGCGGTGATCGACAGCGATGGTTGCCTTTGGGTCGCGCATTGGGGCCATGGTCGCGTAGCACGCTATGATCCGGATGGGGCATTCATGGGCGCAGTTACTGTTCCAGGAAAGCGGCCAACCTGTCCTGCCTTCGGCGGTGAGGAGCTGTCGACGTTGTATGTGACCTCAGCGACGATGGGCATGGGGGATACGGCTGGGTCGCAAGACGGTCAGACATTTGTGATCGAAACACAGGCAACAGGGCAGCGCGAGCACCGCGTAATCTTGTAAAATAATCAGACTAAAAGAGGACGTTGAGATGGATAGAATAGCAGTTGTGACAGGTGCGGCAGGCGGCATGGGGAGGGCCATTGTTGCGCGGTTGATTGCAGATGGCATGACGGTTGTCGGGCTTGATGTCGACGTGGGCGGACTGGCGGAAATGGATGCCGACGCGGCGTTCACAGGCATTGTGGCCGACCTCACCAACAGTGCAGCGATTGCCGACGCCTTTGCCCAAATCGCCCGTGATCATGGGGGCGTTGATGCGTTGGTGAACAATGCTGGTACCTGCTTTATGTCGGAGTTCCCCAACATCCCAGAAGACGAGTTCGAGCGGCAAATGGCGCTCAATTTCTCTGGCGCTTTCCACTGCTGTCAGGCCGCGATCAAGCTGATGGCGGGGCGCGAAGGGGTGCGTAAGATCGTAAACATCTCATCGAACGGCGCGTATAACTTTGATGCGTTTGATCCGCCACACTACCGTGCTTCAAAAGCGGCGCTTGATACACTGACAAAGGACCTCGCACGGCGCTATGCAACGGATAAGATCGCGGTGAACTCTATCGCGCCTGCGATGACTGAAACGCCACTGTTCGGAGTGGTGAGTGACGAAGTGCTGGAAAAAGCGATTGCGCAAATGCCCCATGGTCGTGCCATGCAGCCCTCGGAAATTGCAGATTGGGTTGGTTTTCTCATTTCCCCTGCGGGTGATATCTCAAGCGGGAACGTGATCATCCTGAACCAAGGGCGGGACGTGCGTTAAGACGCGCAAACCGCTCAACAGAGAACAGTTACTCGAACCAATCAGGTGCCTTGCGTAAGCTTGGCCATTGTTCTGGTGAGTGGCCAAAGATCACCATAGCGTCGCGGTCCTGTGCTATTTTCATCAGGCGCGCGCCGTGGTGAATCGCCAGCGGCACATCCCAAGACCCTTCAAAGCGTTCGTCGATTTCGCTCGCGCGGCTGATCGCGTCGGAGGTGAGCAATGTCGGGCCCGTCTGTGGCAGGTCCACCATAAACGCGAGCTGACCGGGGGCATGGCCAGGGCATAGATAGACCTCGAAACCTGCCCCAAGTGTGAAATCGTCCTCTACCATTATATAATCTGCTTCGGGCCATTCCATCGCCTGTTTGCCCGACCAATAGAGGGGGCGGGGCAGGGCGCGCTCTGCCGCGGAGATCAGAATGGGGGCATGGGGGAAGGCGTGCATATGTCCGACATGGTCGATGTGTGTATGGCTTTGGATCATTAGGGTTATGTCGGATGGGGTCAGCCCCAGTTTCGCCAACTGGGCCACGGGCATGTTGTCGGATGTAATAGACAGGACGCGCCCGAAGCTGCCCAGATCGTCTTGCGCAGTTGCAGCATCGGCGTCGTCGGCATATTTCTGGGGAAACCCTGTATCAATCAGCACGATTTCATCCGCGTCCGTTTGAATGACAAAGCCGCAGATGCCGATGATGCGTCCATTTGCGTGGACCTGAAACAATCCGTAATCAAGCACCGCCAGACGAATGGGTTTGCCCTTTAGGTGTGTATGGTTTTTCATGGGCTGAGCAAACGGGGAGGCGATATGAAAGTCAAGATACACACGCTGTTTCAATACCTTCTTGAAACCACGCAAAGCAAGCCAGAGGCGATTGTAGGCTTCTCACTGTCTCAGTCTCCGCGCCTTGGGGATTTTCTGGAGGAATTGGATCCTGACCTACCGCTCGACTGGAATAATCAGGATTTCAGAGGTCTGCCCGAACTGAAAGACCATGTGCTGCGGCAAGCAGGGTTGGACGGGATTTGTGTGCCCAAGGATGTGCTGATCACGGCCGGAGCGGCAGAGGCGAATTATCTGGCGATCATGCAGATGCTACAACCGGACGACGAGATCGTATTAGAGGCACCTGGTTGGCCACAGGCCGAAGTGTTGGCGAAAGCGATCGGTGCGAAAGTGATAAAGGTGACACGCGTGGAGGCGGACAACTGGCGCTTGCCGCTGGATCAGATGGCCGAGGCAATCACTCCGCGCACCAAGATGATATTTTTGAGCAATCCGAACAACCCGACAGGCGATGTGCTGGACGAGACCGAGTTGCGCGAAATTGTGCGGATGGCTGATCGCGTCGGGGCATGGCTGCTGGTGGATGAGGTGTATGCGGGTCTGGAATGGGACGGGCCACGTGCGCCAAGTGTGGCGGGGATGTATGCGCGTGGCATCACAACCGGATCGGTGAGCAAAGCGCTGGGGTTGCAAGGGCTGCGTACGGGATGGATCATTTGCCCTGACGCAGGGCTGATCCATGATGCGGTGATCCTGCGGGAAAATTCGTCGGAGATCATGAACATCATGGGCGAGGTGATAGCTGAGATCGCACTGCGCCCCGAGAGGTATGAGCAGGCGATGGAGAAGGCACGGCGCGAGGGCAGTGCTAATCTGGCGCAGATGAATACATGGCTGGCGGCGCAAGATGAGTTAAGCTGGATCAGTCCGCGGGCAGGCCTGATCGGATTGGGCCGGTTGCCTGATGGAATCGACAGTGGTCCGTTTGCGCGGTTCTTGCTCGGTGATCCCTACCGTACATTCCTTTTGCCAGGTAGCGCGTATGACCAACCACAGCATATACGCCTTGGCGTAGGGGGAGGGGCGGGGGTCAATCTTGAAAAAGGATTGTCGCGGTTGGCGCTGGGTTTACGGGACTATCCACGCAGCTGATCACTCGAATCACGAAAGGGGAAAAGAAAAGCTATACTTGTCTGTAAAAATGGTTATCAGATATAACTATTATCAGATGGGGAGAGTTTTACATGGATATTTCCGGACAAATTGCGCTGGTCACCGGTGGTGGTAGCGGACTTGGAGCAGCAACAGCGCGGCATCTAGCGGCACAAGGCGCAAAAGTTGCGATCCTTGATTTTGACATTGCGCGCGCGCAGGTCGTCGCTGATGAGATTGGTGGCATTTCTGTTCAGGCAGACGTGAGTGACGAGGCTGCCGTGAATGCTGCTTTCGACGCAGCAACAGCGCATTTTGGGGCTGCCCCACGTATCGCGATCAGCTGTGCGGGCATCGGCCTTGCGGCGCGGATCGTCGGTCGTGAAGGTAAGCTATCGTTTGACGTTTTCGAGAAGACGCTCAAGGTGAACCTCTTTGGCACTTACAATGTTATGAGCCACGCTGCCCGCCGCATGGCAGAGATGGAGCCGATGGAAGATGGTGAGCGCGGGATCGTGATCAACACTGCTTCGGTTGCGTTCGAGGATGGTCAGTTGGGTCAAGCGGCCTATGCCGCGTCCAAGGGTGCGATTGCTTCCATGTGTCTGCCTGCCGCACGCGAACTCGCACAATCCGGTATCCGCGTGATGGCGATCGCGCCGGGTCTGTTTATGACTCCGATGATGGAGAGCCTTCCCGAAGAGGTTACGGCCAAGATCACGGCAAACATTCCGTTTCCCGCCCGCCTTGGGGCGCCTGTGGAATACGCGCTTTTGGCCGAGCAGATCATCCAGAACAGGTTCTTGAACGGGACCACAATCCGGTTGGACGGTGCAGTGCGTCTGCCCCCGCGCTAAGGAATTCCCATGTCTGACCCAATGCTCAAGATTGAAGTCGATGGACCCATCGCCACTCTGACGATGAACCGTCCAGATAAACGGAATGCGATGTGCGATGCCCTCATGGCGGAGATTGACGCATTCTTTAGCGCGCCACCCAAGGAGGTGCGTGTGGTTGTACTGGCAGGGACGGCGGGGCATTTTTGCTCTGGCCTTGATCTGTCAGAGCATGTGACCCGGTCGCCAGAAGACAACATCTATCACTCGCGCAACTGGCATGCGGTGATGGACAAGATTCAGTTTGGTGGCTTGGCTGTTGTATCTGCAATCTTTGGTGCTGCGATTGGCGGCGGGCTTGAGCTTGCGGCGGCGACCCATGTGCGGATCGCCGAACGCTCTACTATTTTCCAACTGCCTGAGGGGCGGCGCGGGATATTTGTTGGCGGTGGTGCGACGGCGCGGGTCGGACGTTTACTCGGCGCAGATCGAATGACCGAAATGATGCTCACAGGCCGCAAGTATACCGCCGATGAGGGGCTGGCCCTTGGCCTTGCACACTATGCAGTGGACGACGGTGAGGCGCTGGCACTTGCGCAAGAGTTGGCGGGGAAGATTGCACGCAACGCGCCGCTGTCAAATTATATGATGATTCAGGCGATCCCGCGGATCAGCGACATGTCCCAAAGTGACGGGTTGTTCACTGAATCGCTGGTGGCAGCGATGACCCAAACCACACCAGACGCGGAAGAAGGTCTGCGCGCCTTCTTGGAAAAACGCGCTCCGAACTTCCGATGACGCGGGCGGAAGACGCTAAGTTAGAGCCAAACAAGGCCCAAAGTGGCGTTTCGCAGTATAGTGAGACGCTCGACGGCCTGTTTGGCTACCACCTCAAACGCGCGACCAATGTACTTCAGCTTGATCTCAAACACGCGCTCAAGCCGTTTGATTTACGAATGCTGACCTATACCGCGCTGGTGTTGATCGTAGATAATCCGGGCTTGCGGCAGTCGCAGTTGGCAGAGGCGATGGATGTGGAGCGGCCCAACATGGTTGTGATCATTGATACCCTCGAAAACCGTAAATTGATCATTCGGGATCGCGTGCCGACGGACCGTCGTGCCTATGCGCTGAACGCGACGTTGGCGGGTCGGCGGCTTTGCGAAAAGGCGACGATGGCGGTGAAACAACATGAAGAGCGTCTGTTGCATCAACTGTCGCCAGAGATGCGTCAGACCGTGATCGCGGCACTCACGCTGATCCGCAAAGTTGGAGGAGGAGTAGCGCCATGAAACGGACATCTGAATTTTTGCGACATGCCGTGACGCGCGTGGACCGCGAAGACGGGACGATCTTGCTAACCTCGGATTATCCGCTGGGCGAGATCACCCCGCGCACGGGCGACTGGCTGCACCGCTGGGCCGGCGAAGCTGGGGAGCGCGTATTTATCGCAGAGCGGAGCGGGGCAGGGTGGCGAGAGGAAACCTATGGCGCGACCCTTCAGCAGGTGCGCCAAATTGCGGCATCTCTGCTGTCGCGTGGGATGGGGCCGGACACGCCGATCCTGATTATGTCAGGCAATGGCGTAGATCACGCGCTGCTCTCAATGGCGGCGCATTATGTGGGTATTCCAACTGTTCCCGTGGCAGAGCAATATTCGCTGATCACTGGCGCACACGGTCGCTTACAACAAGCAGTCGAGCTGGTGCGACCTAAGATGGCCTACGTCGTGGATGCCGATCAATACGGTACCGCGTTGGGGATCGATGCGCTAAACGGGATCGAGATTGTCGCGAGCAGAACGGGTGCCAATACTTGGGCGACGTCTTTTGACAGCTTGCTCAAGGGAGCCAGCGGGGTCGATGTCGATGCGGGTTTTGCATCCGTCACGCCAGACACAGTTGCTAAAATCCTGATGACCAGCGGCTCAACCTCCGCGCCCAAAGGAGTGCTGACCACGCAGCGAATGATGTGTGTGAACCAGACCCAGCTTGCCGACGTAATTCCGTTTCTACGCAAGAGGCCACCGCGGGTCATGGATTGGCTGCCGTGGAATCACGTCTTTGGAGGCTCACATAATTTCAACATGATGCTGGCCAATGGCGGCAGCTATTACATCGATGATGGCAAGCCCGCGAAAGGGTTATTTGACCGCACGGTTGAGAACCTTGGGATGGTGACGGGCACTATCGTGTTCAATGTACCAGTCGGCTTTGCCATGCTCTTGGACGCGCTCAAAAAGGACAAGGATCTGCGAACCCGCTTCTTTTCCGAGCTTGATATGATTTTCTATGCAGGTGCCTCGTTGCCGCAGGATGTGTGGGAGGGGTTTGAAACCCTCGCGATGGAGATTAAAGGCGAGGTGCCGTTGATGACCTCTTCTTGGGGCCTTACCGAAACGGCGCCTGCCACGATGATGCAGCAAGAACCAACCGAGCGGTCGGGCGTGGTTGGTGTGCCTCTCACGGGCATCACCGTCAAGCTGGTGCCAGACACTGACATGCGTTGCGAAGTGCGGGTTAAGGGCCCGAACATTATGACCGGCTATTTCAACGATGCCCAGAAAACAGCGGAGGTATTCGACGACGA
Organism: Sulfitobacter sp.; assembly: GCA_036964385.1. Classification (GTDB taxonomy): domain Bacteria; phylum Pseudomonadota; class Alphaproteobacteria; order Rhodobacterales; family Rhodobacteraceae; genus Sulfitobacter. The sequence goes on along the minus strand of JBALTK010000053.1, from coordinate 10,415 downwards.
AGGGTACTTCATCACGGGTGATGCGATGGCCTTTGTTGATCCGCAGGATATCAGTCGGGGGATGCGGTTTGATGGGCGCATTTCCGAAGACTTTAAGCTGCTGTCAGGTACTTGGGTCCGTGCTGCAGGTTTGCGTCTTTATCTGCTTGCGGATCTTGCGCCGCTTGCCGCCGATCTGGTGGTCACAGGGCAAGACCGCAACGAGATCGGATTGATGATATTCCCCAATCGTGATGCGCTGGAAGCGGCTGGTTATACGCTTGAGGAAAATGACGGAGCGCTGGTCTGCGCTGCGCTGCTTGCCGATGTCTCTGCACGCCTTATTGCGCAGGCAGGGCAAAGCGCGGGCTCCTCCACACGCGTAACACGCGCAGTGGTTTTGGCAGAGCCACAGTCCCTGACTGACGGAGAGATCACAGCCAAGGGCAACCTTAATTTCCGAAAAGTACTCACACGCCGCGCAGATCTGCTGGCGCGGCTTTATGACAAGGATGCCACTGGCATCGCGACACTCTAAGGGACGATACAATGGTAGATTTCTCAAAAGTCCGTGCGATTGATTTCCACACCCATGCAGAGGAGCCATGCGGTTGTCATTCCGACGATGGGTATGACGATCTACAAGCGACGATGGCCAGCTATTTCCGCGCTCCGTGGAAGCATCCTCCGACGGTGCCAGAAACGGCCCAACATTACCGCGAGCAAAACATTGCCGCGGTGATTTTTCCTGTCGATGCCGAGCGTGAGACAGGCTACCGCCGCTACAAAAACGAAGAGGTGGCAGAGCTTGCTGCCGAGAACGACGATGTCTTGATCCCCTTTGCCAGTATCGATCCGCATAAGGGCAAGATGGGTGTGCGTGAAGCGCGGCGGTTGATCCGTGATTTCGGCATCAAAGGGTTCAAGTTTCATCCAACGATGCAGGGGTTTTACGCGAACGACCGCATGGCCTATCCCCTCTATGAGGCGATTGCGGAGGAGGGCGGTATTGCGCTGTTCCACACGGGCCAAACGGGTGTGGGATCAGGTATGCCCGGTGGCAACGGGATGCGGCTGAAATACTCTAACCCGATGTATATGGATGATGTCGCGGTGGACTTTCCCGACATGAAAATCATCCTCGCCCACCCATCTTTCCCATGGCAGGAAGAAGCGCTTGCCGTCGCTCAGCACAAGCCGAACGTCTATATTGACCTCTCAGGCTGGTCGCCGAAATACTTTCCCAAGATTTTGGTGAAGTACTGTAATTCGATCCTCAAGAAGAAGGTGCTGTTCGGTTCTGATTGGCCGATGATTACGCCAGAGCGGTGGTTGTCCGATTTTGAGCAAATCGATATCAAGGATCACTTGCGTGAAGATATCATCAAAGGCAATGCCATGCGCCTTTTGGGTGTGTCTGAGTGAATTTGTCCGTTCCTGCGTTGCACCATAGGTTTACCCTGCGGGTCGAGCTGGTCGTGCCTATAGAGATGGGGCAGGGCAGATTGCGAATGGTGTTGCGCAGGGGCCTGATATCAAGGGAGTGGTGCTAAGCCTTGATGCGCGTTCTCAGTAGAAATTTCTTTTTACGTTGTGGAGTAGTGCGATGAATACCAAACCTAACTTTCTGTATATCATGACGGATCAGCATCGCGCTGACTGGCTTGGCTGTATGGGCCATCCAGTTGTACAGACCCCGCACATCGATGCGTTGGCAGCGCGAGGTACGGTATTCGATGATTTCCATGTAGCTACACCTGTCTGCATGCCGAACCGCGCATCGTTTATGACAGGACGAATGCCAAGTGTGCATGGTCTGCGACACAACGGATGCACCCTCCCACACCGCGCCAACACTTTTGTCGATGTCCTTGCCGCAGGGGGATACCGCACGGCCTCTATCGGAAAGAGCCATTTGCAGCCCTTCCTTGACCTGCTGGCAGCACCTGCTGATGGCTCGGCTGAGCGGTTGATTGATGAAGCTTGGAAGAGCGAGGCAGTAGATTTCGACGAAGAGCAGCCTGATAAATATGCCAGTGATGCCCTGTATGCCGTGACGGTGCCCTATTATGGATAACAGCATGTTGATCTGGTGACAGGACATGGTGACCAGTGCGGCGGAAACTACGAGCAATGGTTTCGCGCAAACTGTCCTGACTGGAAGGCGCTGACCGATCCCGCGAATGAGCTGCCGCATGACTACACCTGCCCGCAGGTCTACCGCACGCCCATCCCAGAGGCCTTCTATCCGACGACATGGATCGGGGACCGCGCGATTGACTACGTGCAGGCGCGGCGCGGGGAGTCCGATCCCTTCTTCGCCTTCGTCTCCTTTCCCGATCCGCATCATCCTTTTAATCCGCCCGGCAAGTACTGGGACATGTACGTGCCCGAGCAGTTCGATCCCGACCTTCCGTATGAGGCGCACCAGAACCCGCCGCCGCCGATGCAGTTTCTCACCGACCGTTGGGAGCAGGGCTTGGGCCCGGAGATTCCGCAAAGTGCTTTCCGCAATAATCGCCGCCATATCCAAGAGGCGATGGCCCTGACCGCAGGCATGGTCACCATGATCGACGATCAGGTGGGGCGCATGGTTGCCGCGCTCAAGGAGGCGGGGCTGTTCGAGAATACAATCGTCATCTTCAACTCTGATCACGGTGACTATCTAGGTGATTTTGATCTCTTGCTCAAAGGGGCGCTGCCGTTCCGTTCGGTCACGCAGGTGCCGATGGTCTGGTCCGATCCAATGCAACAGACAGTGGCGCGCACCCAAGCGCTGGCCAGCACGATCGATATTTCAGCAAGTATCCTCGCGCGGGCAGAGTTAGCCCCTTACAACGGAATACAGGGGCGCAGTTTTTTGGGCAGTCTGGAGAAGGATGTACCGCACCGTGATGCGCTGCTGGTAGAGTTCAACGACGGAGGTTCCCGCCTTGGGTTTGTGCCGCCTGCGCGGGTCCGTTCCTTGCGCACAAAGGAATGGCGATTCACCACCTATCAAGGAGAGGATTGGGGCGAGCTTTATGACCCGCGTGAGACTCACAACCTCTGGGACGTCCCCGAATTTGCCGAAGTGAAGGCAGAGATGTCGTTGGAAATGATTGACCAACTCACTACCCAGATGGACGCAAGCCCGCGCGCTCAAAGACGGGCTTGAAGGAGCTCGATAGATTTTGACGCTAAAAGATTAATTGTAAATTCAATGGAACCTCTGGCTCTGCGCCTGCGTTAGCTAGTGAACCGCACAAGCGTGTTGCTGCTGACACCCTCTGCGGACCCTAAGAGAAAGAATGAGCAATGTTCCGAACCCTATTCCGCCTGATTGTCGCTTTTGGTGTTGTGGGGTTGCTTGGTTTCTTAATCTACGCTTACCGGCCGAGCATTGAGCCGCTGTCAGCAGATGCAGTGCAAGAATTTGATGCTGAATTGATAGCTAAGGGTGAGGTTCTTGCGGCGGCAGGCTATTGCTCGAATTGCCATACAGTGGACGGTGAGCCTGCTTATGCTGGCAACTACGCCATGGAAACGGGCTTTGGCACCATTTACTCAACGAACATCACGCCAGATCCCGAGATGGGCATTGGCAACTGGTCACGCGAAGCATTTGCGCGCGCGATGCAAGACGGTGTTGACCGCGAAGGTAAGCATTTGTTCCCAGCGTTTCCTTACGATCACTTCACCAAGATGACGGACGAAGATGTGGATGCGCTTTATGCCTACATCATGACTGAAATTCCGCCAGCGCAGGTTGCCCAGAAAGAAAATGAACTGCCGTTCCCGCTTAACCTTCGGGTGTTGCAAGCGGGTTGGAAAATGCTGTTTGTCGACTTTGGCCGCTACGAAGCAGACGTTGAAAAGTCGGATGAATGGAATCGAGGGGCCTATCTTGTTGAGGGTCTGACCCACTGTGGTGCGTGTCATACACCGCGTAACCCGCTCGGCGCAGAGATCAGCTCAGAGCAGTATCAGGGTGCTGCAATTGATCAGTGGATTGCACCCGCTTTGACTTCCGCAAGCCCCGCCGCTCTGGGTTGGACTGCTGAAGACTTTAGCTCTTATCTAAAAGACGGTGCGACTGTGTCACACGGGGTTGCCGCAGGTCCGATGGGGCCAGTTGTCCATGCGGGTTTGCGCGAGCTTCCTGACAGTGACCTTGCTGCGATTGGAGTTTACCTTGCCGATGTAGGTGGGGCGCCCGAAGCAACTGAGAACACGGCTGACATTATCGCCGCCAGCCTTGAGGCAGGTCGTCCGGACCAGCAGTACCGTCGCGATCTGGGCGAACGTCTGTACGCAACAGGATGTGCATCGTGCCACTACAACATGGAACAGATCGCATTGGGCCGGCCCGACCTCGGGATTAACTCTGCGGTGCGTCTGTCCGAACCTGACAATCTTATTCACGTAATTCTTAACGGGGTAGGGAACGAAGAAGGCATTTCTGGAGTTGTCATGCCGGGGTTCCGTGACGCGTTTGATGACACAGAAGTTGCTGCAATTGCCGCGTATTTGCGCGCTTCGCGGACATCGAACGCTCCGTGGGCAGAACTTGAAACAAAAATCGAAGACATTCGCGCCGCGAAATAACGTCCGTAACAGGAGAGACATAATGATCACGTTCACGATCAACGGCAAACCAATGAGCCTCGACATCGATCCGGATACGCCCCTGCTGTGGGCGATCCGTGATGAGGTCGGTTTGACTGGAACAAAATTCGGCTGCGGCATCGGGATGTGTGGAGCCTGCACAGTGCATGTGGGCGGGCAATCTACGCGGTCGTGTATTACACCGCTATCGCTTGTCGATGGTACAGAAATTACGACGATCGAAGGGCTTGATCCCGAGGGGAACCATCCTGTGCAAGAAGCGTGGCGTAACCTTCGCGTGCCGCAGTGTGGCTACTGCCAGTCAGGTCAGATCATGCAAGCCGCAGCACTGCTCAAAGATATTCCTGACCCGACAGATGACGATATTGACGCGGTTATGACCGGCAACCTGTGTCGCTGTATGACCTATCCACGCATCCGCACAGCAGTGCGCGAAGCAGCCAATACCATCAAAGGATTATAAATCATGATCAGCGACAAAATCCGGTCCCGCCTACCCTCCGCTCCGACACCAACACGTCGCGGTTTTCTGATTTCTATGGCCGCATCTGGTGCGGTATTTGGATTCCCAAAGACAAGTATTGCTGCAATGGACCCCGCGGCAGCGGGTGGCGTTCCGATTGAGGCTGTTGGTCAATCGTTCGAGCCAACGATGTGGTACTGGGTCGACACGGCAGGTCAGGTCAACGTCAATATTATCCGCGCTGAAATTGGTCAGCATGTCGGCACCGCGATTGCCCGTATTCTCGCCGACGAATTGGAAGTCGCTTGGGAAGATGTTCATATCACTTACGTTGATACGGATCCCAAATGGGGCACGATGGTTACTGGCGGAAGCTGGTCTGTTTGGCAAAGTTGGCCTGTTTACCGTCAGGCTGGTGCAGCTGGCCGCGTAGCGTTCATCGAGGCGGCAGCCGCAAAATGGGGTGTCGATCCTGCAACCTGCGAAGCACGGAACGGCCAAGTAACGAGCGGAGAAAACACGATAAGCTACGCCGATTTGGTCTCAGAGGGGCTGTCGCGTTCATTCACCGACGAAGAGCTTAAGGCTCTGCCTTTGAAGCCCCACTCGGACTTGCGTTTGGTTGGGAAAGACGTCACCGCGCTGGATATCGCGGCGAAGACAACTGGCGCTGCGATTTACGGGCTGGATGCCAAGATTGACGGAATGGTCTATGCCGTTCCACTTCTGCCGCCGACGCGGTTAGGGTCGAGTGTCACTTCCGTGGATGACAGCGCCGCAAAAGACATGAAGGGATATCTGCAGACCATAACGCTGGATGATCCTTCACAAACAGTGCCGGGTTGGGTTGTGGTTCTGGGCGAAACATTGATGGCGGCAAAGCGTGCATCAGAGGTTGTTAAAGTCGAGTGGCAGGCAGGCGATACAGCGGCTGTGTCCGAGGCTGATATACAGTCACGTGCGCGCGCTTTGATCGCGGATGACGCTACCGGTGCGATATTGCCAACCGAGACGCCCGATACGACTGCCGCATTCGACGCAGCATCAGAGACGTTGGAGGCAGAATATACGACCTCGACTGTACTGCACTTCCAACTTGAGCCCGTGAATGCCACAGCGTTTCAAAATGAAGATGGCAAGTGGGAAATCCATACTGGAAACCAGTGGCAGTCTCTGATTCTGCCAACTTTGGGAGCTGCGCTTGAAGTAGACCAGACTGATGTAATCATGCGCACCTATATGGTCGGGGGTGGATTTGGCCGGCGGCTGAACGGGGATTATACGGTTCCTGCGGCGCTTACATCCAAAGCGCTCGATGGCGCGCCTGTGAAACTGGTGTTGTTCCGCGAGGACGATTCAAAGTTCGACAGCCCACGTTCGCCCAGCGTTCAAAAGCTGCAAATGGCGTTTGACAGCGATAAAAAAGTAACTGGCATGCAGCACCATGCCGCCGCTGGTTGGCCTACACAGATCATGGCTCCAGGCTTCCTCCCCAAGGGCGTCAATGATGAGCCATACGATATCTTTGCGATTGATGGTGCAGATCATTGGTACACCGTCGGTGCGCACAAGGTTCGCGCGATCTCAAACGATCTGGCGAACCGGACATTCAGACCGGGTTGGCTACGCTCGGTTGGGCCAGGCTGGACCAATTTCGCGGTCGAGAGCTTTATGGATGAAGCGGCACACTTTAGCGGTGTCGATCCTCTGAAATTCCGTCTCGATCACCTGATTGCTGAGGGATACAACGCAGGAACAAGTCCCGATTCAGTCGGTGGGGCGTCGCGCCAGGCGGCGGTCTTGAAGCAGGTGGCGGAGATGTCAGGATACGGGGCAACCGACCTTAATGCCGACACCGCTATTGGTATTGCGACAACGTTCGGACAATCGCGGAGCATGCCAACGTGGACTGCGTGCGCTGCACAAGTACACGTGGACCGCGCTACGGGTCGGATCGACGTGCAAAAACTGTCTATGGTGATTGATTGCGGCACAGTCGTTGATCCAGACAGCGCGCACGGTCAAACCCAAGGTGCTGCGCTTTGGGGGCTGTCTATGGCGCTTTATGAAGGGACCGAGATCGAGAATGGGAATGTCCGTGATCGTAATCTGGGAACCTACACGCCAGTCAGAATGATCGACACGCCGCCGATTGATATTGCATTCGTTCCAAGCACCGAAGTGCCTGTTGGACTGGGCGAACCGGGCGCGACACCTGTTGCGCCAGCTATTGCGAATGCGATCTTCAACGCGGTTGGTGCGCGACTACGCCATCTGCCAATGACGCCTGATGCGGTTCTAAGTGCGATGAACGCAGCTCAGTAATTGACTGAAAACTCGTATGATAAAGCAAGCGATCTGCGGCGGTTAATTCTGCCGGAGGTCGCTTTGCCGCATTTAATGCGAGAGTGCTTGCGTCGGCGTGACACAACTGAAGATCGCTTTGTTCCGTTAGGTCACTCTTCCTTCGCTTAGGGGCCGTGCTAACCATCAATAATCAACGAAAGTATCTTCTGTTTTTCTGGGTAAGCTAAGCCCGCATCACATGGTGATACGAAACCAATCCAACGAAAGAGAGCTATTATGTCTTTGCCAAAGACCTATCTTCAACTTCTGTCCAAGGTGACTGAAGACGGCGAACTACAGATGCATTTTGCCGAGAAAGAGATGCCAACACCGGGTCCTGATGAAGTGCTGGTGCGCGTCGAGGCGGCACCGATCAACCCGTCGGATCAAGGCGTGATGTTCGGTTGGTCGTCGATGGACAAAGCTACGACAACAGGCACAGGAACCGATACGGTTCTCAAAGCGCCCGTTTCCGGCCACGGCATGAAGGTTATGAAGGCCCGTGTCGGTCAAGATCTGCCTATCGGCAATGAGGGAAGCGGAACCGTTGTAGCTGCTGGTGAAAACGCCCAAGCATTGATGGGCAAGCTTGTGGGCGTCATGGGTGGTGAAATGTACTCCCAGTACCGCTTGATCAAGGCAATCATGTGTATGCCACTCGGTCCTGATCACACAGCCAAAGATGGTGCTGCCTGTTTCGTGAACCCGCTGACCGCCTTGTCGATGGTCGAGACCATGCGTTTGGAAGGTCACACAGCGCTTGTTCACACTGCCGCTGCCTCCAACTTGGGTCAGATGCTGAACCGCATTTGCCAAGCAGACGGTGTTCAACTGGTAAATGTTGTGCGCTCCGCAGAACAAGAGAAAATCCTGCGCGATATGGGCGCGACTTACGTCGTCGATAGCTCAAAAGACAGCTTTATGGCGGACCTGACGGATGCGATCCATGAGACTGGTGCGACGCTGGCGTTTGATGCGACAGGAGGCGGACGTTTGGCGTCTGATATCCTGAGCGCGATGGAGGCTGCGGCTGCCCGCACCCCTGGCGCATACAGCATTTACGGCTCAGTGAAGCACAAGCAGGTCTATCTTTATGGTGGTCTGAATACATCAGAAACAACGCTTACGCGCGGCTACGGCATGGCGTGGGGCGTTGGTGGTTGGTTGCTCCCGAACTTCCTTGCTCGGGTCGGACAAGAAGTGGCAGGTCGTATGCGCGCACGGGTTGTCAAAGAGCTCACCACGACTTTTGTTAACGAATATACGGATGAGATTTCTCTCTCGGACGCTTTGCAGGCAGATGTTGTTGCACGCTACAATGCCAAGAAGACAGGCGAAAAATTCCTTATCAATCCTCAGTTGCCGATCTAACTTAAGCTTTCAGAACACCCGCTCCGACGCTAATTGTTAGCGTGTCGGGGCGGGCGCAAGATCTTTGTAGAAGGTCTGTGCCAGACCCAATCAGGCGAGGCATAGCTTACAGTTTTTCCGCACAAGACGTTTGCCGATTTTGAACGAGAGTAGCTCTTCAGCGTTGATGCGTTTTAAGAAACCCTCGGCATTCACGCGGTCGCTGTCTGATAGACCTTCCAGTGCATCAAGTGCAGCCTGTAACCGGAACAGGGAAAATGACAGGGCCAGTGTCTGCCCTTCACTGCCGCCTGCAATGAAGGGCACCCTTCCGAAGCTTCGGGGCAGTTCGTCACCCGATGAGGCCGTCGCAGACCACTGATCAAACAACGTATTTACAGCCGCCAAGACGGGCAGGTGTTCTGCTGAATGTCGCCTAAACAGCGGCTCAAGCGTTTCAGGGATGGTATCGCTCGCGATCAAATCGCCATCACGGTCCTTACCCGATATCGTGCGTTCCGTCCATCTCGCCACGCGTGGGGCAACCCGCTCCATAACTTCGCGGCTGGCAGGGTCGCGGTACAAATGCGCATAAAGGGGGCCAAGCAGAGAAAAATCGGCAAAGGAAGGTCTGCTTCCGAACACATAATCGTGCTTCTCCAAATGGGTGGAGAATTCAGAGAGGAACTGCTCATAAGAGAATTCAATTCCCGGGATTGTAGCCTCATCAATACCGAGTAGGGGGACCATCGCGCGAAATTTCTCACCACGTTTTTTCCCGATAGCGTGCTGTTCGGTCGCCGACGCATCCGGCGCGGTGGAGCGTCCGAATTCCGTAAATATCCAGTCTTCGTTATAATTCCAACGGTAGTGCATTGCGGGTAGGAGCAGCCATTGATCACCAAACACCTGCATCAACAGCGATGCAAAACGCTGGACGGGACCTGCCGGCATAACCGAGGGCTCAGGATATGTGGCTTCAATCTCGGCAATGATGTCGGCTGTGTCCTGCACAACGCGACCATCAGGGGTTTGAAGGACGGGAATGACGGGCCAGCCTACATGCGGAAGTATGACTGTTTTCATTATGGTCTCGTCGACAGCCTTCTCTTCATAGGTGAGACCCTTCCAGTTCATGTATCCCCGCACTTTTCCTGTGAAGAGGCTTGCCTGTGAGCCATAGAGAACGAAATTGGTCATAATATTTGTCCTTGGGCCATTTGAGATTTTAGGCCGCTGCATAAAATTGTCAGAATCGTTAAAGCTTCCCACGCATCCTTTGCCGTCGCAACGCGCAGGTAATCTTACGTTGCGATCAGAATGACTGTTCGATGGATGATTTGCGCGTTCTAATTTCTATTTTTTGCAGCGGTTGCGCGAATCTCACGTTTGAGTGACCGCTCAAATTATCCTATTGAGTGATCGCTCAATCTGTCTTAACTAAGGGTCATTAGAAATTATTTTACCTAGGACAGCAAATGACAAAATTCGCCTCCCATTCCATCGAATCCGCACCCGAAGCTTCAAAGCCGCTTTTGGAAACATCGTTCAAAAACAATGGCCGCATTCCGGGCTTGCATGCTGTAATGGCTGATGCGTCGCCGCTGCTGGCCGCATACAACTTTGCCCACCAACAGTTCATGGCAACAAGCCTTACTGACGAAGAGAA
>JBALTK010000052.1:0-20798 GCA_036964385.1 Sulfitobacter sp. | reverse complement strand
CTCTACAGGGATGAATGTGCTCTTGCTGGGGCCTGTTCCGACACCTGCGGTGGGGTTGTTGACCCGTTCCATGCGGGCGGATTTGGGCGTGATGATTTCGGCAAGTCATAACCCGGCTCAAGATAACGGGATCAAATTCTTCGGCCCTGACGGTTTCAAGCTGTCGGATGCGGTTGAGGCCGAGATCGAGGCATTGGTTGCGGCGGGGGTCGAGCCTACAGAAGCGTCAGATATTGGCCGCGCCAAACGGATCGACGATAGCCGCTTTCGCTATATTGAGCGGGTGAAATCAAGCTTTCCGCGCCAGATGCGTTTGGACGGGCTCAAGGTTGTGATCGATTGTGCGAATGGTGCGGCGCATCATGTGGCCCCGATGACCCTATGGGAGTTGGGCGCTACGGTGATCCCTGTTGGCGTGTCGCCCAATGGTCACAACATCAACGACAACTGTGGATCGACCCACCCTGAGACTGCTGCCGAAACGGTTGTCGCGCATGGAGCCGATGTTGGCATTTGCCTCGACGGTGATGCGGACCGTGTGATCCTGCTCGACGAGAAGGGCCAGGTGGGAGACGGCGACCAATTCATGGCGCTGATGGCCGCCCGCTGGAAGGCGGAGGAACGGCTGAAGGGCGATGCCCTTGTTGCAACGGTGATGAGCAATCTTGGACTGGAACACTTCCTGAAGGACCGCGGTGTCACGCTGGAACGTACGAATGTCGGCGACCGCTATGTCGTGGAGCGGATGCGTCAGGGCGGCTTTAACCTCGGGGGTGAACAGTCAGGGCATATTGTGATGACCGACTATGCGACCACGGGCGATGGCCTTATGGCGGGAATGCAATTTCTGGCAGAAATGCTGCGCGCGCAAAAGCCCGCGTCCGAGTTGATGCACCAGTTTGAGGCAGTGCCGCAATTGCTGGAGAATGTTCGGTTCGAAACTGGACAGGTGCCACTCGAGGATACACATGTACAAGCGGCGATTGCGCAGGCGGAAAGCGACTTGTCAGGAGGCGGCCGCCTGCTGATCCGCAAATCGGGGACTGAACCCTTGGTGCGGGTAATGGCCGAGCATGAAGATGCAGAGCTAATGGCGCGGGCGGTGCAGTCCGTGGTCTCTGCCGTTGAAGTTGCAGTTAAGACCTGATCTGGCGGAGCGGCTTTCCTTGCAGGATAGTTTTTCAGATGCGCATGTTTTTGCTTGGTCTCTCGGGAGGGGGCTTAGCGTTTGAAGAGCCGTTGCAGCGCGCCATATTGGCTCAGGCCAACGCCGATCAGGATGAGTGACATGGCCAGTAACAGTGATTTTGGCAGAGCCTCACCCAGAATCAGTCCGCCGAGGACCACGGACCAAACTGGTACCTGATAGTTGACCAATGACATGAACACGGGACCTGCGCTGCGCACGACGAGCACGCGCAGGAAGTTGGCACCTGCGGTAGGGATCAGGCCTAGGAAGGCCAGCACGGCAAGGATTTGCGGCGAAGGCATGGGCGGCGGCCCTTCAACGGCCAAAGCAACGGGGATGGATATTGTCGCCCCGATGATGAGCAGTACCGTGGCAAGCCCGATGGGATGCGCGGTGGGCAAGCGGCGCAACATAATGGATCCCACGGCATAGCAGCTTGCAGCAAGGACGCATGCGATGCGGCCTGCGGTCTCGAATGCGGCTCCTGTGGATTCAAAGGCCTGTGCGCCGATTAGAATGACCACACCGACAAAGCCGATGAGGAAACCGGCAGTTTTGCGCGGTGTCATCTGCTCACCCGGCACCGTAAAATGTGCAAGTGGTAAGACGATCAGCGCGACAGCGGCCATGGAGACGCCCGCAAAACCGGATGTAACGTATTGTTGCCCCCATGCGAGTAGCGAGAAGGGAATTGCAGAGCTGAGCCCGCCGATGATCATCAGGTCGCGGCGCGCGGCACCGCTTATTTTCTCTGAGAACAGAGGGAATCCCATAATCGCCCAGATAGTCGTCATTAAAACGGCGGCAAAGGCTATGCGTGAGGCTGCGAGCCAGAAGGGCGGCATTCCACCCGCAAGAGCCACTTCGGTCACCATAAAGGTTCCGCCCCATGTGAGGCCGAGAATTGCGACCATAAGCCAACTGAGCGGAGTTATCTGGGGCGATGTATTCATGCGCTCAGATAGGAGTAAATGCGGGGGTGGGGCAAGGCCGCATCAAGGATCGGCGTGAGGTGCGAAAAAATAGGACGGAACGATTGGTGAGGTCATACGTTTAGTTATGTTGAACCTGCACAGGAGACAGATCATGGACAGCTCACTTTTCATCGGCGTATTGGCATTTACCACAACACTGGCTGCAACAGCCTTTGCTTATTACTCGAAGGTAAAAATAGACGAGAAGGTCGAGAGTGCGAACAAGCGTGAGGCGGTCCCGGCGATGGGGCGAGGTGATTAAACAAAGTCTGCAAGAGTTTAATCAGTAACCCAAACGCAAAAAGGCCCGAGAGTTCTCGGGCCTTTCGCATGTCTTGGGTCGGGTTTAGTTCTTTGCTTTGTCGACCATTTTGCCAGCGGAGATCCATGGCATCATGTCGCGCAGCTTGCCGCCGACGATTTCGATCTGGTGCTCGTCGTTGGCGCGACGGGACGCTTTCAGCGTTGGCTGGCCAACAGCGTTTTCGAGCATGAAGTCGCGCACGAATTTGCCGGATTGAATGTCGCTCAGAACCGCTTTCATGTTTGCCTTTGTTTCTTCGTAAGGCAGGATGCGTGGGCCGGAGACGTACTGGCCATACTCGGCTGTGTTCGAGATGGAGTAATCCATGTTTGCGATGCCGCCTTCATAGATCAGGTCAACGATCAGCTTTGTTTCGTGCAGGCACTCGAAGTAAGCCATTTCGGGCTCATAGCCTGCTTCAACAAGTGTCTCGAAGCCCATGCGGATCAGCTCAACGATACCGCCACACAGAACAGCCTGTTCACCGAAGAGGTCGGTTTCGCACTCTTCGCGGAAGTCAGTCTCGATGATGCCAGAGCGACCGCCACCGATCGCGGAGCAATAGGACAGACCGATTTCAAGCGCTTTGCCGGATGCGTTCTGGTTCACGGCAACAAGGCAAGGCACGCCGCCGCCTTTGGTGTATTCGCCGCGCACGGTGTGACCTGGACCCTTTGGCGCCATCATGATGACGTCAACGCCTGCTTTGGGCTCGATCAAGCCGAAGTGTACGTTCAGGCCGTGTGCGAATGCGATGGCTGCGCCTTCACGGATGTTGTCGTGAACGTATTTCTTGTATGTTTCTGCCTGAAGTTCGTCGGGCATTGTGAACATGATTACGTCAGCCCATGCTGCCGCTTCTGCGATTCCCATAACCTTCAGGCCTTCGCCTTCGGCTTTTGCTTGGCTCGGGGAGCCTTCGCGCAGCGCTACAACGAGGTTTTTTGCGCCCGAGTCGCGCAGGTTGAGGGCGTGGGCGTGGCCTTGTGAGCCGTAGCCGAGGATCGCAACTTTTGCGTCCTTAATGAGGTTAACGTCGCAGTCTTGGTCATAATAAACGCGCATGGCTTTATCCTTTGTGGGTTGATCTGATGGCGACAATAGCGATGGTGACGGCTGTTGCCATTGGTTTGCGGTCGGTTTATTTGAATGTTTAAAGAAATTTATGCGCCAAATAACTACTGAATGGAAAATTCATGCTTGATGATGGGGATCGACGGTTATTGCGGTATTGGCAGGCAGAGCCGAGCTTGTCTCAGGGGGAACTGGCCGAGCGGGCGGGAATGACCACAGGACGGGCTGTGCGGCGGATTGCGCGGATGCAGGAACTGGGCATCGTGCAAGGTGTGTCTGCGGTGATTGACTGGACCGCGCTTGGATATGCAGTTGAGGTGTCACTGAGGGTTACGTTGGACAAGACGCAAGGGAATGCGTTTGATGCGTTTCTGGCGCAAGCGCGCGAGGTACCAGAAGTGATAGAGGTTCAGACATTCCTTGGGCGTGTCGATGTGCGTCTGTCCATCATTGCGCGCGACATGGCGCATTATCAACAGATTTACCGTGAGAGTATTTTGACCCTTCCACATATCTCGGAGATTGAAGCGCTGATGCATGTGGCGCGGATCAAGACGAGCGAGGGGCTACCGTTGTGATCGATACTGATGACATTGATGCAAAGCTTTTGCGAGCTCTGGCGCGTGATGCGAACCAAAGTGCGGGTGCCTTAGGTCGCAGATTGGGGCTGAGCCAACCTGCAACATGGCGCCGCATAAAGCGGCTGGAGGAGGCAGGGGTCATCCGTGGCAAGCAATTGCGATTGAACGCAGAAAAGCTTGGATTTGGCGTTACCGTGTTTCTGGGGGTCAAGCTGGCGCTGCGGGGGCGCGTGTCATTAGAGGACTTCGAGCGGGCCGTGGCCGCGATTCCCGAGGTGCAGACGGTCGAGCATGTACTGGGGCTGTACGATTATCGCCTGCGCGTGGTGGCGCGTGATCTGGCGGATTTCGAGCGTGTCTTGCGGCGGCGGATCATGACATTGCCTGGTGCGGGGGATGTGGAGGCGAACGTGCTGCTCAGTGAGGAGCGCTTGGCGGGGCCGCTCTAGTTTACGCTGCGAATTCAATCGCCTTTGCTTCGAAGTCGCGTAATGCATAGCGCGAAAGGGGGGCGCCATTTTGCAGCGATGCAAGGTGCGGCATGAGGTCGAAGATTTCATCCCGTTCATCTTTATCCAGAACGTTGAAAGTTTGTGCGCTGGGAAAGAGACTTTCGGAGGGGCAACCTTCGGCGAAAACGATCTCATGATCGTCGCATAGAAAATGGAAGTAAGTAATCGTGTTGCGCGGTCGCAGGGTTACCGTTGTGCCATTCACCAGATGCTTTGCTGCAACGAGGACTTCGTTCTGACCAAAGTGCAGCTCTGCTGTGCTGCCTCTGACGACCATGCGGTGGTTTTGCGAAACCGTAAGCGGGCGGATATTGCCCAAAGCACCAGCTGCGATGTGGACAGGTGCGTTCAGCCCCATACCTGATGTTGGCCGCCCCCCGATCCACCGGATCGGCTGAGAGCCATTGTCCAAAGTGGTGACCATATCTCCGATTTTTAGCGTTTCGATAAACCTCGGCCCCTCGGGTGTTTCGATGAGGGTTCCTTTTGCGTAACAGATCGTCGCCAGAAGATTGAGGTCAGATGAAAATGACCCGTCACCCTCCTCATCGGGCGAGATTATACCATCCCCGTTCACATCGATATCTTCGTTTGTGGGTACTTTGAGAGGCCCGTTTGTCGACGCAAGCGTGGCAAGAATATTTACACCTGCAACAACGGCCATCTCTCCCAGAACTGGCGCATTTGCATCTGTCGATGTGAGACCCGTGGCATCAAACTCGAGATATCGGTCGCCCATCGTATTCCGGCCAAAGTCGATATCAGCGTTGCCGCTATAGGTATAAAGCGGGGTCTCGTAATAATAGTCGCTCGCGTTATCGTAGACTGTAATGCTTGTAATGAATGAGTCGTCCGTCAAGACACCGTCCGCCGTTACGTTGGAGACCGTGTATACGACGATATCATCGTCTTCGAAAACCGCAGTGCCGTTGTGAATAAACAAATTGCCACCCTTTGCGGCATTTGAATTCGACTGTGGATCACCGATGATGCTGAATCCATTCAGCAAGAGTGTTGTTTGTGCCATTTACCTGCTCTGAGCAATCTTGTTGTCGCCCGTGCGGACTTCGTGCCGCTTTTAAGTCAAAATAGAGGCAAAATAGGGCGAAATTGTGGCGTAAAAATTTGCGATTAAAAACAGTAGCTTGTGCTGGGTGCGCGTTTTATTTTGTGCTCATATGAATAGTGTCTTATGAGAAATGTAATGAATTTTTGAGATGGAAGAGGTTGGATATGGCGTTGCTTGATACGGTGGACCCTCAGGGGTTGGAGGAATTTTCGGTTGTTTTCACGGATCGCTCACTCAACTCCATGAGTGGCGTATTCCAGAAAGTGATGCGCGATATTCACGAGATGCTCTGTGAGGTTTACGGTGCGGCATCAGCTGTCGTGGTTCCGGGCGGTGGTTCTTATGGCATGGAAGCCGTCGCGCGGCAGTTTGCGCGGGACCGTGATGTGCTGGTCGTGCGCAATGGCTGGTTCTCCTATCGGTGGAGCCAGATCATCGAAACGGGTGGCCTGACGGCGAATGCGACCGTGCTCAAGGCGCGCCCGCAGGGCAATGCGGCACCCGCACCCTATGCGCCTGCGCCGATCGAAGATGTCGTCGCTGCAATCAAAGAGCAGAAACCTCAGGTCGTCTTTGCCCCGCATGTGGAGACATCGGCAGGGGTGATCCTGCCAGATGATTATATCGCTGCAATGGCTGCTGCTGCACATGAGGTTGGCGCTTTGATGGTGCTGGACTGCATCGCGAGCGGATGTGCATGGGTTGATATGGCGGCACTTGGCGTTGATGTGCTGATCTCTGCGCCCCAGAAGGGGTGGAGCGCACAACCTTGCGCGGGTCTGGTTATGTTGTCTGAGCGCGGCGTAGCGCGTCTGGCGGAGACACAGTCAGATAGTTTCTCCCTCGATCTGGGGAAATGGCACGCCATTATGCAGGCTTACCTGAACGGTGGTCATGCTTACCATGCCACGATGCCGACTGATGCGCTGCGTGTGTTCCGCGACACCATGCTGGAAACCAAGGATTACGGTTTTGAGCGGTTGAAAGAAGCGCAGTGGAAGCTGGGCGAGGGCGTGCGCGCCATGATGGCCGAGAAGGGCATCACATCTGTTGCTGCCGACGGGTTTGGTGCGCCCGGTGTTGTAGTCTGCTATACCGACAATCCTGATGTGAAATCAGGCAAAGCCTTCGCTGAGCACGGAATGCAGATTGCTGCTGGTGTACCGCTTCAAGTCGGGGAGCCTGACGGATTCAGCACTTTCCGTCTGGGTCTGTTTGGTTTGGATAAACTCTATGACGTTGACGGCACGTTGGGTCGCTTGAAGGCGGTTGTTGACAAGGTTCTCTAAGGTATTCCTAAGAGAGGCGTCTGTGAGGAAGCAGGTGCCTCTCCGGTCCTCACCAAGGGCTTGAAGTAATATAATTAGTTGAAAAGTGAACAGAATTTGAAGCGCAAATTGATAAATAGACTGACGATGCTGGTGCTGGGAGCGGCCTTGTCTAGCTGTGCGGTCTCTCAGGCGACACGGTTGATGGTGCCGCAGACAAGTGGCCTGAGCTGTTTTCCCAACGGGGTCTGCGTGGAAGACCCCGCGCGGATCGACGAAGCGACTGCTCTGCGGGATGATGCGCTGTCTTTTGTGCAAGGTAAGATGGGGCGTTTGAATGCCGCGCCGCGCCTGCTGTTTTGCACAACAAAAGCCTGCTCGGCGAAATTTGGCAATCCGGATGTCGGGGCTTCATATTTCTGGGGAACCAACCGCCTTGTGATAAGTGACACCGGATGGGTCAAGTTTGTCGTTCGGCATGAAATGATTCACCATTGGCAGGCCGAGAAGTTCGGCGCTGTTGAGGGGGCAAAGGACTTGCCACGTTGGTACATTGAAGGCATGGCATATGTGTTTAGCAATGATCCGCGCCCGACAATTCCGAATGCAGCGGCCGATAGGCAGCGCGCTCAATTTCGCGCTTGGCAGGCTGCGGGCAACAACTGGCGTGTGCCGCCCGCATAGGTTTCAGACGTACTTAGGTAATCGCATCAAGGATGCGCGCCCATGAGCGGATTCCTTTGTGAAAGCTCTCCATGTCGTATTTTTCGTTCGGTGAATGGATTTGGTCATCGTCCTTGCCAAAACCGATCAGGACAGCGGGGGTGCCGAGGATGTTCTGGAAATGCCCTGCAATAGGAATGGAGCCTCCGCAGCCGATATAGGCGGCTGGGGTGTTCCACTCATCCGACAGCGCTTTGAGCGATTTGGCAAAGGCAGGATCGTCCGTGGCTGTGCCTGATGCGCGGCTGGCACCGTGGCCGGACCATTCCGCAGTGCAATCAGGCGGCAACATATCCTCTACCATTTTGCGAAAACTTTCGCGGATGGCCAGCGGATCTTGATCACCGACAAGGCGGAAAGAAATTTTGGCGCTGGCCTTGGATGGCAGAACGGTTTTGAATCCGTCACCTTGGTAACCGCCACCGATACCGTTGACCTCGCAGGTGGGGCGCGACCAGATCATTTCCAGCGGCGTGCGGTCCTGCTCACCTGCGGGATGGGACAGACCCACATCGCCGAGGAAACCAGCATGGTCAAACGCGAGGCCTTGCCACTGTGCCTCAAGCTCGTCGGACAGTTCTGGCACACCGTCGTAAAAGCCGGGGATTGTGATGCGTCCCTGATCATCGTGCAGCGACGCGATGATGCGCGACAGTACGCGGATCGGGTTCATGGCGATGCCGCCGAACATCCCTGAATGGAGGTCTTTGGACGGGGCGGTTATAGTCAGCTCTTCACCCAGCAGACCGCGCAGCATGGTGGTGATCGCGGGCGTGCGGCTTTGGAACATGCCCGTGTCACAAATCATCGCGAAATCGGCGCGCAATTCGTCTGCGTTCTCCTCCATGAACGGAACAAGGGAGGGAGAACCTGATTCCTCTTCACCCTCGAAAAAGAAGGTAATTCTGCAAGGCCAGTCGCCTTCGACCTCTTTCCAAGCGCGAAATGCTTCAACAAATGTCATTAACTGGCCTTTGTCGTCCGCTGCACCACGGCCACGGATCACGGGGCCTGCATCTGTCTGCTCGATTGCGGGATCAAAAGGGTCGCGGTCCCACAGGTTGAGTGGATCCACAGGTTGCACATCATAGTGGCCATAGAACAGCAGGTGCGGCTTTCCGTTTTCTGGCCCCACATGGCCTACGACCATCGGGTGACCAGGGGTTGGGCGTTTTTCTGCATCAATCCCAAGGCTTTGCAGGTCAGTCACAAGCCAATCTGCCGCTTCCTGACAGTCATCTTTGAACGCAGGATCGGTAGAGATCGACTTTATCCGTAACAACTCCAACAGCCGCTCGGTCGCAGCGGGAAGATCATCATCAATTTTTGCAAGGACAGCATCGAGGGACATAAAAGCGCTCCTAAAGGGGGAATTCGAGCCGAACCTAACAGGCGCAAATGGGTTGTCCAGTGGCGTGTCTTTCGCATCGGAAACGCCCCTGCGACACTACGCGCCCGTTTGTGTGTTGAACGGTTTGGAACCATTCTATAATTAACCCTTGAATACAAAATCGCCCGCGCGCGGCGCCCTAATAATACGGAGATGCGCATGACCTACTCGGACCAGCTTGATCAGGCGATTGAACGCCTTCATGACGAAGGCCGCTACCGTACGTTCATCGACATCGAGCGGCGCAACGGGAACTTTCCTCACGCCGTATGGACCAAGCCTGACGGGACCGAGAAGGATATCACAGTTTGGTGTGGGAATGACTATTTGGGTATGGGTCAGCACCCTGTTGTGACCGAAGCGATGCACGAAGCGATTGAGGCGACCGGTGCAGGTTCTGGCGGGACGCGCAATATCTCGGGCACAACGGTTTATCACAAGCGTCTTGAGGCGGAACTGGCTGATTTGCACGGCAAAGAGGCGGCGCTTTTGTTCACTTCGGCCTACATTGCGAATGATGCAACGCTAAGCACGCTGCCAAAACTGTTCCCGGGTTTGATCATTTATTCCGACGCGCTCAACCATGCTTCCATGATCGAAGGTGTGCGGCGCAACGGCGGAGCCAAGCGTATTTTTCGCCACAATGATGTTGCGCACCTGCGCGAGCTTCTGGAAGCGGATGACAGCGATGCGCCAAAGATTATCGCGTTCGAGAGCATTTACTCCATGGACGGCGACTTTGGCCCGATTGAGGCGCTCTGTGATCTGGCAGATGAATTTGGTGCGCTGACCTATATCGACGAAGTACACGCGGTGGGCATGTATGGCCCGCGTGGGGCAGGGGTGGCCGAGCGCGATCACCTGATGCACCGTCTGGATATTATTAACGGAACGCTGGCCAAGGCCTATGGCGTGATGGGTGGATATATCGCGGCGAGTGCCAAGATGTGTGATGCAATCCGCTCCTATGCGCCTGGCTTCATCTTTACTACGTCATTGCCCCCTGCCATCGCGGCGGGGGCTGCGGCCTCGGTTGCCTTCCTGAAGCGGGCGCCGGAACTGCGCGAGCAGCACCAGCAACAGGCCCGCGTGCTCAAGCTCCGGCTCAAGGGTTTGGGCCTGCCTATTATCGACCACGGTAGCCACATTGTGCCTGTGATGGTGGGCAATCCGGTCCACACTAAAATGCTGTCGGACATGCTGCTCGAAGAACATGGTATCTATGTACAGCCTATCAATTTTCCGACAGTGCCGCGCGGCACTGAGCGTTTGCGCTTTACACCGTCTCCTGTGCACGGCACGGGTGAAATGGACGCTCTTGTGAACGCCATGGATGGCCTCTGGGCGCACTGTGCGCTGAATCGTGCCGAACTAGCTGGATAAACTCTCAATAATTCGCTAATGTGATTGCACCGTGCTACTTTTGGCATAAGAAAAGGCAGTGACGAATCAATATTTTAGGTTGTCACAACGACAGGCGCGGACAGAGAACAGGCTAAGGTGTTGGTATGATTGGGCGTTGGGCCACCAAGGTTAAAGCGGACGAAGAAGTCAAATCTTCCGGATTTGATGGCTTCGATTTGCGTCTTGGCGATCTTATGCGTGGTGAACGTGCAACTTTAGGTAAGTCACTTCTCGACGTTCAGCGCGAATTACGCATCAAAGCATCCTATATCGCCGCAATTGAGAATGCTGATCCTGATGCGTTCGACACGCCGGGATTTATTGCTGGCTATGTGCGTTCTTACGCGCGCTATTTGAACATGGACCCCGACAAAGCGTTCACGGCGTTCTGTACAGAAAGCGGATTTAGCGTTGCGCACGGCATGTCTGCCGAAGCTTCTGTGGTCAATAAGCCTACTCGCGAAGAACGTCTGAGCCGTAAGGCCGAACATGATATCTTTTCCCGTCCTGTGATGCCGTTCGCTCCAGGTGGGGATGGGTTCATGTCACGGATCGAACCTGCGGCGATCGGGTCCACTTTGGTATTGGTCGCGCTGATTGGCGCGATTGGCTTTGGTGGCTGGAGCGTTTTGAAAGAAGTGCAACGTGTGCAGGTCTCCCCCGTGGATCAGACCCCCGTTGTGTTGTCCGACCTTGATCCGTTGCGGGAAAATGCGGCGACGCAGGTTTCGCCGGAAGGGATTGCAACACCGTCCACGCTCGCAGATGCGCCGCGTGTTGAGGCGCTGGATCGTTTGTACCGGCCTGCCGCATTGGACGTGCCTGTATTGGTTGCGCGGGATGCGCCGATTGCCTCGCTTGACCCACGCATGGGCGGTTTGTTTGATGAGCCTGCTGCACCATCGCTCGCCGGCGCTGTTGAAGTGGCTTTGGCCGATGTGATGGAAACACCTTCGCCGAATGGCGCTGTGACTTTGCCACAAGTTCTTGAAGGACCTGTTCCTGCTGTTCAAGTTGTAGCAACGGGTGAGACGTGGGTTCGCATCACTGCGGCCGACGGCTCCAACATTTACGAGAACGTTATGCAAAAGGGCGACACATTTGATGTGCCTTCCCTCGAAGACGCGCCATTGCTGCGCACTGGCCAAAGTGGTGCAGTCTATTTCGTCATGAACGGCGAGATTTTCGGACCAGCGGGCGGGCGCGGTAGCGTGACGTCAAACGTGCCGTTGCAGCAACAGGCTTTGGCAGAGCTGTACCAGCCTGTATTGCCAGGTCAAAACGATGCAGTTGAGACAATGGTGGCCGAAATGCGCGCCGTTGCACAGCAGCCAACGGCAGAAGAATAACCCACTCAGTTAAGTCTTGCTTATCGGTTGATTTAAGTCAGCTTTCCATTGCGGCGCGAGCGCTGCGTGACTAGGTATTACATGTTCTAACTGTCCAGTGAGGTAGACATGTCGCTCAATCATATCCGTCCTTGGCGCAACATCTATCGCCGCAAATCGCGCCAGATCATGGTGGGTAATGTGCCCGTCGGTGGTGATGCGCCGATTACGGTTCAGACAATGACAAACACTCTGACCACTGACGCAAAAGCTACGATTGCACAAATCCAAGCTGCGGCGGATGCAGGTGCTGACATTGTACGTGTCTCTGTACCCGATGTCGAAAGCTCGGCCGCGCTCAAGCAGATTGTGCGCGAAAGCCCCGTGCCCATCGTGGCGGACATCCATTTCCACTATAAGCGCGGAATTGAGGCAGCAGAGGCGGGGGCAGCATGTCTGCGCATTAACCCTGGTAACATCGGTGATGAGAAGCGCGTCAAAGAAGTCATCAAGGCGGCGCGGGACAACAACTGTTCGATCCGCATTGGCGTCAACGCAGGCTCGCTGGAAAAGCATCTGTTGGAAAAGTACGGCGAGCCGTGCCCCGATGCGATGGTAGAAAGTGGTCTCGACCACATCAAGATACTGCAAGACAACGATTTTCATGAATTCAAGATTAGCTGCAAAGCGTCTGATGTCTTCATGGCTGCCGCCGCCTATCAGCAGTTGGCCGAAGCGACGGATGCCCCGATCCACCTTGGTATTACCGAGGCGGGTGGACTGATCTCTGGCACTGTTAAATCCGCCATCGGTATGGGGAACCTGCTTTGGATGGGGATCGGCGATACGATCCGCGTGTCGCTGTCCGCTGATCCCGTGGAAGAAGTCAAAATGGGCTTCGAGATACTCAAATCCCTTGGTCTGCGTCACCGTGGCGTGAACATCATCTCTTGCCCGTCCTGTGCGCGGCAGGGCTTCGACGTGATCAAAACGGTAGAGACACTCGAAAAACGCCTTGAGCATATCAAGACTCCAATGAGCCTTAGCATCATCGGTTGTGTTGTGAATGGTCCAGGTGAGGCGTTAATGACGGATGTAGGCTTCACTGGTGGCGGGGCAGGGGCTGGCATGGTCTATCTCGCGGGTAAGCAGAGCCACAAGCTCGATAACGAAAAGATGGTTGAGCATATCGTTGAGCAGGTTGAGGCCCACGCGGCCAAACTCGACGCGCAGGCGAAGGCAGACGAAGACGCTTAACGCATCCCCAAGCCCATTTGCATCAACATTTTGCGCACAGGTGCAGCGCTGTAGAGTGCGCTGAGACCTGCTGCACGCGCATCACGGGCAACAGTGCTTCCTGCCTGACTGGCACGATTGAGCAAATCAATGCCGCGTACGCGCAGGGTGATATCTCCATACCGCTCCGTATGGTATGCTTCCAGCATCTTCGCATCACCCAACCCTTCGCGCCGCTCTTGGGCGAGGTCGAGAAGGGTTGCGATGTCGGTGAGTGACATGTTCAATCCCTGCGCGCCGATGGGTGGCATAACATGCGCGGCTTCCGCAATCAGGGCCAGACGTTCTGCATTCAGCCGGTTCGCGTGTTGAGTGACGATTGGCCACGCCTGACGCGGACTGACCAAGGTCAAGGGGCCAAAGTGATGCGTGGAACGGACAGAGGCTTCGTCCTCGAAGTGAGCTACATCCATCTCCAGCCGCTCTTTTATGAGCCGTCCGTCATCCATCCAGACAACGGCAGAGCAGGGCAGACGGTCACGGTCAGGCAAGGGCACTAGCGTGAAGGGGCCGCCCGTTCGGTGGATTTCAGTCGACACGTTTTCATGCGGGATCGGATGCGTAACCACAAATACGAGCGCCTTTTGCCCGTAGCGTTGGGTGCGCACGGAAATGCCCGCTGCCGTCCGCATCGGTGAGTTGCGCCCGTCCGCAGCGATAACCAGCTTGCTCTGGACGGTACTCTCATCACTCAGCGTTACCTTTGCGCCGCCCACACGGGTGAAGAGACGTTTCGTTCCGATACCTGCGCGGAAATCCACGGTTTCCAGCGCTTCAAGACGCTTTATCATTTCACGGCGGAGGAGCCAGTTCGGAAAGTTCCAGCCGAAGGGTTGGTCGGATATGTCGGCGGCGTCAAACTCACGGGTCACGCGCGGCTCGGACTCCGCTCCGCCTGCATCAATGATACGCATCACCTGCAAAGGGGCCGCATGAGGGGCGAGATTGTCCCAGAGACCTGCACGCTCAAGTAATATGCGCGCGGGTTGGAGCATCGCGGTCGAGCGTAAATCTGCCCCTTCGGCTGTTCCATCGATGATGGGCGGCGTCGGATCTACGCAGATGACCTTGAACCCTCCAGTTCCGAATGCGGCCGCTGCGGTCAATCCTGCGATGCCACCACCAGAAATCAGAATGTCACAGGTATCGGACATGGAAGGCCTTCCTATTTCAGCAACGTTTGTAGGAAATATGATAGGTCGTCAGTATGATATTGCACATGCGGCGCGTGCGCGCGTGTGGGGGCCACGTGTACGGTGCGCATACCCAGATCGTGAGGTACGGCCAGATTGCGTGGATCGTCTTCGAACATCGCAGCGGCCTTTGGCTTCAAGTTGTCGAGTGCAAAGACTGTGTCAAAGGCCTCGCGCTCCGGCTTGGGCAAAAAGCCCGCATGCTCAACCCCGTAAATTGCATCGAACAGGTCCGACAGCCCCCGCGCGGCCAAGACCCGTTCCGCATAAGGGGCGCACCCGTTGGTATAGACAATACGCCGACCCGGCAGGGCGCGGATGCGTTCGGCAAGGAGAGGGTCGGGCGTAAGGCTGTCCATAGATATGTCGTGAACATCGACAAGATAGGGCTCGGGGTCTACGTCATGCTCGCGCATCAGCCCTGCAAGGGTAGTGCCGTGAGTTTGCCAATAGTGCAGGCGCAAGCGGTCAGCCTCTGCACGATCCACGCCCACAGCTTCCATCACCCATTTGGTCATGCGCACTTCGATCAGATCGAACAGGCGCGCCTCAGGCGGATAGAGCGTATGGTCAAGGTCAAAGACCCAAGTGGTCACGTGGGAGAAATCATCTGCAGACATGATGGTGTGGTAGGGCGATGAGGGCGCAGGTGCAAGAGGGCGATCAAGGCTAGGCGCTCCGTGCATCTGCAGGTAAGGTTCGCCGAAACATAATGAAAAGGCCTGTTTATGCCCCCTGTGATCCCCTCCAACCGCTCTGGCCAGACCGATGCGTATTCCATGATACTGGATGCGATCGATACAGGTGTCTACCGACCTGGGGATCGTTTGGTGGAGAGTGAGCTTGCAGATCGCTTGGGAGTGTCGCGCACGCCAATTCGCGAAGCGTTACAGCGGCTTGAGACCCAATCGCTTTTGGTGCGGGATGGGCGCAGTTTGATTGTCGCGTCACTGGATCACAATCAGATGGCCGAGCTTTATGTTGTCCGCGGGGAGCTTGAGGGCTTGGCGGCGCGTCTGGCGGCGCGCAATGCCACTGAAGAAGAAGTACGGTTGCTTCGCGAAATGGTGGAGGCAGATAATGCTCTCCTAGAGCATCCGGCGGCTTTGGCCCGTGCAAACCGCCGTTTTCACAAACAAATCCACCTTGCCTCACACAACCGTTTTCTTGTGCAGCAGCTTGATCTGGTACACCGATCAATGGCGCTGATGGCGACGACCTCACTTGCCGTGGTTGGACGTGGCGAAATTGCGCAGCAAGAGCATGACTGCATCGTATCGGCCATTGAGGCGCGGGACGGAGATGCCGCGGATGCCGCTTTACGCGCTCATATCTCGGTCGCCTTTGCGACTCGTCTCAAACAAGAGGCGAAAAAGCGTGAGGCAGAGGCCTGATCAGTCAGACTCAGAAATGCCATGTTGGGTTTTATCCCAGTAAAACGGCTCAAAGATAATTTCTTTGATAGCTTTATAGGCTGAGAGGGCCGCCATCGGGAAATAGAGCGGCATGGTAAGGGCATACGCCATGAGATGCCTGTGCTCGCGGCGCGAGACTGCAACCAGCGAGATGGCGAGATTTACGATCTCTGTGAAAATGAAAAACCACGCCATCGATAATGCTATAGGAGCGCCGAGAGTTAAGGCAACTGGGTGCTCAAACCCTGCCAGCGCGATCCAAAATGACCAAAGCAGCGGCGCAAAAGCGAACTGGGTAAAGGTCGCGAGCAACAGGGTTTGGACACCTAAAAATCGAATTAAGCCCAGATCGCGCAACAGTGCGCGCGGTTCGCGCATATGGACCAGCCATGTGACTGCAAACCCCTTGAGCCAGCGGGAGCGTTGTTTGACCCAAGGCCAGGCGCGACAATTGGCTTCCTCAAACGTCACTGTCGGAATAAGTTCAGTAACATAGCCATGACGGGCCAGACGTATGCCCAGATCGGCATCCTCGGTTACGTTGTGCGCGTCCCAGCCGCAGAGTTCTTCAAGGATGTCGCGGCGAAAAAACAGCGTTGTCCCACCAAGCGGTATTACGAGGCCAAGCCGTGCCACACCTGGTAGGATCACGCGCCACCAGCTTGCATATTCAATGGTGAAGCATCGTGATATCCAATTTGTCTTGGCGTTGTAATAATCCAGAACCCCTTGGAGGCAAGCGACATTTTTTGGCGCGCTTTCAAACCTTGTTACTACTTTTTCAATCTGGTCAGGTTCCGGCGCGTCCTCTGCGTCCCAGACGCCGATGATGGAGCCACGGCAAAAATCCAGCGCGTAATTGAGCGCACGTGGCTTGGTCGTGAGGTTATTCGCACTCGGTACTTCGACTACACTAATCCAATGGGGCAGTTCGGTGTGGCTAAGTGTTTCGCGGGTGATCGTATCGCATTCCTCCAGCACCAGAACGACTTCTAACTGGGACTTGGGATAAGTCAGCCGGGTCAATCGCTGGATCAATTTTCCGGCAATCTCCTTTTCATGCAGAAGCGGGACAAGGACTGAGACTTTGGGCAGGGGGAACGCGGAGGGGGGGGCAGGTGGCAGTACTGTGGTTTCTTGTGCCATTGTCGACATTTGCGCGATAAAGGCTGCCAGCTTCAGCACTGTGCTCATCATCAGCGTTACAAATGCCATCAAAATGCCGACGGTAAGTGTCCATGCAGGTGCAAAGATGATCGCCATACAGAAGCAAAACAGCAGGGCAAAAGTGATAGGTTTGCGGCGAGGCGATGTAGGGTCCCAACTGCGACAGCTTTGCGCGGCGGGCACGCGCGTTGCAGCCTTTTGTGCCAGCTCCGCCCCATAGAGGACGCCGATATGATTGGTGATCTGCCGCTCCTCGACCAGTACAGGCAGGAGGTAACGTCCGCGTTCCCCAAGGCTGGTCCGCAGTCGGTCAAAGTCATTGGGGTGTTGTGTCCCCACCAGTAGAACGTCCCCGATGCGCAGCCACGGCACACAGCGATACTTGAGACAGATAGCGGAGGGAAGAGCTGCACTTAGGGATGGATCAGGGGGATCGGTGGTGAGGTTGGCGACAGGAATGTTATTCTGATGCGACAACATTTGCAGAATATCGTCAGCGGAGGCCAACCCCTCTGCCACAAGGATTTCACCAATTGGTGCGTCTATATGCCGTTGTAGATCGAGGGCGTGCACCAGATCTCTCTGGCTAATAAGGCCTGCATTGACCATCACACGCCCAAGCGGCAAATGCAGCTGTGGAGGGACAGCCGCCTGTGGATCTGGCAACCGTAGAAAAAGGTCGCTCATCGCAGGCCTATCCGGGATCGTTTCAATTCAAAGAAAACGATCCCAGATAGAGATTAAGGAAGGGTTAAATTTGTCTTAATCGAGTAAAGGGTCAATCCGCTGTTGCTACTGCGCGCGCTTCCATGGCTTCTGCAAACCGCTCAAAGAGGTAATAGCTATCCTGCGGGCCAGGGGATGCTTCGGGGTGGTGCTGTACGGAATAGACAGGGCGGCCTTCCATGCGGATACCGCAGTTCGACCCGTCAAAGAGAGAGGTATGCGTCTCGATCACACCCTTTGGCAGGGATTGACCATCAACAGCAAATCCGTGGTTCATCGACGTGATTTCGACCTTGCCAGTATCCAAGTCCTTAACCGGATGGTTGGCGCCATGATGGCCGTGGCTCATCTTGACCGTCTGGCCTCCGAGGGCGATGGCGAGCATCTGGTGACCAAGGCAAATGCCAAACACAGGCAGGTCGGATTTGTTTAGCACGTCCTTGATCATCGGGACGGCATATTTGCCAGTAGCCGCTGGATCACCGGGACCGTTGGAGAGGAAAACGCCATCAGGCTGGTGCGCCATAATATCGTCGTATGTTGCCGTGGCAGGCAAAACCGTCACGTCACATCCCGCAGAGGCGAGACAGCGCAGAATGTTACGCTTTGCGCCGTAATCGATCGCGACAACTTTGTGCTTTGCATCGGTCTGGGGCTTATAACCGTCAGGCCATGCCCAACGCATCTCGTCCCACCGATATGATTGCGCACACGTGACATCCTTGGCCAGATCCATTCCTTCCAGACCTGCAAAGCCCCGCGCCGCAGCGACAAGGGCTCCGACGTCGAAGTTGCCATCTGGATCGTGGGCTAAGGCTGCATGAGGCGCGCCTTGCTGGCGGATTGCACGGGTCAGGCGGCGTGTGTCGATGCCGCCGATTGCGATGCGTCCGCGTGCCGCGAGCCAGTCGGACAAATGCTGTGTCGCACGCCAACTGCTAGGGTCTGTTGGCATCCATTTAACGACCATCCCTGCCGCGACTGGATCGACAGTTTCGTCATCCTCGGGGTTGGTGCCGGTGTTGCCGATGTGGGGGAAAGTGAATGTAACGATCTGGCCCGCATAGGAGGGATCGGTCATGATTTCCTGATAACCGGTCATGGCAGTGTTAAAGCACATCTCGGCCACGGTTTGCCCAGTGGCACCGAAACCTGCGCCGTAGAAAACCGAACCATCAGCGAGGGCAAGGCAAGCAGTGGGATGTGTTGGAGCAGCGGGGGCCATGGTCATATCCTTTGAGGGGGAGGGGCCAGCAGCGGCCCGCAACGTGGAGGAAGTCTGGTACACCTTATTCGGCAAACGATTGATACTTATAGCGCTGGTAGATGGGGGTCAAGATCACAGGGTAAATGAATAATCGTGCAAATACAGGTGCTTGGGTTTGGTCAAAACGCGTTGCAACTAGAGGGTCGATTAGGTAGTGTCCGCACTCTTGGAACGCTCAGATTTAGAGGCACGCACATGGACCTTCGGACCCGTATCGCAACTGACTTGAAACAGGCGATGAAAGACAAAGCTGCGGAGCGGCTGTCGACGCTACGTTTGGTAAATGCAGCGATCAAAGACAAAGATATAGATGCGCGCGCTGAAGGCAATGACGACGGTGTTGGTGATGCCGAAGTACTTGCAATCCTTGGTAAGATGGCCAAACAACGTTTGGAATCTGCCCGCGCCTATGAAGAGGGCGGTCGCCTTGATCTTGCGGAGCGTGAGCGCGCAGAGATTGTGGTGATCGAAGAGTTTCTGCCTCGTCAACTTGATGATGCTGAAACAAAAGCTGCCGTTGATGCCGCCGTTGCTGAAACGGGCGCAAGCTCAATCCGCGATATGGGCAAAGTAATGGGCGTGCTGAAAGCCAAATACACAGGCCAGATGGATTTTGGTCGTGTTGGCCCTCAGATAAAAGACCGTCTGTCCAACTGATTTAACCTGCGATGATCAGCGACGCAGCGCGCGTTGTAGGTCGTTATAGAGTTCAATCCGTTCTTCCTCACTCAGGAATGCACCGATTTCCACTTCGCGGCCTTTGCCGCGGAGTGTAACGTAATGAGGTACTGGCCCTTCGTTTTCGTATTTGGTGACTTGCGTCCAGTAGCGGTCACAGTCCCATTCCTGCACGTCGCCTTTGGGATTGGTGCGGGTCAGGTGGGCCATCGTTTCGCTGAGCACAAGTTCCTCGCTGATTTGGCGCATTTTGTAATTCCGCTGTAGCGCAAAATAGAGCCCCCAGACTGCTGCTAATGTAAACGGTAGTATCCCCCACAGGAGTGGGGAGCCGAGCAGCGGGAGGGCGGGGATCGAGATCAGTGTGAAGGTACTGAGCACAAATGCAGCCATCCCGCGCGCAGGCAATGAGTTATGGGCCCACAGACGCATCGTCTGAGGTGTGCTGTGAGGGGCTGAGGTCCATTCGTAAGGCATGGGCCTAGTTTAATGCAGCCGCATGTCGGATCAATGCGACAAACTGTTGAGTTCTAAAATTATTGTGGATCACCGTGGTATACTGCGCTTCGCATCCTGCTCGATGAACCGCCGCACGAGTTAACCTTCCATTGCCGGGGCCTTTTGGGAAGCACCAGTCAGATGTGGTCCCGTATGGGGCAAGTTTGTTGATTGCAGACCTCTGGGGTTAACGCGGACTCTGTTCAACGCAGACGCAAGATTTCTCCCTAAGAGAGCCACGATGAATTTCCGGCCATGTTTTTAGATGCAAGTGTCTAAGCTTCCGCCGGCTGATTTGGATGGAAGTTGCGAAGTGATTGCCGCGCCGATTCGGGATCACCACTGATAGTGTGAAAATAAAAAGGGCCCCAACCGCCGTTGGAGCCCTTAAGTCTTTTATTGGATCAGCCTCTTAGTGGCTGTGGGATTTATCCCAATCAGACTGCACTGGCAGCTGCTCGAACGTGTGCTCGGGCGGCGGGCAGGGCAGGGTCCATTCCAATGTATCCGCAAACTCGTTCCACGGGTTGTTCGCTGTGACGCGTGCACCGCGTGTCAACGTCCAGGCCATGATGCCGAAGAAGAAGATGAACGAACCGAAGGACAGGAATGCGCCCATGCTGGACCACCAGTTCCAGTATGCAAATGCATCCGGATAATCGATGTAGCGACGAGGCATGCCCTGACGACCCAGGAAGTGTTGTGGGAAGAAGGTCAGGTTTGCACCGATGAACATCATCCA
>JBALTK010000051.1:0-21275 GCA_036964385.1 Sulfitobacter sp. | reverse complement strand
CGATTCAGGAGCATGTGGCCGGAGGGCAAAGTGATCGGGTCTTCACCGCACAAGCGGAGTGCGGCGGCGAAAGCGCGGTCTTGCATGAGGGGGTGGTCGGTCTGCGGGGGGCTTGCGTCAAACATGACGTGAGTTTGTGCGCAGGGTGGTTAAGGGGGGCTTAACCGTAGCCCCCCTATGCGTTAGCCGAGTTGGATCAGCGCGTGGCGTTTTTTGCCTGCGGAGAGCTTGATCGGGGTGGCCAGTGCGGCCGCGTCAATCATCATGCCTGCATCGCTGAGCGGCTCATCGTTGAACTTTGCGCCATTCTCGGAAATCAGGCGCTTTGCCTCTTTGCCCGATCCTGCGAGGCCGGATTTCACGATGAGTTGCACGATGGAGATGCCATCGCCGATCTCATCCGCTGTCAGGGTAAGCGTTGGCAGGTCGTCACCTACGCCACCTTTTTCAAAGACTTCGCGGGATGTGGCTTCGGCTGCTGCTGCGGCCTCTGCGCCATGGAGCAGACCTGTGACCTCGTTCGCGAGGCGGATCTTTGCCTCGTTGATCTCGGAGCCTTCCAGCGCGCCAAGGCGGTCACATTCGGCAACTGGCAGCTCTGTGTAGAGCTTGAGGAAGCGGCCCACATCGGCGTCGGTGGTGTTGCGCCAGAATTGCCAGAACTCGTAGGGGGACAGCATGTCAGGGTTGAGCCAGATGGCACCTGATTGCGACTTGCCCATCTTCTTACCGTCGGAGGTGGTGAGCAGGGGCGATGTGAGGCCGTATACTTCGCCATCAATCACGCGGCGCGTGAGGTCGATGCCGTTGACGATATTGCCCCATTGGTCCGAGCCGCCCATTTGCAACATGCAGCCATAGCGGCGGTGGAGCTCCATGAAGTCATAAGCTTGGAGGATCATGTAGTTGAATTCCAAGAATGACAGCGATTGCTCACGGTCGAGGCGCGACTTGACGCTCTCGAATGCCAACATGCGGTTGATGGAGAAATGGCGGCCAATGTCGCGCAGGAACTCAAGGTAGTTGAGCCCGTCAAGCCATTCGGCGTTGTTGATCATCATCGCGTCCGACGGGCCATCGCCGTAGGTCAGGTAGGCGGAGAACACCTTTTTAATGCCTGCGATGTTTTCGTCGATCTGCTCGGTCGTGAGCAGCGGACGCTCATCTGCGCGGAAAGACGGATCGCCCACCTTTGTGGTGCCGCCGCCCATAAGGGTGATCGGTTTGCCGCCCGTCTTTTGCAGCCAGCGCAGCATCATGATCTGGATCAGCGAGCCGACGTGCAGGGATTTTGCCGTCGCATCGAAGCCAATGTAGCCGGGCATGCCACCTTTGAGCAGCGCCTCGTCCAAGCCTTGATAGTCGGTGCAATCGGCAAGGAAGCCCCGCTCCATCATCACGGCGACGAAATCTGATTTGGGATGGTATGTCATGGCGCTTGCCCTCGGCTTTAATTGCAGGGCATCTATAGGGCGAGCAGGGCCAAAGGAAAAGACAAGAATATGAGCAAAGCCATTGCAAAGACGGGTGTGGTGACGGCTGCGGGCGCGATGTCGGGCACGTCGCTGGACGGGGTGGACGTGGCGGTGCTGGAAACGGACGGGCGTGATATCGTCGATTTCGGGCGCAGTGCGTTTCGTGAGTACAGCGCGGAGGAGCGCAAAGGGATCGCGGCGGGGTTCGGTTTGTGGTCCGGTGATGCGGTTGAAGCTGCGGCAGCCGTGATCGAGGCGGCGCATCTGGAGATTTTGCGGGACTTCACGGATGTGGGCCTGATCGGATTTCATGGTCAGACGCTGGCCCATGCGCCACGGATGCAAGGGACATTGCAGGTCGGCAATGGGGCGATGCTGGCGCAAGAGCTGGGCGTACCTGTAGTTTGGGATTTCCGAAGTGCGGATGTTGAGCTGGGCGGCGAGGGTGCGCCTTTGGCTCCGTTCTTCCACCATGCCTGTGCGCGGTATATCGGTGCGACTGGGCCTGTGGTGTTTTTGAATTTGGGCGGTGTGGGGAATTTGACTTGGGTTGATCCGGGTATTGCCGAGCCGCATTTGGAGGGCGCGTTGCTGGCCTTTGATACGGGGCCTGCCAATGCGCCTGTGAATGATTTGATGCAGGAACGGCTGGGGCTGGCCTATGACAAGGACGGCATGATTGCGCGAGGCGGTGTGGTTGAGACGGGGGCGCTGGAGCTGTTTCTGGCGGAGCCATATTTTGCGCGGATGCCGCCCAAGTCACTGGATAGAAATGATTTTGACGAGATGGTGGCGCTGGTTCGGGAGTTATCGGATGCGGATGCCGCGGCGACGCTTACGGCTATGTGTGCGGCAGGTGTGGCGGAGGCGATGCAGCATTGTCCAAGTGCGCCATCACAGGTTCTGGTGACGGGGGGCGGTCGGCGCAACCCTGTGCTGATGCAGATGCTCGAAGTGTCGCTGGATTGTCCTGTGGTCGCGATCGAGGAGGTCGGGCTGGACGGGGATATGCTGGAGGCGCAGGCCTTTGCCTATCTCGCAGTGCGTGTGGCGCGGGGAATGCCGACAAGCTGTGCAGGGACGACTGGCGTGCGGGCCGCCGTGGGCGGCGGTACAGTGAGCGTACCGTGATCCGAAGGAGCGCGTGCGCGCAAGATATGTTTAGTCTGGCGCGCGCAGTGGCGTGATTGCGCCATCCCAGCACGAGGTCTCTGATGTTACGGTGAATTTTGTCGCGGCCCAGCTGCGGTCATGCTGGCGGACGCAAATCGGATCGCCCGCATTGAGCAGGGGCCGTGTTGTAACCACGTCGGCGGTGTATTCGTTTCGGTCCGACAACTCGAACACCACTTGCCATTTATCGGGGCCAGCATCGGGAACGATCGAGTTCACCGCAATCACGTTTGCGGGGACCAGTGCGACACTGTTGGTTGCACGCTCGATCAGGGCGAGTGTTACAAGAAGGGCGGCACCCGTAAGGGCGATGGTGCGTTTGCGGTTCATGTCTGTCTCCGGTGGTGTGTCTTCAGGCTTATAGTTGCGCCTCGAAGAATACCAGATGCTCAAGGACGTCTTCGGGGGTGTCCTGATAGGGGCCACGCTCGGAGAAACCCATGCCGGCATAGAGGGCGCGGGCGGGGGTCAGGGTAACGGAGGTGTCGAGCAGGATGCGGGTGAAGCCGTCTGCGCGGGCCTGCTCCATCAGGGCAGTGAGGAGCTTGCGGGCGATGCCATGGCCGCGGGCGTCAGGGGCGACATAGAGGCGCTTGACCTCGGAGGTCTGTGTGTCCAGCGCGTGGGACATGGCACAGCCTACGGGGGCGTCGTCCAATTTTGCCAACAGAATGATACCTTGGGGACGGGCGTGGACCTGTGTCAGTGTATCCATCAGCGCGGTGTATTTGGGAGCGGGGTAGAACGTCTCGACCAGTTGTGCATCCACGGGTGACACCTGCGCCAGATGGGTGCGATAGTCCCAGCAAAGTTGGCGCACAGCGGCGATGTCTTCGGATGTTGTTGCGGGATGGATTTGGGTCATTTGAGGATGCTTCTAGGGCTGTGAGAGCGCTGCGCAGTTTATCGGGAATGCTGGCGGTTGCTAAATTTTGTGACCGCGCACCGTTAGTTTCGTGCGGGATCACGCATCGCGCGTTGCTGCTGCGGAAATAGGGTGTCGGCGGCGCAGTGGTGCATCGTGCTCACCACTGCGCCGGACGGACTTGTCAGCGTTACTTCAGGATGCTGCGGCCTGCGTATTGTGCGCTTTCGCCCAGTGCTTCTTCGATGCGGATCAACTGGTTGTACTTCGCCAGTCTGTCGGAACGGGCAAGGGAGCCGGTTTTGATTTGGCCGCAGTTGGTTGCAACGGCGAGGTCGGCAATGGTCGCGTCCTCGGTCTCGCCTGAGCGGTGTGACATCACATTGGTGAAGCCGGCGCGGTGGGCCATATCGACCGCTTGAAGAGTTTCCGTCAAGGTACCGATTTGGTTGACTTTTACCAGCATGGAGTTGGCGGCGCGGCGCTTGATACCTTCGGCAAGGCGGGTGGGGTTTGTGACGAACAGATCGTCGCCGACAAGCTGCACCTGACTGCCGATTGCTTCGTTCAGGGCGATCCAACCGTCCCAGTCATCTTCGTGCATACCGTCTTCGATGCTGATGATGGGGTAATCATGTACCAGCGACTGAAGGTAGTCGACGTTTTCGGCTGAACTCAAAGTTCTGCCTTCACCATCAAGGACATACTTACCGTCTTTATAGTATTCGGAGGCCGCGCAATCGAGGGCAAGGTACATTTCCTCGCCGGGCTTGTAGCCTGCTTTTTCGATGGATTTCATAATGAAATCAAGTGCGTCACGGGTGGAGCCGATGTTGGGTGCGAAGCCGCCTTCGTCGCCAACGCCTGTGGCGAGGCCAGCGGCGGACAATTCACCTTTGAGCGTGTGGAAGACTTCTGCGCCCATGCGGATCGCGTCGCGGATGTTTTCGGCTGCGACGGGCATGATCATGAATTCTTGGATGTCGATCGGGTTGTCCGCGTGCTCGCCACCGTTGATGATGTTCATCATTGGCACGGGCAGGACGCGGGCGGAGGTACCACCGACATAGCGGTAAAGCGGCTGGGTGCAGTAGTCTGCTGCTGCTTTGGCAGAGGCCAGTGACACGCCGAGGATTGCGTTTGCGCCGAGGCGGGATTTGTTTTCAGTGCCGTCCAGTTCGATCATCGCCTCATCAAGGTCGACTTGCTCGGTCACGTCCATGCCTACAAGGGCTTCGGCGATTTCACCGTTCACGGCGGCGCATGCTTCGAGCACGCCTTTGCCGAAGTAGCGGGATTTGTCGCCATCGCGTTTCTCGACCGCTTCGTGTGCGCCTGTGGAGGCGCCAGAGGGGACGGCGGCGCGGCCCATTGTGCCGTCCTCCAGGATGACATCGACCTCAACGGTGGGGTTGCCACGGCTGTCGAGAATTTCACGGGCGTGGATGTCGATGATGGTGCTCATGGCGCTTATCCTTCAGGATTCCGGTTGATTTGCGCCTGTCTTATAGCTGCTGCTCAGGGTTTTAAAGGTGCAGCGATGGGTTTGATGCGGTGTTTGCGCTCACGGAGGACGGTATAGATGCCTGAGGCCACGATAACGGTGCCGCCAAGGATGGTGAGCAGGTCGGGCCGTTCGCCGAAAAAGGTGGTGCCGATAATCATCGCAAAGATCAGGCGGGAATAGCGGAACGGGGTGACAAAGCTCACTTCGCCCACACGCATGGCGGCGACGATGCCGTAATAGGCGAAGACACCGATGGCGATGGAGGCAGTGATCAGGAGCCACAGGCGGGCGTCGAGCGGAGTGAAGGATTTACCAGTGACAGCTAGCAGCATCAGACCTGCGGGGATGAGAACAAGGAAGCCGAGAAAACTGAGCTGCATGGATGACAATGATGCAGAGATTTTGCGGGTGGAGATATCGCGCAGGGCAAGGCCGAAGACACCGCCAACAGCGAAAAGCGAGAGGGGAGAGAAGCCGTCGAGGCCAGGCCGGATGATCATCAACACACCGAGAAAGCCCACGCTGATTGCAGCCCAGCGGCGCCAACCCACGGTCTCACCGAGGAAGAGTGCGGCACCCAGCGTGACGACCAGCGGTGTGGCCTGCAAGATGGCAGAGGCGGTGGAGAGCGGGGTAAAGACGATGGCCGAGATGAAGCAGACGGTGCCCATGATCTCTCCGGCGGCGCGGGTCAGGACAGGGGCGGCGAGCATGTCGCGCTCGAACAGCGCGCGCTTTTGCGCCAGTACCACAACGGCGAAGACCGCAGAGCCACCAATGCCCAGCATCACAATGATCTGGCCCACAGGCAGGGCATCTCCCATCAATTTGATAAAAGCATCCTCGATCGCAAAGCCGAGCATCGCCAGCACCATAAAGACCGCGCCGCGCAGATTGTCCATGTGAGTGTCCTAATTGTGTGTCTGGGGCGTGATGCGCCTTTCATGCTGGCAGTGCAAGTGTCGGTGCTATGCTTTCAGGCGTACTTGTCCATGGCTGGTCGCACGGTATTCAAGCTTGGGAATTGCTTGCATAAGCAGGGAGAGTTTTTCGTGCCCGTATGTGCGGGGATCAAAATCTGAATGTGTGGCGCGGATGGCCTGACCAATCGCGCCTAGCGAATACCAGTCGTCGGTTGCGTCAATCTTGTTCATGGCATTTTTGATGAGGCCCAACGCCTCTTTTGGATTGCGAGCGGCTGACTTGTTTTCCGAAGTCTCGCGCTCCAGATTTTCGATCAGAATAAAGCGGTTTACGACGTTACGTAGCGATTGTGCGGTTTTGGCTTCACCGATGCTGATGACCATCTTACCTTCTTCGCGCAGGCGGTTGGCAAGGGCGGTGAAGTCGCTGTCAGAACTGACGATGACAAACCCGTCAAAGCGGTTGGTGTGCAAAATGTCCATTGCGTCAATCACAAGCCCAATGTCGGTCGCATTTTTGAATTTTGTGTTCGCAGTAGCCTGAACTGCGACCAGCCCGAGCGACAGCAGCTTTTTACCCCATCCATCGAGTTGAGGGTTGGTCCAGTCGCCATAGACACGGCGTAGGGCGGGTTCCCCGATGCTTGTGATTTCGCGCAAGATTGCTTCGGCATGATCGGCTGAAAGGTTATCGGCGTCGATCAACACAGCCAGTAGAGGGCGGTCGCGTTCAATTCTATCGGCCATGTGGGCTCCTTCCTAGGGTTCAATCTGTGATAGAACGCTGCGCTGGGGTTTGCCATAGCAGTTGACATGCAAGGGCATTACCCCCATGTGACCCTCAGGGCGTGCCTTCTGCCGCGTGAGCAGGCGGCGGTTTATCCGCATACGCAAGGCCGCCCTTTGTTCCCAAGATCACGCGTGGGGCAGACGCAACCGGACGCATTCGGGCATTTGGCCTGTCTGCGCGATCTGCTGTTGCGCACCCTGACGATAGTGCACAGGCGTGGCCTGCTGCGCGGAATATGAGATATTAAATGAGCGATTTCGATATGATGGACCTGCCAAAGGCGCTGGTAAAGCGTTTGGAAGCGATGGGCCTAAAAGATCCTACACCAATTCAGAAACAAGCGATTCCCCATGGTCTGAATGGCCGTGATGTTATGGGCCTTGCCCAAACGGGGACCGG
This sequence comes from Sulfitobacter sp., assembly GCA_036964385.1. Lineage (GTDB taxonomy): Bacteria > Pseudomonadota > Alphaproteobacteria > Rhodobacterales > Rhodobacteraceae > Sulfitobacter. Next base: position 14,143 of record JBALTK010000051.1, on the reverse strand, counting down.
TAAAACGGCGGCCTTTGGCATTCCATTGATTGCACAGATGCTGCAAATGGAAGGGCGTCCGAACCCTAAGTCCGTGCGTGGCCTTGTGCTGGCACCAACCCGTGAGCTGGCGACACAGATCAGCGTGAACTTGCGCGCGTTCTCGGAAGGGACCGCAATCAAAGTGGCGATGGTTGTGGGCGGTCAGAACATTAACACCCAGATCAAACGCTTGCATGGCGGCATTGATATTCTGGTGGCGACACCGGGCCGTTTGCTTGACTTGATGGACCGCCGAGCGGTGCGTCTGGACGAGGCCAAGTTTCTGGTGCTGGATGAAGCTGACCAGATGCTCGACATGGGCTTTATCCATGATCTGCGCAAAATTTCCCAAGTGATTCCGAAGACGCGTCAGACGTTCTTGTTTTCGGCCACCATGCCGAAGCTGATGAATGAGATCGCCAACAGCTATTTGCAAAGCCCGATCCGTATCGAAGTCTCCCCTCCGGGTAAGGCTGCGGATAAGGTGACCCAAGAGGTTCACTTCATCGCGAAGGCGGAGAAGAAGGCGCTGTTGGTTGAGCTGCTGGAGAAGCACAAGGGCGAGCGCGCGCTGGTGTTTGGACGTACAAAGCATGGCTGTGAAAAGCTGATGAAGGATTTGGTGAAGGAGGGATTCGATGCGGCCTCCATTCACGGCAATAAATCCCAAGGTCAACGTGATCGTGCGATTGAGGCCTTTAAGAAGGGTGATATCACCGTGCTGGTAGCGACAGATGTTGCGGCGCGTGGTTTGGATATTCCAGATGTGAAGCACGTCTATAACTATGAACTGCCGAACGTGCCTGATAACTATGTGCACCGCATTGGCCGGACGGCGCGTGCGGGTAAAGATGGCGCTGCGATTGCCTTTTGTGCGCCTGACGAGATGGGCGAACTGATCGACATTCAAAAGACCATGGGCATCCGTATTCCTGTGGCTTCAGGCCGCGTTTGGGAAAGCCATGAAATTCCCGCCAAGCCAAAGCAGCAGGGGCGCGGTGGTCGCGGTCGTGGCGGCGGCGGCGGTGGTGGTCGTCCCCAAGGCGGCGGTGGTGCCAAACCTGCAGGCGGCGGTGCGGGTAAGCCCGCTGGTGCGCGCAGACGGCGCAGTGGCGGCGGCGGTGGTAAGCCCGCAGGCGCGTAAATACCTTTTGAGCTAAACAAAAGGCGCCCCAAGGGGCGCCTTTTTTCGTGGCTGTGATCCGCGTGTTGGATCAGTTGTAAAGTGATGGCACGCCCAGCTGGGTGTGGATTTCGTTGACCTGTGCAGGCTGCATGCCATAGGCGGATGCGAGTTTGTGCAGGTATTGCGCTTCGTCTTGGGTGTCGAGGTCAATACCCATTACGCTCATGGCATAAACTTGTTGGGCCATACCCTCGGGCGTGTTGGCGACCAGACCATCAATGTCGACGGGCGCTTGTAGCTGTGCTTGGACAAATGCGGCTTCTTCCGCGTCTACGTCACCCAATTGGCCCAGCAGCTTTTCCTTTTCGGCATCGTCGAAGGTGCCATCGGATTTTGCAGCTTGGATCATCGCGGCGAGCATGAGGGCTGCGGCGGCTTCCTGATCTTGGGAAGGCTGGATCGCAGGCTCAGGTGTTTCGTCGAATTGGGAATTCAGCACAGCGCCAAAGCTTTGGTCGTTTTGGGCAGGGGCGTTGCCCATTGCACCTGTAAGACCGCCGAGCAAACCACCGGCACCTGCTGCACCGGCCAGACCGCCGAGCATGCCGCCTGCGCTGCCGCCGCCTGTCAGGCTGCCCAAGAGGCCACCGAGACCGCCCTGTGCTGCGCCTCCAGTTTGGCCGCCTGCGCCACCAAGGCTTTCGAGTAGGCCGCCGAGGCCGCCGCTACCTGTTGCGCCGCCAGCAGCACCACCACCGAGCATACCGCCCAGCATTCCTTGCAGGCCGCCAGCGCCAGCAGCGCCGCCGCCTGTCAGACCGCCCAAGAGGCCACCAAGGCCGCCTGCTTGTGATGTACCGCCTTGGCCACCTTTCATCATCGCGTTAGCACCTTTTGCAACTGCAACGCCGATAGCCACTTTGGCCAATGTTTTCATAAGGCTCATAAGTGAGCTCCCCCTAGTTTGAACTGAATATGGGGTATCATTGCATATTACAGCGTGGTGTCTTGGGGGAAAAAGTGGCGGTTCGTGCGCATTGACATCTATGGCGGCTAAGGCGTTGGTAGAATTATGGAAAGAAAATCGACAGTTGATGCCTTCGGGGCAGTGGCGCTGACGGCGTTTGCGCTGCATCTGGCGTTTAATCAGGTGGTGATCAAGGTGACGGCAGGCGGGTTCAGCCCGTTTTTCGCGGCGGGGTTACGCTCTGCCGGGGCGGTTCTTGTGTTGTTGCTGTGGATGTATTTGCGCGGTGTATCGTTTCGGATGCCGCGCGCAGCGGTGGCTTGGGCGGTGGTGTCAGGTCTTCTTTTTGCGTTTGAGTTCATGTGTTTGTATACCGCTCTTGATGTATCTACCGTGAGCCGGTCTTCGGTAATCTTCTACTCGATGCCGCTATGGCTGGCGCTGGCGAGCGTGGTGTTGTTGCCCGATGAGGGGCTGACGCGCCGCAAAGCTTTGGGTCTGGCACTGGCCTTTGGTGGTGTTGTTGTGGCGCTGGCCGAACGTGGTGGCGGGCAAATCAGCTGGACAGGTGATATTCTGGCGCTGATGTCTGCGCTGTGTTGGGCGGGAATTGTGCTGGTCGTGCGGGTGACGCCGCTTGCGCATGTGTCGCCCGAGCAGCAGTTGATTTCTCAGGTGATGATTTCTGCGCCGATAATGTTGTTGCTGGCGCCGTTTTTCGGGCCGTTGTTGCGTGATGTGCAGCCCATCCACATCGCAGGCATGGCGTTTCAGATTATCGCGGTGGCCAGCCTTGGGTTTTTGGCATGGTTCTGGTTGATGAAGCAGTACCCCGCCAATTCGGTGGCCTCGTTCAGCTTTATCTCGCCGGTGGCCTCGGTGCTGTTGGGGTGGATCTTGCTGGGTGAGGAAATTGCGGCCTCGATCTGGGTGGCGCTGGTGCTCGTCGCGGCGGGTATCACACTGATCAACCGCAAGCCGAAGGTGGTTTAAGTCCCGCAGAAAGTGGCGGGGACGATTTCAGACTGTGTGGGCGCTTTTGCGAGGTCTGGATCGGTAAGCGTGTAGGGCGTTTTATAGGCTCCCATGAGCCGCTCGAACGGGGCCATATCGCCCGCAGTGGCGGCGGCGATCATCTGCTCGATCCGGTGATTGCGCGGAATGACGGCAGGGTTCGCGGCATTCATGATATCATGGACATTTGGCAGATAGGCGATCCGCTCTGCGTGCGTAGTGGCCCATGCGTCAAAGGCGTCGCGGTCGGTGAACTGATCACGAGCGGTTCCATCGCTCAGGGCGCGGAAGGTGTTGGTAAAGTCAGCGCCATCGTTTTGCATCAGATCAAGCAGGGATTGGACGAGGTCGGTATCCTCTTGCGTGGGCGCGGCGATGCCGAGCTTGGCTGCGAACCGCGTGAGCCATGCGGCCTCTATCTGGTCGGGCATGGCGTGGATGATAGCGGTGGCTTCTTCAAGTGCGGCGTCTTTGTCCTCAAAGAGTTGCAGCAGTGCGGTGGCAAGTTGCGCCATATTCCAGATCGCGATGTTGGGCTGGTTGCCGTAAGCGTAGCGGCCTTGCTGGTCGATGCTGGAGAACACTCGGCCCATGTTGAAGTCGTCCATAAAGGCACAGGGGCCATAGTCGATGGTTTCACCGCCGATGGCGCAGTTGTCGGTGTTCATCACACCGTGGATAAAGCCGACGGACATCCATTGGGCAATGAGGTCAGCTTGTCTGGCGCAAACGGCGCGCAGCATGTCCATGGGGCCACTGGCATCAGGGTAGTGGCGCTTGATCGCGTAGTCGGTGAGGGTTTGCAGCTCGGCTACTTGGCCGCGGTGCGCGAAGACTTGAAAAGTGCCAACGCGCAGGTGGCTGGAGGCCGTACGGGTCAGGATCGCGCCGGGCAGCATGCCTTGTTCGCGCAGGATGTCCTCACCTGTGCTCACAGCGGCCAGCGCGCGTGTGGTGGGAATGCCAAGGGCATGCATGGCCTCGGATACGACGTATTCGCGCAGAACGGGACCAAGCCATGCACGGCCATCCCCGCCGCGCGAATAGGGTGTGCGCCCTGAACCTTTTAGTTGAATGTCGCGGCGTATCCCATTGGTATCTATCATTTCCCCCAGAAGAATCGCGCGACCATCGCCGAGTTGGGGGTTGAAGTTGCCAAATTGGTGACCTGCGTAAAGTTGGGCCAGCGGATCAGCGTCTTGGGGTAGGGAGTTACCACTGAAAATTTGCGCCAAATCGTCTTGGTCTGTTGCTGCTATTCCAAGCAGCTTTGCCAAATCCTCATTGAATGCCAACAGCTTGGGCGCTCTTACGGATGTGGGTGCGACGCGTGTGTAGAAGGCGTCCGGCAGGGCTGCAAAGCTGTTGTCGAGGGGCATGCGCATGGGAAGGCTCCGTCAGAGGTGTTTGGTCATGAACATATAGTTCTCGTTGAGCGTAAATCCCGCGCGACGGTACAGTTTTAGGGCGTTGGCATTGTTGCGGTCCACCTCTAGGTGGATGGTCCGCAACCCGCCAGCAGCGAGGGCATGGGGCAAAGCCACCAAAGCCTCCGATGCGATGCCGCGCCCACGTACGCCCGGACGGATGTAGAGCTCGTCTATGTTACCATCCAGACCGCCGTATTCGACAGACCATGTGAAGGTGATGACCATATAGCCAATGGGCGCGCGCGGTGGGCCGATGAGATAGACGCAGCCGTAGGGGATGCCGCTCAGCAAAGGCTCCAAGGCGGCACGGCGGCTTTCCTCGGTGGAGGCCATCTCGGCTTCGGTGTGGAACGCAGCGACCAGTGACAGGAGTTTGTCGAGGTGGTCGGTGCCCGCGAGGGTGAGCGCGGCGCTCACAGTCTTGCCAGACGCTCGGTCAGGAGGGTGAAGAAACCGTCAGCATCAAGATCGCCCATGAAGGTGGCATTTGGCGCGCGGCCGGTGACGCCCCACCAATCCGCAACTGTCATGCCCATGGTCAGTTCTGACTGTGTTTCGATCTCGACGTTCACATGGCGTCCTTTGAACAGATCGGGCGCAATCAAATAGGCGGTGACGCACGGATCGTGCAGAGGCGCGCCAGCTGAGCCGTATTTCTCTTTGTCGAAACGCTCAAAGAAATCGGTCATCTCGGCCACGGCGACACCTACGGGGGTTCCAAGCGCACGGAAGGCATCATTGCGGGGACGTGTAACAAGCGCTTTGTGCGTCACATCGAGCGGCATAACGACAATGGGTGCGCCGCATTTAAACACAATATCAGCAGCTTGCGGATCGACGTAGATGTTGAACTCAGCGGTGGGGGTGATGTTGCCACCCTCGAAATAGCCGCCACCCATCAATACGATTTTAGCGATGCGGTTGGCGATATCCGGTGCTTTTTCCAGCGCAGTCGCGATGTTAGTGAGCGGGCCAAGCGGACACAACGTGACCGTGCCGGGGGCATAGGTGCGCAATTGGTCGATGATGAAATCGACGGCGTGACCTTCGGCCATGGGCATTGTCGGATCGGGCAGCGTGGGTCCGTCGAGACCCGTTTTACCATGCACATGTTCGGCGGTGACCAGATCACGGCCCAGCGGGCGGTCGCAGCCAGCGTACACAGGCATATCGGGGCGACCAGCCAGCTCGCACACGATGCGGGCGTTTTTGGTGGTGAGCGGCAGAGGGACATTGCCCGCAACGCAAGTAATCCCGAGCACTTCGACGTCTTCGGGGCTGGCCAGAGCCAAAAGGATCGCCACGGCGTCGTCCTGACCGGGGTCTGTATCAATGATTATCTTGCGTGGGGGCATGGGTATTTTCCTGTCGGCGTGGTTTCCCGCACACTCGCAAGGTGTGCCGCGCTTGTCCAGCCGTCAGGAATGCTTGCGCAGGGGGGCGCTGATTGGGTAAGCGTGGGGGTATGAAGCAGGGCAAGCCACTTTATGTGCATCTGGGTGCGCACCGGACGGGGACATCATCGTTTCAGATGATGTTGGCGGAGAACCGTGATCTGTTGGCGCAGGCGGGTTTTGACATCGCATACCCCGGACGGGACGATATTCCGCAGGGGGACTTGCGGCTCAAGCTGCCTGATCCGCGCAACATGGATCAATGGAAGACGCGCTTTTTGCCCATAGTGCGTGAGGAGTTGCAGCGGATTGCTACGACGGACAGTCATGCGATGATCCTGTCGGAGGAGAATATCCCGGGACGGATGATCCATTTTGCGGCGGGACAGTTCTATCCGGCAGCCGAGGCGCGCATGCAAACGCTTGCGGCAGCGGCAGGTGCACCTGTCTTGCGGGCTGTTCTGGTAGTGCGAGAGTACACGGGGCTTTTTGTATCGGCCTACCGCAAACGCGCGGAAGACAATCACGCAGATCCCTTCAACGATGGTCGTCAGAACATGGTGCGAATGGAGGAAGGCTGGCCCGATCTGGTGCGCCTCATTTTCAAGCACCTCAAAGTGCAAGAGTTGGTTGTCATCGATTATGGCCGTCGCGGGCGGAGTGTTGATATTTTGGGAATGCTGGTGCCAGAGCTGGCGGGGGTGCCGCTGCGCGAGCCTGCGCGGCGTATGAACCATTCCGCGACCGATGCGGCGCTGGTTGCCTTGCAGGAGCGGTATCAGGCGGGTGAGACGCTGGAGCGTGAGGCATGGCAGCAGATCATTGCGGAGCACCGCGATGACAAGAAGAGCCGCGGTGTTTCGGAATTCAACAAACGGCAGACGCGTATCCTTGAGGGGCGGTATCAAGAGCATCTGGACGAGATAGCAGCAATGCCAGCGGTGTTGATGCTGCGCTAGGGTTTAGCGGCTTTTTCGTCGGCTTTGACGGCGTCCCACATGGCGTCCATTTCCGCCAGATCGCTGTCTTGTGGTGTTTGGCCGATCTCGGCCAGCTTTGCCTCGACGCCAGCGAAACGGCGGGTAAATTTGGCGTTGGCGGCACGCAGGGCTGCTTCTGGCTCAATGCCAAGGTGGCGGCCAAGGTTTGCCATGACGAACATCAGATCGCCGAATTCCTCGAACTGCTCTTCGGGAGACAGCTCGTCGCGGGCCTCGACCAGTTCGGCGGCTTCTTCTTGGATTTTTGCGATGACATCGGTGGTATCGGGCCAGTCAAACCCCACACGCGCGGCGCGTTTCTGGAGCTTATAGGCACGTAGAAGGGCGGGCAGGCCTACGGCGACACCGTCGAGCGCGCCTTGCTGCGCTTTACCTGCGCGTTCGGCCGCTTTGATCGCTTCCCAGTCTTTCGTTTGCTGTTCGGCTGATTTCTCGCGGTTCTCATCGCCGAAAACATGGGGGTGACGGGCGACCATTTTGTTGGAGATATTGCGCACGACCGATTGGAAGGTGAAATGGCCCGCTTCCTCGCCCATGGCCGTGTGATAGACGGATTGGAGCAGCAGATCGCCCAATTCGCCCTCAAGCTCGGGCCAATCGCGGCGCTCGATTGCGTCGGCGACCTCGTAGGCCTCTTCGATGGTGTAGGGCGCGATGGTGTCGAAATCCTGCTCGATGTCCCACGGACAGCCCGTGTCAGGATCACGCAGGCGGCGCATGATTTCCAACAGGCGTTCGATGCCAGCGTTTTCGTCGTTTATCAGGTCATCTGGCATTGCGGGTCCTCTTCGTGTGGTGTCAGATAAGGACAACAGCACATAGGAGTCCACCCATGCCCATCATCAACCGCATTGCCGATTTTGCCGAAGACATGACCACATGGCGTCGTCATTTGCATACGATCCCCGAACTCAGCTTTGACTGCCCTAAGACGGCGGCATTTATTAAGGAGCGGTTGGAGGAATTTGGTGTGGACGAGATCCATGAAGGCATCGCGCAAACGGGGATCGTGGCGATCATCAACGGGAAGGGTGATGGGCCGACGGTTGGGTTGCGCGCTGATTTTGACGCGCTGCCGATTGAGGAAGAAACGGGCGTTGAATACGCCTCAACGCATCCGGGTAAGATGCACGCCTGCGGGCATGACGGGCACACCGCGATGCTGTTGGGGGCGGCGAAATATATGGTCGAGACGCGGAATTTCTCTGGCCGTGTGGCGCTGATCTTCCAACCTGCCGAGGAAGAAGGCGGTGGTGCGCAAGTGATGTGCCAAGAAGGCATGATGGACCGTTTTGATATCGCCGAAGTTTACGGCATCCACAATTTCCCCGGTACCGAGGAAGGGTCGTTCTTTACCCGTTCAGGTCCGATCATGGCGGCGGTAGACAGCTTTACCATCACCATCAACGGGCGCGGCGGGCATGGTGCGATGCCGCATGAGACGGCTGATCCGGTTGTCGCGGCTTGTGGTATGGTGACGGCGATCCAGACGATCATCAGCCGCAATGTGAAGTCGGGTGCGGAGAAGGTGATTTCGGTCACGCAAATCCACACAGGCAGCGCGAGCAATGTCATCCCGGACACGGCAATGATCAATGGCACGGTTCGGACCTTTGACAAAGAGACCCGCGACACGATCATGCGGCGCATGGCGGAGATTGTTCAGGGGCAGGCGGCGAGTTACGGCGTTGAGGCGGAACTGGATTATGAAGAAGGCTATCCCGCTACGGTGAACGCGGAAGCGCAAACGGCCTTTGCGGCGGGCGTTGCCCGCGGTCTGGTGGGTGACGCCAAGGTCGACGATGATTTCGCCAAGGTCGCAGGGGCGGAGGATTTCTCTTATATGCTCGAAGAGCGTCCCGGCTCGTATCTGTTCCTTGGCGCAGGGCCAGGGGCAGGGCTGCACCATCCGAAGTTCAACTTTAACGACGAGATTGCGCCGCTTGGGGCATCCTTCTTTGCTCAGCTTGTCGAGCAACTGCAACCATCGGTGAGATAATGGGACTCGAAGACGCAAAGAGCCAAGTAGATCAGGCGTTTACCCGTGATGATCTGAAGGGGCCGAGTTTTGAGAACGCATTTGGTGGGGCCACTTCATTTCTGCGCCGTAAGTACACCAAGGATTTGACGGGTGTGGATATCGCCGTCACAGGGGTGCCGTTTGATCAGGCGGTGACGAACCGCACAGGCACGCGCCTTGGACCGCGCGCAATCCGCGAGGCGAGCGCGTTGCAGCCTTATGATCCGCCTTATGGCTGGGAATTCGACGTGATGAGCGAGCGGGCGATTGTCGATTATGGCGATCTGGCGTTTGACTATGCCAGAGTTTCAGAGTTTCCCGCCACGCTGACGGCGCATATCGCCGGGATATTGGATTCAGGGGCGGCGAGTGTCGCGCTTGGTGGTGATCACTACATCAGTTTTCCGATCCTCAAGGCGTATTACGAGAAGTTCGGCCCTATGAGTTTGCTGCATTTTGATGCACATTCAGACACTTGGGCCGATGATGACATGGAGCGGATCGACCACGGCACCATGTTTTATAAGGCGATCAAGCTGGGCTATATCGATCCTGCGACCTCTGTGCAGGTGGGTATTCGCACGCACAATCCTGATACGATGGGCGTGACCACAATTGATGCACGCGAAGTGCATGAGGGTGGGACTGCCGCAGCCGTTGAAAAGATTAAGAAAATATTAGGGAATAATCCCACATACCTAACATTTGATATAGATGCGCTTGATCCTGCATTCGCACCCGGCACGGGCACGCCAGTTTGGGGTGGGTTAACCAGCTGGCAGGCGGCGGCGATGCTGCGCGATCTGGCGGGGATTAACATACGCGGTGGGGACATTGTTGAAGTGTCACCACCGTTTGATACCACAGGGGCCACCGCGATTGCAGGGGCGCATGTGGCGACGGAAATATGCTGCCTTCTGGGCGCGCGGATGCGGAAAGAATGAGAGCTTAATGACTGAAAAAAATCAACCGATTGGCGGCAACGAGCTGGCACGGTTCTCAGGGCCGGGGACGTTTATGCGGCTGCCTGCGGTAAACGACCTCAAAGGGTTGGATGTGGCTGTGCTGGGCATCCCGATGGACATCGGTACATCGTGGCGCTCTGGCACGCGGTTCGGGCCAAAGCAGATACGCGCCGAGAGTGCGATGCTGCGGCCTTACAACCTCGCTACAGGGGCGGCACCGTTTGACAGTTTGCAGGTGGCCGATATCGGTGATTTGGCGATCAATACGTTTTCTCTGAAGGATAGTTTGTCAATTATCAAAGAGAGTTACGATCAAATCCTCACGTATGACGCGATGCCGCTGGCGATGGGTGGAGATCATTCCATCACCCTTCCGATCCTGCGCGCGATGGCAAAGCGGCACGGGCCTGTTGCGTTGGTGCATATCGACGCGCATGCGGACGTCAACGACGAGATGTTCGGCGAGAAGGAAACGCATGGTACTGTGTTTCGCCGCGCCTATGAGGAGGGGCTGATCCGTCCCGAGAAGACCTATCAGATTGGTATTCGGGGAACGGGGTATGCCGCGACCGACTTTAGCGAGGCTGTTGACTGGGGTTTTCAGCAGTGGCCTGCGGAGGAGTTGTGGGGGCGGTCATTGGCGCAACTGGCGGGGGAAATCCGTCGCGACATTGGCGACACGCCGACCTATCTCACCTATGATATCGACAGCCTTGATCCCGCTTATGCGCCCGGGACAGGCACGCCAGAGATTGGCGGGCTAACTACACCACAGGCCTTGGAACTAATCCGTGGCCTCAAGGGGCTGAACATCGTCGGGGGCGATCTGGTCGAAGTCTCGCCTCCCTATGATCCGAGCGGTAACACCGCACTGACGGCCGCAAATCTGCTTTATGAAATGTTGTGCATCTTGCCTGGAGTTGCGTACAGGTGAAGTAAGGCCCGTTGTGGGCAATGAGCAGGTAAGAGGGATGCGAAAAATGGTTTGGGTGATTTTGATATTGGCGATTGTGTCGGCGCTGGCGTTTGTGCGGCTCGCACCTTCTGACCCTGCGCGCTGGAATGCGCCTATTGGCAGTGCCGAGAACACGGATGGTGAAGGTTGGTCCGCGCGTGTTGTGCCTGCCACGCCGGGTCTGTTGTCTGATTTGCATCAGGCGATGGTTGCTTTGCCGCGCACCGAGTTGCTCACTGGTAGTGTGGGGGCAGGGCGTTTGACCTACATCACTCGGTCCAAATGGATGGGTTTTCCCGACTATACCACGATTGAGCAGGACGGCGAACAGATCAAACTCTATGCGCGGTTGCGGTTCGGGAAATCAGATCTTGGGGTTAACGGTAAACGTCTGGACGGGCTGTTGAAGAGCGCCGGCGTCAAGCGGGCTGAAGGGTAGTTCCAGCGCCGAGCTGAGGCACCCTTCTTGGGTTTCGCGCCACATAGGCACATTGAGCGACATCTGGCATTGGGCGGTAAACATGCGCCCGTCCACATGTAGGCAAATGCTCTCTCCAAGCTCGACACGGCTGCCGCTGGTGTCGGTACAGTAGCAATCGATTGTTTTGCCGTTGGGCCCTGTGACATCCGCATGCGTAGCAAACGGAGCAAGGGCCAGTAGGACTGCAAAATGTTTCATATCTCCTTTATAACATGAGGCTGCTCTTGACCAAAGTGTTTTCATAGGCCACTCCCGACTGCATGATACCTATGGACCGCCTTGCCCAGATTACCGCCCGTTTCGAGTATCTCGAAGCGGCCATGAGCACTGCCGGCGGGGATATTTCCAAGCTGGCCAAAGAGTACAGCGATTTGCGCCCTGTGGTGGAGGAAATTGCCGCCTACCGTGTGCTGCTGGAGAATCTTGAGGGCGCGCGCGAGATGCTGGCCGATCCAGAGATGGCAGCGATGGCGAAGGACGAGATTTACGAGATCGAGAGCACGCTCCCGCAAGCTGAGGCCAGCCTACAGCTCGCGCTGCTGCCCCGCGATGAGGCGGATGCGCGTCCAGCAATGCTTGAGATACGGCCCGGAACTGGGGGCGATGAGGCGGCACTGTTCGCGGCTGATTTGCTGCGGATGTATGTCCGCTATGCGGAGGGGCGCGGCTGGAAGGTCGACCTCATTGAGCAGCAAATGACCGAGCTGGGCGGGATCAAGGAAGTGGTTGCGCATATCACTGGCGAGAACGTCTTTGCGCGCCTGAAATACGAGAGCGGCGTTCACCGCGTTCAGCGGGTTCCCAGTACCGAAAGTCAGGGGCGTGTGCATACCTCGGCTGCGACTGTCGCGGTTCTGCCCGAGGCGGAGGATGTGGACATTCAGATCGCCACCACGGACATCCGCATTGATACCTATCGCAGTTCCGGTGCGGGTGGGCAGCACGTGAACACCACCGACTCTGCGGTGCGGATCACGCATATTCCGACGGGTATTGTGGTTACGAGCAGTGAGAAATCCCAGCACCGTAACCGCGAAATTGCCATGCAGGTGCTCAAAGCGCGGCTCTATGATGCAGAGCGCATGCGGATTGATACGGAGCGTTCGGACAGCCGCGCCTCTCAGGTGGGCAGTGGGGACCGTAGCGAGCGGATACGCACCTATAACTTCCCCCAAGGGCGGATGACTGACCACCGCATTAACCTCACGCTTTATAAGCTGGATGCAGTGATGCAGGGCGATTTGGACGAGATCGTTGATGCACTGACGGCGGATGCGCAAGCCAAGATGCTTGCGGAGATGGGGCAATGACGACGGCTGCTGTGGCCATGGCCGCGGCGACAGCGAAATTGCGGGCCGCTGGTGTTCCTGACCCTGCACGTGATGCGCGGATTTTACTGGCGCATGCGGCATCGGTGGATGCAGCACGGATAACATTGATCGCGCCAGAAGAAATCGCACCCGAAATTTCTGAACGGTATGAGCATTTGATCTCACTGCGTGCTGTGCGTGTGCCTGTGTCCCATCTGGTAGGGGAGCGTGCGTTCTATGGGCGCGGTTTCAAGATCAGTCGCGAAGTGTTGGACCCGAGGCCAGAGACCGAAAGCTTGATCGAGGCAGCATTGGCAGAGCCGTTTGAGCGGGTTCTGGATTTGGGAACGGGGTCGGGCTGTATCCTTGTGACGCTTTTGGCTGAGCGAGAGAGTGCTACGGGCGTTGCGGTGGATCTGTCCGAGGGCGCGTGTTTGCAGGCCAGTGCCAATGCGGTGCTGCACGGTGTTGCCGAGCGCGCGCAGGTACTTCAATCTGATTGGTTTGACGCCGTTGAGGGACGTTTTGATCTGATTGTCAGCAATCCGCCGTATCTGGCGCAGGAAGAGATGGCAGATGTGTCGCCCGAACTGGCGCTGCATGAACCTGAAATGGCACTGACGGACGGGGCAGACGGGTTAAGCGTGTACCGCCTGATTGCGGGACGGGCGCAGGAGTATCTAACTGCACAAGGCCGTGTCATGGCCGAGATCGGCTGGAAACAAGGGCCTGCTGTGCGTGCGATATTTGAAGCTGCTGGCTGGGCCAATGTAGCGATTCTACCCGATCTCGACGGGCGGGACCGTGTTATCTGTGCGCAAAACCCTGCTTAAGGTATTATTTGCTGATATTTTAGCCTATTCGCTCTTGCCCCTGAGGGTGTTGCAGGGGTATTACTTAGAGGTTGCAGTGAGGAATGTCCCCGAGCGGTCCCACGCGGCTTATGCCCAACATCTCAACGTGCCGACAGCATGCGCAAATCGCGCTGATGGCCTGACCAAATAACAGCACCAAAAGGCTGACCCCCTCTATGAAACCTCAAAGATCGCGCTCGCGTAACAACAAAAACCGCAACCGTAGTGGTGGCAACACTCAGGGTGGCAACGTCGTCAACCGTGTGTTCGACAGTTCGGGCCCCGAAGGCAAAGTACGCGGCACCCCAAGTCAGGTGATCGAGAAATACAACCAGCTGGCGCGCGATGCCCAGCTGAGCAATGACCGCGTTGCAATGGAGAACTTCCAGCAGCATGCCGAGCATTATCTGCGCCTTCTGAGTGAAGCGCAGAAAGAAATGGACGCCAAGCGCGAAGAGCAGGAAAAAGCGAACCGCGAGCGTCAGGCCGAACGCGATGAGCAGGACCGCCTGAACCGCGAGCGCCAAGCTGAGCGTGATCGTGAGCGCAACGAGCGGATGGAACGTCAGGAGCGTGAAGCGGCCGAGCAACCACCAGTGGCCGCC
>JBALTK010000050.1:0-21391 GCA_036964385.1 Sulfitobacter sp. | reverse complement strand
TGCGGCTAGCAGCACCGCTAAACGCCTCTTGTTGGTCGATTTGGTCGGCATCGCGATAGGGTCCAAGATCGTTGCACCACCAAGGGTCTCAGGTGGTGACAAGCGCCGTAGAATAGCTTTTTGACCAGCAAACCCAACCACCTGCTTTTTGAAGCGCAGTTGTGCGTGACCAGACTGTTTCGGCGCGATCTGTTTTCCGCCGAACACTCGAACGCTTGCGATCTCACTAGATGTGCCGAACATGACGCGGATGTCTTCGTTGTGCTTTAGCGCTGTGTTGGACCAAGGATTCAGACCTATCGACACGTCGAAACACGTGGATGGGGGAAGTGCGTCTCCCACACATAACGCTGCACCACGCGGGATATCTTTGACTGCAACGCCGCGTAAGTTAACGGCGACCCGCTCACCTGCTTTGACAAGGCCGCGCTTTTCTCCGCGACTTTGCAGTCCACGTACTGTTGTTTTACGCCCATCAGGCTGCAACACTGCGTGGGTGTTCACATGCAACTCCTGACCAAGCAGCGTGCCTGTAACAATCGTGCCGTGACCAGGCATAGAAAAGACCCTATCAATCGGTAGAATGCTCTGAAGAGGGGCAGATGCGTTTGCGGGGCCACTGAGTGTTTTTTGCAATGCGAGATGCAAGGCGTCGAGGCCGTCCCCTGTGAGCGCAGAGCAGAGTAGCAATTCGGCGTCGGCGAAAGGCGTTTGCGCCAGTTCGCTGCGAATGACCTCCAATCGCGCCGCATGCGATGAGGGTTCTAAGGTATCCGATTTTGTGACGGCGATCACGGCGTTGGTCAGGCCAAGCAGTCCGGCGATAGTAAGATGCTCAAGCGTTTGCGCACCAATGCCTTCTGTTAAGGAAATCACAGCCAGAATAGATTGGGCACCAGTCGCGCCACTGACCATCGCTTGGATGAAGTCTTCGTGGCCAGGGGCATCGATGAAATCTATTGTGCCTTCGGGATAGGCGCGGTGAGCAAATCCCAGCGCAATGGAAAGCCCCCGTTCTTTTTCTTCGGCTAAACGATCCGTCTCGATTCCGGTAAGAGCCCGTACAAGTGACGTTTTGCCATGATCGACATGCCCAATGACTACGATGCAGCGGGTGTTCATTGATTTGATATCTGGTCCAGCGCGCGGACAATCAATGACATCTCGTCGTCCCGAATGGTCCGCATGTCTAACATCACTTGCTCACGTTCTATCCTTCCGACCACTGGTGTGTCGCTTTTCCGTAAAGCAGCAGCCAAGCTCTCGGCAGAGAAATCTGGAATCGAGACCGACACAGCGAAGCTCTTGATGTCTTGCTCGGGTAGCGAGCCACCACCGACATAGGCCACGCTTTTCTCTACGGTTAGACCTGCAACCCCCACTTCGATCAACATTTGTGTGAGGGCGTTCGCGCGATCCTCAACGTCACGAATAGGTTCAGACAACATCGCTAGGACGGGGATCTCTGAAATCGGATCAAAGGGTGGACGGTAGAGCCGTAAGGTTGCCTCAAGGGCCGCGAGTGACAGCTTGTCGATGCGCAAAGCACGCATCAACGGATGCGATTTCAGGCTGGCAACGATGTCGCGGCGTCCGGCAATGATGCCAGCCTGCGGTCCCCCCAACAGCTTGTCGCCCGAAAACATAACGAGATCGACACCGGCCTTTAGAATGTCGGAAACGACAGGTTCGTCCGTCAATCCATATGGAGATAAATCAATCAGAACACCGCTGCCGAGGTCTTCTATCAAGATGACCTGTTTCTCTTTCGCAAGTCGGGCAAGGTCGCGGCGCGAGGGGGATGACGTAAAGCCCACAATCTTGAAATTGCTGGTATGGCTTTTCAAGAGGACGGCGGTGTCGTCGTCTATGGCGGTCTCATAATCGCTGAGCCGCGTTTTGTTCGTCGTGCCAACTTCGCGCAGGGTTGCGCCGCTTTGCTCAATCACATCGGGGAGGCGGAAGGAGCCGCCGATCTCGATCAACTCGCCGCGAGACGCGACAACACTGCGCCCACCTGCCGTGGCCATCAAGCTGAGCAGGACCGCCGCTGCGCAATTGTTGACGACGACAGCGGCTTCTGCCCCCGTCAATTCGCAAATCAATTGCTCGACATGCGCATGACGTGATCCGCGTTTGCCTTTTCTCAGGTCTAGTTCGAGGTTGGAGGGGCCAGCCGCGATTGCTTGCATTGCACTGATCGCATGCGGTGCCATCCGTGCACGACCAAGGTTGGTATGAATGATGATGCCGGTCGCATTTATAACAGGCACGAGCGAAGGCGCGCGCGTCGCGTCTATTTCATCTGCTATGGTTGCTGCGAACGCACTGCTTGTAAAATCGGGAAGATCGCCGTGAGCATTCGAAAGAATGTCGGTGCGCAGCCGTGCCACAACGGTACGGAGCGCAGCAACCGTTTCAGCATGGCTGTAAAGATCTAACACTTCAGCTATCAGAGGCTGATTGAGAAGAGACTGTATTTGAGGCAAGTCTTTTAGGTCCCGGGCCATATCAACTCAACCACTTCTCTAAGAACAGCATAATAATTGGATGGATTGCTCAGTCGCTGATTTAGCAATCAAGTTCCTCACTAACGCATCTAGCTGGCAGACCTCAAAGCATAACTTCGATCAGATAGGGACCGCTGCTTGTGAGGGCGTCGTCCAAGGCTGCCTCCAATGCGTCACAGTCACTCACGCAAGTGGCCTCAACACCCATAGAACGTGACATTTGCACCCAATCCAATGCAGGTCGATCCAAGCTGAGCATGTCAATCGCCCGTGGGCCGGGGTTGCCTACACCCACGTTTGTAAGCTCCCCGCGCAGGATTTGATAACTGCGGTTGGCGAAGATCATAACCGTGATATCGAGGTTTTCGCGTGCCATCGTCCAAAGGGATTGAACAGTATACATGGCTGAGCCATCGCCTGTGAGGCACATCACTTTACGGTCAGGACAGGCTATCGCCGCGCCGATAGCAGCAGGCATGCCATATCCGATGGACCCGCCACAGTTGTTCAACCACGTATGTTTTGGCGCTGCTTTGGTTGCTGGAGAAAATGCACGCCCTGAAGTCACTGATTCATCAACAATAATCGCGTCTTCAGGGATTGCACGGGCGATGAGCGTGGCGAGATTGTCAAGATTGACAGTCCCTGTCGGGCGTTCAGGTAGTGCTGCTTTGACAACATGGGCAGGTGATGTGGATATGGCATCAGTTGCTTTGCACAGTGCCGTTAATGCTCCGGTTAGGTCTGTATTTTCGGCAGCTAACGTAATGATTTCAGCACCTTCACGCGTCAGGATCGCAGGTTTGTCGGGGTAGGCAAAGAACCCGATGGGCGCGCGTGCACCGATGAGAACGATGCGCTTGAACGGTTTCAAAACCTCCAGCGCTATGTCGATGGGGTAGGGGACGCGGCCGATAAACACCCGACCTGCACCGCGCTCAAGCCGTGCATTCGACCATTCCGACAGTAACTTGCAACCGGTTTTGGCCGCGATGCGACCTGCGGTTTCAAGGTTGCGGGTCGTCAGGGCATTTCCGCCGAGGAGCAACAAGGTTTCTGGGCCGCTCAATGCGTCAACGGCTTGTTCAAGTTGGCTTTCGTCGAACGGCGCGGGTTCGGGTAAATCAATCGCTCCATGCGCGACACCACCCTCATTCCACGCGGTGTCACTGGGCAGGATGAGGGACGTAATCTGTCCCGGTGCCACCATGGCTGCCTGCACGGCTTGTGCCGCGTCCATGCCGACCGTTTCGACAGACTTTGAGGTGTGCACCCAGTGTGAGACAGGTCGTGCAATACCTTCAATGTCGGATGTGAGTGGTGCGTCCAACTCGATGTGCGTTGAAGCGTGCTCGCCGATGATGTTGACGACGCCTGACCCTGCCTTCTTCGCATTGTGCAAATTTGACAGGCCGTTCGCCAAGCCGGGCCCAAGGTGCAGCAAAGTTGATGCTGGTTTGCCCTTCATGCGGAAATAGCCGTCTGCGGCACCAGTCGCCACGCCTTCTTGCAGCACAAGCACGGACCTCATGCCGGGGATGTGGTCTAGGGCCGCAACAAAGTGCATCTCAGAGGTGCCAGGGTTTGTGAAGCAAACATCAACCTTGTTTGCGAGCAATGTGTGGACAAGGCTTTCAGCGCCATTCATCTTGGTCTGTGTCACGATATTTCCTTTTCCCAATAAGGTACGCGTAGTTCTTTCTTGAGGATCTTGCCAATGGTGCTGCGCGGAAGGCTGTCGCGCACCTCAATGCCCACCAATCGCTGGCTCTTGCCGAGCCGGGTGTTGGCCTGAGTTAGAATGTCTGTCGCCGTTCGGGCCGAACCTTCGCGAAGCACGATCAGTCCTAAGGGCGTTTCGCCCCATGCCTCTGACGGAACGCCAATCACAGCTGCGTCTGTTACGTCACTGTCGTCGAGCAACACCAATTCCAAGTCATTGGCATAGATGTTCAAGCCACCAGAAATGATCATATCCTTTTTGCGATCTGACAGAACCAAAAATCCGTCCGGATCAAACGAGCCCATATCGCCCGAGCGAAAATAAACCTCGCCTGCATCATTGTGCCAAATGTACTCAGTCGTCAGATCATCACGCCCGTAATATCCCGCCATCATCGTGGGACCGCGCCCGCAAATCTCACCGACCTCACCTGCCGGAACCTCAACGCCAAACTGATCAATCAATCGAATGTCATTACCGGGGGCCAGTTGGCCCACCGTGTGCAGCTTGTCCGGATTATCGTCTGCCACCAATACCGTGACGCCGCCGCCTTCGGTCAGCCCGTAGTATTCAATCAATTTGCCCTGAAACCGTGCCAAAACATCCGCTTTTACATCCGCACGCAATGGTGCCGAGGTCGAGAACTTTATCCGCATGGATGAGAGATCGAATTCGTCGAAATCGGGAACGTCCATGATGCGCTTGTATTGCACAGGAACCAACATCGCATGGGTGATTTTTTCACGCTCAATGATTTGTAGATATGTGCGGGCATCAAACTTTGGCATCAAATGAACGGTGGAGCCGCCAAACAGCGTTGGAAGAAAGGACACGATTGTTGTGTTGGAATAAAGCGGGGTTGAGAGCAGCGTCTGCGCGTTGTCATCGTAACCGTTTGGTGAAACACGCTCCATCTGTGCCGCACGCATCCAATGATTGTGCAAAATACCTTTTGGTGTGCCTGTCGTACCTGACGAATAGATAAGGTTGAATGGATCGAGCATGCCGATCGAAATCATTGGATCAGAGATGGATGCATTGCCAAGTGTCTTTTCATAGTCAGCGAAACCCGACTTTTCAAAATCGATAGCATAGCGGATTAGGGGTAGATCAGCGATGAAATCGTCTATCAGACCCAGATATTGTTCCGCCACAAAGATCGCTTTGGCATCACAATCTGTCAGCATTTTTTTCAACGCATCTGAAGAGGCCATTGATGACAATGGAGTAACACAGCCGCCCGCCCGCAAAATACCCATGAACAGCTCTGCGTAGGGAATCGAATTGGCTGACAGAATTGCAATGTTGTCGCCCTTGCGCAGTCCTATATCCAACAAGGTATTTGCCACCTGATTGATACGCTTATCAAATACACCCCACGTCAGGGTATCCGCCCCACAGACCAGCGCTACCTGATCTGGATGCGCAGCTGCGTTCGCGCGAATTCGTGCGACAATAGTTTCAGTGGGCGGCGTGTCGGAGTTTGGCGGGGTTACTGAAATCATTGCCATCACACGGATTCAGGTGTGGCAGTACTTGCGCGCAATCCAGTGAGAAGCGGAAGCGCATAGATTGTAGACGTAACGTAGTTCATTCCTACCTCCTGAAAATTTTCACCTGCCGACTCAGTGCGCAGCAAATTCAATACGACAGCATGAATATTGCGAAACGGCATTCCGCCATGTGGAACCAGAGTAGGTATTGCTGCTTTGATATGTCAATAAGCTTCGAACTGACGCTTCGTCGCTCCGCTGATCTTCGGACAACTTGACCGGTAGGCTGGTTGCGGTAGGTAGCCAGATCGAAAGGTTGAGCGGGCTCTACTTGCTTTATCCGCCTTTAAGTCTTTTTGCTTCGCTCGGGTCAACGCCTACAGCGACTTTGCCGCGTGCATCTTCCTTGGCGTTGCGGGCTTGAGCCAAGCTGACCTTGGGATATGCGCCACCGGAAAGTAGCCGCTCTTTGTCAAAGAGGCGGTATTTGAACTGCCAAAGTTTGGAACCCTCGACCTAACCAAGACAAACAAGCCTTCGAAGTTTGACATTTTATGGGCCTTGTCGCGAGGTTTTGGGTTTCGAACCTGAATATCTGATCGGGGCTTTCTTGAGGGTGTTACTTTTCCGGTCAAATCCCGATGCCCCCACGGATACCCCCAGTCTGTGGGGGATCGCGCCGGATGCAAGTAAACGGCATCGGACAAAGGAGCATCGCAAAACCTAAATAAACTGGGCTTTTGGGATGTTGTTGGATTAATCTGGAAAGTGAAATGGTGCCCCCACACGGACTCGAACCGCGGACCTATTGATTACAAATCAATTGCTCTACCAGCTGAGCTATAGGGGCATTGATGGGCCGTTTAATGCCATTAGAAAGATCGTGCAAGAGGCTTTTATCGTCCTTTTGAAGGTTTTACAGCTCTGGTACTTCGAGATACACATAAAAGAAAACAGATGGGCGGCACAGAATGAAATTGGTCCTACACGTGGGCGTTCACTTTACCGAAGAAGATCGCATGATGAAGTGCCTTCTGCGCAATGCGGACGACTTCGCTGGGAAGGGGGTCATGGTGCCGGGCCATGGCAAGTACCGCGCGATTCTCCGTGATACACTGAACGCGATGGCCAGTGCGCCGCCCTCAGAGATGGCGCGAGACGTGCTGGTTGATGCATTTCTCGATGATACAGATGCAAATCGCGTGATCCTGTCCGACGCAAATTTCCTCCGCACCCCCAAAACAGCGGTGCAGGAGGGCATGCTTTATCCCTCGGCACCTGTGCGGATGATGCGCATGGCCCAGATTTTCGAGAATGACGACGTCGAAATCTTTATTGGCATCCGCAACCCTGCGACTCTTTTGCCGATTCTGTTCGACAAAGCTGAAGACCCTGACCCTGTTGCGTTTTGGGGCGGGCGGGATCCCCGCGATATTTTGTGGTCCGATACTATCGGTCTTTTGCGCGAGGCGGTGCCGAATGTGCCGATCACCGTTTGGTGCAATGAGGATACGCCGCTGATCTGGGCCCACATTATTCGTCAGATGGCAGGGTTGCCTGATGACCAAAAAATTATCGGCGGTTTTGATTTGCTCAGCTCGATCATGAGTACCGAGGGGATGAAGCGTTTCCGTGCCTACCTCAAAGACCACCCGATTATGACAGAGCATCAAAAGCGCCGCGCTATCGCAGCGTTTCTGGATAAGTACGCTCTTGAGGGTGAGGTCGAGGAAGAGTTGGACATGCCCGGTTGGACCGAGGACATTGTCGACGAGATGACCGAGATATACGACGAGGATGTGGCAAAAATCGCGGCAATGCCAGGCGTTCGGGTTCTGATGGCCTAACAAGCCTCGGACTTTTGGGTTTAGACCGCGCCATACGCGGATAAGGGATATCAAATGAGCGATTTCGAGAGCGCGTCAGACGGCGCGAAAATGGATTTTTCCAAGGATATGTCATACGGTGACTACCTTGGTCTCGATCCGATCCTCACCGCCCAGCACCCCCTGTCTGATGCCCATGACGAGATGTTATTCATCATCCAGCATCAAACCTCCGAGTTGTGGATGCGCCTCGCTATCCATGAGCTTGAGGCAGCCCGTGCGGCGATGTTGGGGGGGGAATTGCCCACTGCGTTTAAGATGCTGAGCCGCGTAGCGCGCATATTTGAACAGTTGAACAATGCATGGGACGTGCTGCGCACCATGACACCCAGTGAGTATACCGCCTTTCGCCCCAGCCTTGGCAACTCTTCGGGCTTTCAATCCCATCAATACCGCTTGGTCGAGTTCCTTCTGGGCAACCGCAACGAAGCGTTGATGAAGTTGCACAAACACAAGGCAGAATCGTTTGCGCGTCTGGAAGGGGAGTTGGCCCAGCCGAGCCTCTATCAGGTAGCAATATCGCTCTTGTGTGCGCGTTTCGACCATGCGCCGCTGGCTGGAGCGCCGGGTCGATCGGATTGGCACGCACAGCAGGAAGTCCAAGACCTCTGGCAGCGCGTCTATGAGGACCCGAGCGCGCATTGGGATCTCTATGAGTTGGCAGAAAAACTGGTCGATCTCGAAGATTACTTCCGCCGCTGGCGGTTTAACCATGTCACCACGGTAGAGCGGATTATCGGTTTCAAACGTGGGACAGGCGGCACGGCGGGCGTGTCCTACTTACGCAAAATGCTCGAAGTCGAGCTGTTTCCCGAATTATGGAATGTCAGAGGAGCGCTTTAAGTGTCCAGTATCCTGAGAAAAGACGCCTTTATCATACCTGAAGGCGTGATCTACCTTGATGGGAACTCCCTTGGTCCACTGCCCAAGGCGGTTGCGGCTAGGGTGCAGAGCATGATTACGGATGAATGGGGTGAGATGCTCATTCGCGGCTGGAATGGTGCCGGCTGGATGGACCAGCCAAGCCGCGTGGGCGATCAGGTGGCGCGTCTCATCGGCGCGCCTGCAGGAACTGTCGTGATGGGCGATACGCTCTCGCTCAAAGTGTTCCAAGCATTGGCCGCAGCGGTCAAGATCAATCCAGAGCGCCGCGTGATTCTCAGCGATACGGGCAACTTCCCGTCCGACCTCTATATGGCCGAAGGGCTGGTCGGGTTGCTGGAGCAGGGCTATGAGTTGCGGACGGTAGCGCCTGAGGAGGTGCTGGGCGCAGTGGACGAGAGCGTGGCCGTGGTGATGCTTACGCAGGTCGATTACCGCACGGGCCGCACCCACAATATGAAGGCAGTGACTAAAGCAGTGCAGGCCACCGGCGCAGTTATGCTCTGGGATCTTGCGCACTCTGCGGGAGCGATTGAAGTCGATCTAGAGGGCTCCAACTGTGAGTTCGCTATCGGTTGTACCTATAAATATCTCAATGGCGGACCGGGCGCGCCTGCGTTCATCTATGTGCGCGGTGATCTGGTCGACACGATCGAGCCTGCGCTGAGTGGCTGGTTGGGCCACCGTCAGCCGTTCGCCTTTGACCTGAACTATAAGGCAGGGGCAGGGATCGAGCGGATGCGCGTCGGCACGCCGCCAGTAATCCAGCTCACTGCGCTGGAAGTCGCGATGGAGCTTTGGGCAGACGTCGATATGGCCGAGTTGCGTGCGGAATCGGTCAAGCTGCAGGAGCATTTCATCATGGAGATCGAGCGCGATGTGCCAGAGCTGACTTTGGCCAGCCCGCGGGACAGTGCTGTGCGCGGCTCGCAAGTATCCTTCCAGTTCGTAGAGGGATATGCCGCGATGCAGGCGGTGATTGATCGTGGCGTAATTGGTGACTTCCGTGCGCCTGATATCATGCGCTTCGGCTTTACGCCCATGTACCTAGATAGTGGGGATA
This sequence comes from Sulfitobacter sp., assembly GCA_036964385.1. GTDB lineage: Bacteria > Pseudomonadota > Alphaproteobacteria > Rhodobacterales > Rhodobacteraceae > Sulfitobacter. The sequence goes on along the minus strand of JBALTK010000050.1, from coordinate 11,834 downwards.
TCACTGCCGCAGTGGCGATAATTGCAGATGTGATGAACAATAAGATTTGGGATCAAGATAAATATAAGGTCAGGTCAAAAGTTACTTGATAACAAGTGGTTGTGTGGTGAGGTTAATCTTTTGGATTAGCTCCGCTTGAGCAGAGGCGACAGGGCGGCACTGATTGCAAAGAGTGCCGCCGCCATCGTCACGATGCTTGGTCCCGCAGGCGTATCAAACGCAAACGCACCTGCGAGCCCACCAAGGGCTGAGAGGCTGCCGATAATGACAGCTATCCCTGCCATTGCTTCTGGCGTGCGCGCAAATGGGCGGGCAGTGGCCGCAGGGATCACCAGCATCGCGGCGATAAGCAATGCTCCAACCACTTTGATCGCAACAGCAACCGTCACGGCCATGGCAATGGTCAGGATCATCTGTTCACGGCGGGGGGAGATGCCGCTGGCCGTGGCCAGATCGGGCGATAGTGTGGAGGTCAGCAGCGCCTGCCAGCGCCAGATCAAAAGTGACAGGACCAAGGCCGCTCCAGTCCAAATGACCATCAAGTCTTGCACCGTGACCGCCAAAATTTCACCGAACAAATAACCTTCCAGATCAACCCGAACGCCGTCGATGAGCGAGACAGCCACCAGCCCCAGCGCCAACGCCGAATGAGCCAATACGCCGAGCAGGGTATCCGAACTCACTTGTCGCTCTGAAAGGGTCGTGATGAGCAGTGCCATGGCGAGGGCCACGCCAAGTACACCTGCAAATACAGGCAGTTCGGTCGCGAGCGCCAAGGCAACGCCAAGAACCGCTGCATGGCTGGTGGCATCGCCGAAATACGCCATACGCCGCCAGACCACAAAACAGCCTAGTGGAGCGGCCGCGAGTGCGACGCCAAGGCCCGCAAGAGCGGCGCGGAAAATAAAGTCGTCTAACATCAGGAGGATTCCTCATGATCATGTGCACAGTCATGATCGTGGTGGTCGTGATCATGTTGGTGGCGGTAAAGCGCAAGCGCCCCTTGGGTGCCTGTGCCAAACAACGCGCGATACTCTGGCGCATCAGCCACCACTTGTGGCGTTCCCTCACAGCAGACATGACCGTTAAGGCACAACACGCGATCAGAAGCGGCCATTACGACGTGCAAATCATGGCTGACCATTAAAACTGCACAGCCCCGCGTTTGGCGCACTGCTTCGATCTGTTGGTAAAACCGCGCGGCTCCCGGTTGGTCAAGGCCTTGGGTCGCTTCGTCCAGAATAAGAATGTCAGGCGATTGCAGCAAGGCGCGTGCAAGTAATACGCGCTGGAATTGGCCACCAGACAGCGCGCCGAGTTGCCGCTCTGCCAGTTCTGGCACGCCAGCATCGTTGAGCGCCGCGAGCGCGACGTCAGCCGGAACACGGGACGGCAAATTCAGAAAGCGCGCGACTGTCAGGGGTAGCGTGCTGTCAATTGAAAGGGATTGCGGGACGTAACCGATGCGTAAACCTTTTGCGCGGGTCACATGACCTTTTGCAGGGCGGATCGCACCAATCAGGGCACGCAGAAGCGATGATTTCCCTGAGCCGTTGGGGCCAACAACGGTCACGATCTCTCCACGCTCGATGGCGATGTTCACGTCGTGCAGCACCGTGCGCCCGCCGTAAGCAAGCCCTAGGTCGTGTGTTTCGATCAAGATCATTATGCCGCCTTTTGTACGCAGTCGGGGCACAGACCAGTCGCCTCTACGACCGTCCGCTCTATCACAAAGCCTGCTGCCCGCGCCGCATCGCCCAACCGCCCTTTGCTCAGGCCAGTATCGGCTTCGGCAACCGTTTGGCAAGCGCGGCAAATAAGGAAAGTAGGGGTGTGATCCTCACCGGGGTGCACGCAGGCAGTATAGGCGTTAAGTGCTTCGATCTTATGCGCAAAGCCCGCCTTCACCAGAAAATCCAGCGCGCGGTAGGCAACAGGGGGCTGGCTGCCAAGCCCTTCGGCAGACAGGAGGGCAAGCACATCATAGGCGCCAAGAGCACGATGTTCGGCGAGCAAGATTTCCAATGTGCGGCGACGGACAGGCGTCAGACGCAAGCCAACGGCACTGCAATGCGCCTCCGCTTGGGCCAGCAGTGTCGTCATACAGGTGCTATGGTCCGCACATTGAAAGCCGATAGGGTCGGACATGAGGGGGCTCCACTTCGCCGAATTTCACTATTGATATGTTATAACATACAAAGTAGCAAGTGCCGAACATGACCAAAACAGGAGCAATCATGAAACATATATTTGCTGCCCTTTGCCTTCTTGCCGCACCTGCTGCTGCTCAGAATGCGCCGCATGTGGTGACTGACATCGCGCCAATCCATGCGCTGGTGACGCAGTTAATGGAGGGTGTTGGGGAACCGTCACAGATCATCCCGACAGGCTCATCGCCTCACAGTTACGCCATGCGCCCGTCCGAAGCACGCGCGCTGCGAGATGCCGATCTGGTGGTTTGGGTCGGTCCATCCTTGACCCATTGGTTGGAAGAACCACTTGATACGCTCTCAGGCGATGCTGCGCGATTGACGTTGATGGACGATGATCGTGCGATGAAGCTGCCGATGCGCGAAGCGACCGAGCTGGGTGAAGAACACGACCATGGCCATGACGGGCATGATCACGAGGGCGAAGTCGATCCACACGGTTGGCTCGCGCCGTCCAATGCGGTGCTCTGGGCCTCTGTTATCGCCAAAACACTGGCCGACGTTGATCCCGCCAATGCAGAAATTTACGAAGGCAATTCAAAGCGTTTTGCTGAAGAAGTCGGAGCCTTGGAGCAGGAGATCACAGCCAAGCTCGCGCCATACCACGATGCGTCTTTCATCGTTCTGCATGACGCGTTCCACTACTTCGAGGCGACATTCGGCGTTGAAGCAGATGCCTTTATCGTAGCGGGGGATGGCAGCACGCCGGGTCCTGCGCAGATTAAAGCGTTACGCGATCATCTGGCCGAAGATCCTGCCACCTGCGCCTTTACTGCGCCGCAAGAGAACGACAGCCTTTTGCGCACGGTGATTGAAGGGCAGGGTACACGGATTGCCGTGCTAGACCCGATGGGTGATGGAACCACACCCTATGCCACGCTGATCCGTCAGTTTGCCGATGATATGGTGGCGTGCTTTTCTCAAGAATGAGAGGCCAACAAAGTTGAGAAAATGGCCCCGCTTTTGAAGGCGGGGCCATTTAAACAAGTTACTTAAGTTTCTGATAGTGCAGGCTAGACCGCGATCTTGCCGCCGCCCTGTTTTGTCACAACGACCACTGCCGGACGTGGCGGCATTGCTGGGTCAAAGTCGGGCCAGCGGGTCGCTGGATCTTCAAACGTTGATGCGCGGTTAAAGCCCTCCAATTCCTTTGTCCCGTCTGTCCCAGGGTGTTGGACTGCCACGAACAGCGTTTCCTGATCATCCGTGAAATAGGGGCCGCACATTTCGCCGCCTACTGGGCAGCGGAAGAACAGCTTGGATGTGCCGCGTGCCGCGCCTTCGGTCTCTACCGCATAAAGGCCGTCGGATTTTCCAGTCTTGCCCCAGTTGCCGCCCTGATCGGTCGAGACCCACAAACGCCCTTGGGCGTCCATCGCTGCGTTGTCTGGTGAACCGAACCAGCCATCCTCGGAGGTGTCGGGGTTCCAGACGGCGCCGACCTCGGCCACGGAGGGGTCACCACAGCGCACTAGGATCGACCAGTTGCCTTTAGACGCACCGTGGTCGCCACCGTCTTCCTTAATTTCGATGATATGGCCAAAGCTGTTTTTGTCACGGGGGTTCGCGGCATCGGTCTGCGCGCTTTTGCGGCGTGAGTTATTGGTGAGCATGAGATAGACTGTACCATCGCCGCGCGGTTGGGCATCCTCGGGGCGGTCCATCGGAGTGGCCCCTAGCAGGTCAGCTGCCATACGGGTGTCAATCATCACGTCCCCTTGGTCAGCAAAGCCGTTCTCGACCGTCAAAGGCCCGTCGCCATGGACCAGCGGGAGCCAAGTGACTGTGCCATCTTCGTCAAAGCGCGCAACAAAGAGCGTACCATCGCTCAGCAGCTTTGAATTGGCGGCGTTGTCCGTACCTACAGTGCCGTTCGAGACATATTTATACATGTAGTCAAAGCGGTTGTCGTCACCGGAGTAGACAACCAAACGCCCGTCTGCGGCCATCGTCGTCTCGCACCCTTCATGGCGGAAACGTCCCAGTGCGGTGTGTTTGATGGGCATGGCTTCTGGGTCACGCGGGTCCACCTCGACGATCCAGCCAAAGCGGTTCGGCTCGTTCGGCTCTTTATCCATGTCAAAGCGGTCGTGGGTTGTGCCCCATGCGTACCACATGCCCGGCACGCCGTAGCGGGCATGACGCTCAGCGTCTTTTGCGGGCAGGGTGGAGAGGTCAGGTTTGCCTTCTGCATCAAGTTTCGATGTCCAGAAATAGCCGTGGAAGTTTTCCTCGGCCATGAGGTAAGTGCCCCAAGGTGTCATGCCGCCCGCGCAGTTGTTGAGCGTGCCGATGATGGTCATGCCTTCGGGGTCTGCACCTGTCTTCATGCGCGCATGGCCCGCAGCGGGACCATCGATGGTCATCGCGGTCTTGAGCGGCGTGATACGGCGATTGCGCGGGCTGTTGCGGTCCACGCGCCACGCACCCGTGGTTTCTTTTTCGATCTCGACCACTGTACCACCGTGGGCAGCCATCTCGATATCGATTAGTTCAGGCGTCATCCCTGCAAAACCCGCATTGTCCTGACGGCCCAATCCGGGAAACATGACTTCCTCGTTTGTGTATTCGTGGTTTACGCAGAGCATCCCGCGCGTCTCAGCCTCATTCAGCGGGGTAAAGCCGACATAGTCGTTGTTATAGCCGAACTGTTCGAGCTGTGCCGCCGCGGTCTGGTTCATTACGTCAAATTCGGGCGCGTCTGCCGTAATCGGATCGCCCCAGCGCAGCAGTATGTCGGCGTCGTAGCCTTCGGCGACATGGTGCATGGTGTCATTGCCCCATGCCAGTTCGGTAAAGTTATAGCGCGAGGTAGTGCTGGCTGCCGCTTGCTTGGGGGCCATAAGCGCGGAGGTGCCAAAGAGGGCAGTGGTGGTTGTCACCGCCAATGCGCCGCGAAACATATCGCGGCGGGAATAGCGCGCGGCGACGACTTCACCAATGGTGCGTGTGAGATTGGGATTCGTAGGGATATCGTCAAAGGCCTCATAAGCTTCGGCCTTGTTGCCGATTGTCGGATCGCTGAGGATGTCTTTACGGTTCATGGCTTGCTCCAAGCTCGCGTTACGGATGCGTGCGGTATGGGCTCGTTGCGTCACAGGTTTGTGACGGGTCAGTGAAGGATTTGTTACAAGCGCATCTGTACCTAAAGAGCCGTGAATTTACGGTGATGGCAAGTTCAGTATCGTTAAAACGCATTCGGGATCGGGGATATAATCGCTAAACGGCGGGCAAGAGAGTTCAGCGTGTCGCAATAGAGTTCAGTGTGCAAATTCGTTCAGCAGGTCGGGGATGTGCTTGCGGAACTTGAAGAAACCCGCAGTGGCGAGCGGCCAAGCCGTAGTGTCAATTTTGCGGCGGAACTCGGTGATGGGGATGTCCCCTGACTTGCGTAATATGCGCAGCGCACTGCGGACCGGTCCGACAGGGGCGTGAGGTGTGATGATATGATCGAGGTTTTGGGCCTGTGCCCAATCCCGTACAGCTTGCACAGTGCTTAATTGTTGAGCGTCAGGATGCAGGTCCTTCAACAATGCACCACGGAAGTCATTAACTTTCGGAGACATTTTCCACGGGCTCTGTGCCGCTGTGGCATCAAGATATCGCGCGCTGACTGGTGTGATCTTCAATGTCTTCAGAAACGGCGCGCCAATGTCGTCAGAATGGAGCAGAAGCCCGACGCGATCAGTAGCTATGCCGCTAAATGAGGCAAGCTCGGGGATCGGCTGAGGCTCAGGGGAGGCGGAGGCGCGCACTTGGGGTGCTTCAGATGCAAGGCCCTGCACCCCACCAAACCGCCCGTCGGTAAACTTGGCGATATTTGAGGGATCGGCGAGATAGGTTTTTCCCTGGGTCTGGATACCCGCGACCCAACGCCAGCTGAGCGTGTTGACCGCTGCATCGCCATCCAGCAGATGGCGCAGAAAAAAATCTGCGCCCAACTGCCACGGCAATTCCAGTGTGAAAATCCATATTGAAGCGAACCACATGCGCGCATGGTTGTGCAAATACCCCGTCTGCGCCAACTCTTGCGCCCAGTGATCAAACGGCGCGATCCCCGTCTGGCCCAGACAGGCGGCTTCCCAGCGCTGGCGTAAACCACTTTGGGTCTGCACGTCGTTGTATAACCGCGTGAGATCATCGCGGTAAGCCGTCCAAACGGCAGGGCGCTGTTCCATCCAACCTTTCCAATAGGTCCGCCACCATACTTCTGCGATAAACTTATCGGCATCGTGTGCGCTTATCTGTTCCAGAACTGCACGGGACACATTGCCTTCATCGAGCACTTTCATCCGCAGATAGGGCGACAGGGTCGAGACATGGTTGTGCGCGCCTGCGCCGAAGTCGAAGTTACGCTTTTGCGCGTAGTTAGCACCTGCGTGGGGGGCGAAATCTGATAGCCGACCATAGGCGGCGGCAGCGCTGGGCGGGAAGGGGAGATTTTCGTTTGTCATGCCGAGCGACTTAGGTCAGCAGCGCGCCAGATCAACCAGTGGCGTAATCGTCGCCTAGCCCCCTTGAAGCTCCCCCTTGGCAAGACTAATCTTGTGGTAACGCTTGTGCGGGTATGGTCCCGCACGACTCCCATTTGAAGGCAGAGCATATGCAAGATCCCGTCGAGACATACATGAACCTCGTTCCCATGGTTGTGGAACAGACCGCACGCGGCGAACGCGCCTATGATATCTTCTCGCGCCTGCTCAAAGAGCGGATTATTTTCATCAACGGACCGATTCACAGCGGGATGAGCCACCTTGTTGTTGCGCAGTTGCTGCACCTCGAATCCGAGAATCCCTCCAAAGAAATCAGCATGTACATCAACTCGCCCGGTGGTGAAGTTTCTGCCGGTCTGTCGATCTATGACACGATGCAGTATATCCGTCCCAAAGTTTCCACGCTGATCTGCGGCATGGCAGCCTCCATGGGGTCGGTTATTGCGGTTGGTGGTGAGAAAGGCATGCGTTTCTCGCTCCCGAACTCCGAAGTTATGATTCACCAACCCTCCGGTGGCTCCCAAGGTGTTGCTGCGGATATTCTGATCTCGGCCCGTCACATCGAACAAACACGCGAGCGGATGTACCAGCTCTATGTGAAGCACACCGGGCAGGATTATGAGACGGTGCAAAAAGCACTGGATCGTGACAAGTGGATGACCCCAGAAGAAGCCAAAGAGTGGGGTCACATCGACGAGATCGTCGAGAATCGCGGCAAAGAAGACGATAAAGACGCACCCAAGCCTAAGTCCAAGAAGGGCAAGTAAGCCACAATGCCGCACTCCTCGGTTTATGCGATTGCAGGACCGGGGAGCGTGACTTAGAGTTGTACCCAATTCGATTTGTGCCACCCTCTGATGGGTGGCAACCCCAAGCATCAGACCTGAAAGGGCTCACATGGCCAATTCAACCAGCGGCGACAGCAAAAACACCCTCTACTGCAGCTTTTGCGGCAAGAGTCAGCATGAAGTGCGCAAGCTGATCGCAGGCCCGACAGTGTTCATCTGTGATGAATGTGTCGAGCTGTGCATGGATATTATTCGCGAAGAAACAAAGGCCTCTGGCCTTAAGGCAACTGACGGTGTGCCAACACCCAAAGACATCTGCGATGTGCTTGATGATTATGTCATCGGCCAAGCGATGGCGAAGCGGGTTTTGTCTGTCGCTGTGCACAACCACTACAAGCGTCTTAACCACGCACAAAAAGGCGGCGATATCGAGTTGGCGAAATCCAACATCTTGCTAATGGGTCCGACGGGCTGTGGTAAGACGTTGCTGGCACAAACGCTGGCGCGGATTCTGGATGTACCGTTTACGATGGCAGATGCCACAACGCTGACCGAGGCTGGTTATGTGGGTGAAGACGTTGAAAACATCATCCTCAAGCTGCTGCAGGCCTCCGAGTACAACGTCGAGCGCGCACAGCGCGGCATCGTTTATATCGACGAAGTCGATAAAATCACGCGGAAGTCTGAAAACCCTTCCATCACCCGTGACGTTTCGGGTGAGGGCGTGCAGCAAGCATTGCTCAAATTGATGGAAGGCACGGTTGCATCCGTTCCTCCGCAAGGCGGCCGCAAGCATCCACAGCAGGAATTTCTGCAAGTGGACACCACGAACATTCTGTTCATCTGTGGTGGTGCGTTTGCTGGCTTGGACAAGATTATCGCAGCACGCGGTAAAGGTTCTGCCATGGGCTTTGGCGCGGATGTACGGGATCAGGATGCACGCGGCATCGGTGAGATTTTCACAGACCTTGAGCCTGAAGATTTGCTCAAGTTTGGTTTGATCCCTGAATTTGTTGGCCGTTTGCCTGTTCTTGCCACGCTCGAAGACTTGGACGAGGACGCGCTTGTCACAATCCTCACCCAGCCTAAGAACGCGTTGGTTAAACAGTATCAGCGCCTGTTCGAGTTGGAAGATACGCAGCTGACCTTTACCGAGGACGCATTGGCCGCGATTGCCAAGCGCGCGATTGACCGCAAGACGGGTGCACGCGGTTTGCGCTCGATCCTTGAGGAAATCCTGCTCGATACGATGTTCGACCTGCCAGGTATGGACACCGTAACGGAAGTTGTAGTGAACGAAGAGGCGGTGATTTCTGATGCCAAGCCGCTGATGATCCACGCCGAAGCAGAAAAAGAACCAGCCACAGCAGGTTAAGCCGAGCGTGGCAGCTTATAAGCAAAGGCAGGCTTAAGGGCCTGCCTTTTTTCGTTTTAGGAGATTGATATGAAACGTATTTATTCAGGTGGCGAATTCGAAGCCAAGATTGGCTATTGCCGTGCGGTTGTTGCTGGTGGTTTTGTGCATGTGGCAGGAACCTGCGGGCAGGGCGAGGACGTGACGGCCCAGTGCCGTGACGCATTGCGCATCATCACAGGGGCATTGGAAGAGGCAGGAGCCACATTGGCAAATGTCGTGCGCGTGACCTATATGCTGCCAGACCGCGCCGAATTTGAGCCTTGTTGGCCCATACTGTCCGCAGCATTCGGGGACACCCCGCCAGCGGCCACGATGATCGAATGCGGGCTGATTGATCCAAAATTCCGGATCGAGATCGAAGTCACAGCCTATATAGGCTAGAGCAATATTCGCGATTACAGGGCAGCGACGATCAAGGAAACTTGCGGATATACGGCAAATAACAAGGTTCAAAGGCATTGTTGATAGAACGAATATCCTACGACTCGCTGGAGTAGTGCCTGTCTGGTGAGAGGAGTAAGCGTGTTTCCTCTAATTGCTTTGTCACGTCACTGGACCTGCGGGCGTGAATGGGCCATATGAAGAGCAAGAGTAATAGGAGTTTGTGATGGGCATTGTCAGTAAAATCTTGAGCGCATTTACGTGGTGGAACGGGCAAACCCTGAACACACAGCTTTTCACTTGGCGCAAAGGTGAGAAAGTGGGCGAGGATGCTCAGGGCAATATCTATTACCGTAATGCGGATGACAGCAAACGCTGGGTGATTTTCAACGGAGAAGTCGAGGCGAGCCGGATCAATCCTGATTGGCATGGCTGGATTCACCGTACCTATGACGAGCCCCCCACAGACAGGCCTTTGGTCCACAAAGAGTGGGAAAAACCGCATCAGGAGAACCTGACCGGCACCATGCTCGCCTATGCACCAAGCGGTTCAATTCGCCGTGAAAAGCCTGCCGACCGTGGCGACTATGAGGCGTGGAGCCCAGAGTGAGACGCGCTCTTGTACTGATGGCGGCACTCTTTGCCACCACCGCTGTGGCGGAACCTACCAGCAATGGTACGGGTGCTATATTGCGTGCGCTGGACAAAACCTCCGGTACGACGGTGGACATTTCGATCTCAAGCGGGCAGGTCGCAGCGATTGGGCGGTTGCAGATCGTCTTGAACGAATGCCGTTATCCCAAGGGCAACCCGTCTGGTGATGCCTATGCGTCGTTGGAAGTGTCTGAAACAGGCCGTGCAGGTACTGTTTTTACCGGTTGGATGATCGCGTCAGCGCCCGCTTTGAACGCGATGGAGCATTCGCGCTATGATATCTGGGTCATGCGCTGCATCACGTCCTGAGGGCTGCTCTGCGGCGCTGCGGTGAAAGATGCCGGGCGCGCTTTGGCGTGTGCGAGTTGCGCATGATATTGCGCACGACTGATCTCAACAGCGCCTAATGACGCCAGATGATCCGTGATAAATTGCGTATCAAACAGTAAAAAACCACCCTGCCGCAAACGATCAACCAAGCAGGCGAGGGCAATTTTCGATGCATTGGTGCGCCGCGAGAACATACTTTCGCCGAAGAATGCCGCCCCAAGTACGACACCGTAAACACCACCAACCAGCGTCTCACCTTCCCAAACCTCAAGTGAGTGGGCATCGCCCCGCGCAAACAATGCGGTGTAGAGGCTGCGAATTTCTGCATTGATCCATGTATCTTCACGGTCTGCGCATCCATCGACCACACCTTCAAAGTCGCGGTTGATAGAGATTGTCCAAGCGCTACGCGCCATCGCGCGGCGCAAGGAGCGTGAAATGTGGAAGCCGTCCAAGGGCATGATCCCACGCTTGCGCGGATCGACCCAGAAGATTTCTGGATCGTCCCGCGCTTCGCTCATTGGGAAGATGCCGACGCTATAGCCGTGCAGCAAAAGCTCCGGTGTCAGATCAGACATGAAGCTCAGGCTGCGCCGAGGTTTGTTTCCAGCCAATGCTCAAGCCAGTGGATGTTGTAGCCACCAGTGTGGATGTCTTTCTCCTGCAACAGCGCATGGAAGAGCGGCACAGTGGTGTCCACACCGTCCACAATCAGCTCTCCCAACGCGCGGTTCAGTCGTGCGAGCGCCTCGGGGCGGTCGCGACCATGCACGATAAGCTTGCCGATCAAACTGTCGTAGTAGGGCGGAATTGAGTAGCCGTCATAGAGGGCGCTATCCATCCGCACACCAAGGCCACCGGGTGCATGATACTGCGTGATCTTACCCGGGCAGGGCGAGAAGTTCGGCAGTTTTTCCGCATTGATGCGCACTTCGATGGCGTGGCCATTAATGGTCAGCTCGTCTTGGACAAATGACATATCAAGGCCAGAGGCCACGCGAATCTGCTCACGCACCAGATCAACGCCAAAGATGGCCTCGGTGACGGGGTGCTCGACCTGCAAACGGGTGTTCATCTCGATGAAATAGAACTCGCCATTCTCATAGAGGAATTCGATTGTACCAGCACCGATGTAATTGATGTTTGCACAGGCATCCGCACAGACCTTACCGATGCGCGCACGCTCTTCAGGGGTGATTGTGGGGCCGGGGGCTTCTTCGAAAACCTTCTGGTGGCGGCGCTGAAGCGAGCAATCCCGCTCACCCAGATGCACAGCGCGGCCTTTGCCGTCGCCGAAAACCTGAATTTCGATGTGGCGGGGTGTGGTGAGGTATTTCTCGATGTATACTTCGTCATTGCCGAAGTTAGATTTGCCCTCGGCACGCGCAGTCTGAAACGCGCTTTCCATGTCTTTGGCGGTTTGCGCCACTTTCATGCCCTTACCACCGCCACCAGCTGTAGCTTTGATGATAACGGGGTAGCCTACTTCTTCACCGATGCGCTTCGCGTCTTCAAGCGTGGCAACACCACCCACGGAGCCGGGCACGCAGGGCACGCCGAG
>JBALTK010000049.1:0-21400 GCA_036964385.1 Sulfitobacter sp. | reverse complement strand
CCGCCAACCACTTGCGCGCACCGTCATCCAGCTGCAACTCGATCTTGCGCGCCGCCAGCCGCTTGAGCAGCCGCGCCATCTGGATCGTGACGATACCGTCCATGTTCTCACGGTTGAGGCGATCAAAGATGATAGTCTCGTCCAAACGGTTCAGGAACTCGGGGCGGAAGTGCCCCCGCACGGCTTCCATTACGTCTTTCTTGGCCTCAACCATATCACTGCCCTCTGGCGCCGTGCTCAACGCTTGCGCGCCAAGGTTGGACGTCAGAATGATCAGCGTCTGCTTGAAGTCGACAGTACGGCCCTGACCATCAGTCAGCACACCATCATCAAGCACCTGCAACAGCACGTTGAACACATCAGGGTGCGCCTTTTCGACCTCGTCAAACAGCACCACCTGATAAGGGCGGCGGCGTACGGCTTCGGTCAGTACACCACCCTCGTCATACCCGACATAGCCGGGAGGGGCACCGATCAGACGCGACACGGCGTGCTTCTCCATGAACTCCGACATATCGATACGCACCATCGCGTTGTCATCATCGAACATGAACTCGGCCAGCGCCTTGGTCAGCTCGGTCTTACCAACACCTGTGGGCCCAAGGAACAGGAAGGACCCGAGCGGACGATCCTCGTCACTCAACCCTGCACGCGAACGGCGCACCGCATTGGCCACAGCTTTAACAGCTTGATCCTGACCAATGACGCGGCTGTGCAACTGCTCTTCCATCTTGAGAAGCTTGTCGCGCTCCCCTTCGAGCATCTTGCCCGCAGGAATACCTGTCCAACGCTCAACCACGCTCGCGATCTGATCAGGGCGTACGGCCTCTTCAACCATCATACCGTCTTCGCGGCTTTCCGCTTCAACCAGCTCACGCTCCAGATCAGGGATCACACCATAGCTAAGCTCACCCGCTTTTGCGAGGTTGCCATCTCGCTTGGCAATGTCCAAGTCAGCCCGCGCACGGTCCAACTTTTCCTTAATGTCACGCGCACCAGCGAGCTTATCACGCTCGGCCTGCCATGCGGCAGTCATGGCATCGCTGCGCTCCTGCAAACCAGCAAGGTCCTTCTGCAACGTCTCCAAACGATCCTTCGATGCTTGGTCGTCTTCAGCCTTGAGCGCCTCTTCCTCGATTTGCAGCTGCAAAATCTGGCGATCCAGCGCGTCCAGCTCTTCGGGCTTGCTGTCTACTTCCATGCGCAAACGGCTTGCCGCTTCGTCCATAAGGTCGATCGCTTTGTCGGGCAGGAAACGGTCCGTGATATAACGGTGCGAAAGCGTCGCCGCCGCAACCAAGGCGCTGTCAGAAATCCGCACACCGTGGTGCAGCTCGTACTTCTCCTTGATCCCGCGCAGAATACTCACCGTATCCTCGACAGTAGGTTCCAACACCATCACAGGCTGGAAACGCCGCGCCAACGCCGCATCTTTTTCGACATACTTGCGATATTCATCCAGCGTGGTCGCACCGATACAATGCAACTCACCACGAGCGAGCGCGGGTTTGATCAGGTTTGCCGCGTCCATCGCGCCATCACCAGCACCCGCACCGACCAGCGTATGCATCTCGTCGATAAACAGGATCACTTCGCCTGCGGCTTGCGTCACTTCGTTCAGAACGGCCTTGAGTCTCTCTTCAAACTCACCACGGTATTTCGCGCCCGCAATCAGTGCACCCATATCAAGGGCCATCAATCGCTTGTTGCGCAAACTCTCCGGCACGTCGCCATCAACAATGCGCAGCGCAAGGCCTTCGGCAATCGCCGTTTTACCGACACCGGGTTCACCAATGAGGACAGGATTGTTCTTGGTCCGACGGCTCAGCACCTGCATCGCACGGCGAATTTCCTCGTCGCGGCCAATGATCGGGTCAATCTTACCCTCACGCGCCCGCTCCGTAAGATCCTGCGCGTATTTCTTGAGCGCGTCATAACTGTCTTCTGCACTGGCACTGTCCGCCGTACGCCCCTTACGCAGATCATTGATCGCTGAGTTCAGGCCCTGTGCCGTCACCTTACCAGCCTCCAGCGCCGTCTTGGCACCGGATTTCGTCATGCACAGCGCCATCAAAACACGCTCGACAGGGACAAAGCTGTCGCCCGCTTTCTTCGCCAGTGCTTCGGCCTCGGCCAAAACGCGCGACGTCGCACCGTCCAGATACGTCTGGGCTGCGTCGCCGGTTACCTTCGGCATCTTGCCAAGGGCAATATCAACGGCCTGCTTCACCGCAGGCGCATCACCGCCAGAGGCCGTGATCAGATTGCTCGCCAGCCCTTCTTCGTCGTCCATCAATGCTTTGAGGATGTGCTCAGGTGCCAGCCGCTGATGGCTGTCGCGTGTCGCTATCGTCTGGGCCGCCTGCACAAAGCCGCGCGACCTTTCCGTGAACTTACTCAGGTCCATGGTCTTCTCCTTTTAAAAAGCGTCCGCTGTTCGATGCACCCGCTTGGCGGCATACATCTGGCGCGAACCTCACTTAATGCATTTGGGGGTTCATTTGTTTTGATCAAGATCAAGAAGCAGCCAAAATTTACGCTCGCTTGCGCCTGACAATCCCCCCAAGGTTCACAAAAGTGATCTGAGAGAATCTCCATAGGCTAAAATTAGCCTATTCTAACATTATGTTTTTATTTACTTTTCTATCATTTAACTAATTCTCAAAATCAGCGGGGAAACCATTCTTCGTCTTACCAGTTATATTTTCGAACGCAGTACCTAGATTCTGATTAGCGGTTTAAAAAAGCCCCTCAGAAAATAATGGGGCAAATGAGGATACGATAATGACACAGACACAAGTACACCTGAGCGAAGTTATTTATAACGGTGCAACACAGTCCTTTGAGGCGCTGGCAACGGTCAGCACACAAACGGATACCAAGACATACCCCTGCTCAATCGAAGCGCCCATGTCCATGAGCTTTGAACGCGCAGCGAAGGGACTTGAGACCCAAGCACTGCGCAAGAGCGCATCAGGCAAAGGCATGTACTCACAGATGCGCCACCACATGGCCACTGTACGCGCAGGGCGTCCACGCTTTGACCCGCGCGCATGGCTGGCACAGCTTGGTTTCGGCTCAATCGACAAAGCAGCGTAAGCTACATCAATTTCTCAGCTTTGCGCAGCCTATGGCCTGATCATACTTTCGTCCCCCGTATGATCGGCCGCTGCGCAAATACACAGACGTCTGCCTGCCTGCACTGTCTGTGACACTAAGCCCGGTCTGCCTCAGTGCGACCGGGCCTTTTTTATGTACATCCGTCCCTCCATCCCCTAAGCCCCAAATCGTTTATCCCCTAACTGTGATGGAGCCTGTTCCCATGTCTGATGACCGCCTGATTGTCGCCCTCGATGTTCCCAACGCTGTCGCTGGACTGGAGATGGCAAACCGCATCGGGGATGCAGTGAGTTTCTACAAGATCGGATTGGGGATGCTCACAGGCGGCGGGCTGGCCCTCGCGAACGAGCTCAAGCAGGAACATGGCAAGCGCATTTTCCTCGATATGAAGCTTTTTGACATTGGTGCCACTGTTGAAGCTGCCGTGCGCGGTCTTGCGCAATTTGATCTGGATTTCCTGACAGTACATGGTGATCCCCACGTTGTTCGCGCCGCCAAGGAAGGGGCCGCTGGCACTGACCTGAAAATCCTTGCAGTAACCATCCTTACCTCATTGGACCGCGCCGATCTGGATGCCAGCCTTATCCGCGAAGGCGATATATCCGAGTTGGTTGTTGCTCGCGCCCTGCATGCATTTGAGGCAGGTGCAGATGGCATCATAGCGTCCCCTCAAGAGGCCGCCCTCATCCGCGCGCAACCAGAAGCTGCAGGCCGTCTCATCGTCACTCCTGGCGTGCGCCCTGCAGGGGCCGCTTTGGGTGACCAAAAACGGGTAACCACTCCAGCCCAAGCCATTGAAAACGGTTCGGATCACATCGTCGTCGGGCGCCCCATCTGGCGCGCCGATGACCCAGCACAGGCCGCACGCGACGTCTTGGCCGAAATAGCATCTGTGACCAAAACAACCTAAACGTGTGCCTTTTTGATCACATGGACAAGTTTGATCAAAGCACGGACCTCCCCGCGCTAGGGGAAAAACAATACCCGTGCTAGCGTATGATTGGTGATACTCCCCGACGGACTGGTTCTTCCTAATGTCCGTCACCTCCCCTCGCTGATCACAGCGGGGGGCTTTTCGTAACAGGCCTAGCGCTTTTTACGCACACCATCCCGCTCAGATATCCAAATCGCCAGACGGTCCTGAAATGCAGGCACCGCCTTTGAATGCTGCACGAATTCGCTTTCATCCATCATGCGCCACGCCTGCCCCTCATCGCCAAACACGATGTCTTTTATGGTTGCAGCTGTCATCTGGGCGACGAAAAACCACTTCACCTCCGCGCCTTCCCGAAACGTACGTCCCCAGATGATCGCAGCCTCTGGCACCAACAGTCCCAATTCCTCGCGACATTCCCGCAACGCGCACTCTTGCGGCGTCTCGTGGCCTTCGCGCCCCCCTCCGGGCAGGTCCCAGTGGTCTGCAAATATCAAATCAGGTTTGGCATCGCGCAAAAGCACTGCCAACTGATCGCCCAGATACAGCGCCAGCTTGGCACCGCCAAACGGCGCACCTGCGTAAGGTTCGATGTCGAATTGCATGGCTCTCTCCTGCACTCGCGGCTATGATCGGGCATCCAACAATAGATCACAATCCCCGCCATGCCCGCACTCTGCCGCGATTGCCTGACCCAATTCGATGACGCACGCCGCTGTCCCGCTTGCGCCAGCCCGCGTGTGACGCGGCACCCCGAGCTGTGGGATCTCAGCATCGCGCATATGGACTGCGATGCCTTCTACGCCTCCGTTGAGAAACGCGACAACCCTGCACTTGAGGGCAAGCCAGTCATCATCGGCGGCGGCCACCGCGGCGTTGTCTCGACTGCCTGCTATGTGGCGCGTATCCGCGGTGTGCGTTCTGCCATGCCGATGTTTCAGGCGCTCAAACTCTGCCCCGAAGCGGTCGTGATCCGTCCCCGCATGGAGGAATACGTCAAAGCCTCCCGCGCCATCCGCGAGATGATGGAAGAACTCACCCCCGCGATTGAGCCGCTCTCGCTGGATGAAGCATTCCTTGACATGACAGGCACAGCCCGCCTGCACGGCGCACCGCCCGCCGTGATGCTCGCCCGCCTTGTGCGCCGGATGAAGACAGAGTTGGGCCTGACAGGCTCCATTGGCCTCAGCCACAACAAATTCCTCGCCAAAGTCGCTTCTGATCTCGATAAACCCCACGGTTTTTCCGTGATTGGCGAGGCCGAAACGATGGACTTCCTACGCGACAAACCCGTCCGCATGATTTGGGGCGTGGGTGCCGCAGCCCAAGCGTCACTGGACAAAGCAGGCATCCGCACCTTCTCTGACCTGCTGCGTTGGGAGCAGACCGATCTGATCGCCCGCTTTGGCGGCATGGGGGAGCGGCTGTATCATCTTGCACGCGGCCAAGACCGCCGCCGCGTCTCCGCCCACTCCCCGATGAAGTCGATCACAAACGAGACGACCTTCAACGACGACACCTCCGATATCCACATCCTTGATGGTCACATCTGGCGCATGGCCGAGAAGGTGTCCGACCGTGCCAAAGCCAAGAACCTTGCTGGGCGTGTCGTCACCCTCAAACTCAAACGCGCCGATCACACGCTGCTGTCACGGCGTGTGGCGCTCACCGATCCGACCCAACTGGCCGACCGCATCTACCGCACGGCGCGGGGACTGTTTGATCAGGTGGGGGAGAAAGGTCCCTACCGCCTGCTGGGGTGTGGGATTTCAGATCTCAGCGATGCATCAGGTGCGGACAAACTCGGTGATTTGCTGGACCCCGATGCTGCGCGGCGCTCGGATGCAGAGCGCGCCACCGATGCGATCCGCGACCGTTTCGGCGGAAAGGCCATCGTGAAAGGCCGCACATTACGGTGAAGGTAGGGGATTGGCGCTATTCAGCAGCCAATGGGATACGGCCTTCGCCAATCAGGGCCACTTCCTTGACCACGTCCTGCAATGCAGCCTGAACTTTTTCAAAATCACCATTCGGACGGATCAGTTTTTCGTTCATATACAGCGACCGATCGATTTCGACCTGCACCGCGTGTTGCCCTTTTGACGGCTTGCCATAGGCCTGCGTGATATAGGCCCCTGCAAACGGCGCATTGCGCGTCACAACGAATCCCGCGCGCACAAACGCGGCCTCAATCCTGTCCACAACATCACCACTCGCCGCCGCACCGAAACGGTCCCCCAGTACCACATCAGGCCGCCGCATACCCGCGCGCAGGACACCATCCATCGCTTCATGCGGCATGGAGTGGCAATCGATCAGCACCGTCTGTCCATGTCGGTTATGAGCAACATCAAGCAGCGTTTGCAGCTTCTCGTGATAGGGCTCCCAATAATCGGTGATCCGCTCTTCGGCTTCATGCAGGGTCATCTTGCCACGGTAAATCGCACGTCCATTGGCGACCACACGCGGAATCACCCCCAGACCGGAGGCAACACGCGGATTATGCTTGATCCGACGCACCCCTTCGATCAGGGCGGGATCGAGTTCGTCCCGCGCGCGGTTCAGGTCCACAAAGGCACGCGGCGCACCCGCTTTCAGGAAAGTCGCGCCATACTGCGGCGCACATTCAAACAGTTGATCCACAAAGGCATCCTCGGACGAACGGATCGCATGTTCGTTCAAAACCGTCTTGCGCATGAACGACCACGTATAGTCCCGTCCCGAATGGGGCGAGGCAAATACAACACAAGAACTCTGTGTCGCAGGCAGTAAAACGTCATAGGCAGCAGCGGGCATATTTGTATCCTAACTGATAAAATACATAGCGCAGAATATAACAAAGCCAAAACCCCTTGATCACTGTGCCGACTCCTTTTATAGCACCCAGACGGCGCGTTGATTTCGCGCCCCATTTTTGTTTGGGGCATGGCCAGCGCGCTCATATAGTGGATGATTAGCTCAGCGGTAGAGCACTTCGTTGACATCGAAGGGGTCACTGGTTCGATCCCAGTATCGTCCACCATGTATTCTCTGGTGTGTTCACCTCGTGAACGCGCTGCCCGTAACCTAGGCGCTGGCCCGCGCCACAACTTGGAAGGATTGGACTTATGAAAGTTCGCAATTCACTCCGCTCGCTCAAGAACCGGCACCGTGACTGCCGTGTTGTGCGTCGCAAAGGCCGCGTATACGTAATCAACAAGACTCAGAAGCGTTTCAAAGCCCGTCAGGGTTAAGAATGCTTTTAAGCCCGACCTGAAAAAGGCTGCTTCCGCAAGGAGCGGCCTTTTTTGTATGGCGTTGGCTCTATTGATCCCACGCAGCAGGATCGATCTGAAACAGCTGTAAAAGCTGGTCATAGACGTCTGGTTCAGCCTCTTGCAGGGCTGCCGACTTCTCGAAAAACACCTCCACCGCAGTAGCAAAGAACTCCTCGTGGCCTGTAGCGCCGTAAGGGTCGATCACCGTGCGCGCACCTTTCTCGGTCAACCTCACATGCCGCGCAAATGCTTCGCGAAATACCCGCACCCAAGTGGCATGGCTCTGGCCGCCTGCCAAAACGGGCACACCATCCGTTCGGCCAGACCGGTCATCAAACTGATGCGCAAATTCGTGCAGCACGACATTATGTCCGTCATCCGCATTCAGCCCACCCTGCGCGCTGTGCGCCCAAGACAGAATCACCGGCCCCCGCGACCAGCTCTCGCCAGTGCGGACAGTCTCAGTCTCCGTCACCACATAGCCGTCAGTTCGGGTTCCTTTCGACTTAAACGCTGAGGGATAAACCATAACAGTAGTGAGATTATCGTACCAAGATTGCGTATTCATCACGAGCAGACAGGCCTGCGCCGCAATAGAAAGCTCCATTTCTTCGGTCATTTCCAACCCGTTGCAGCCCTGAAACGTCACCTGATCCAGAAACAGACAAATCTTGCCCTCCAATTTATCGCGCAGCGCACGCGGCATACGCGCGACCAGCGGCACCTGCCTGGCGATGATCGCGTGCTCTTCTTCGGTCAGAGCACTCTCCAACATCTGGGCCTTCCGCTGCTTGCGGGCCCATGCGCGGTAGATCAGCACCCCGACAACGCCCAACGCAATAAGTAGAATAAATAACGGCATACCGCCTCCTCGCTCACTCGCAGAAATGTGACCTTGATCGCGAAAAATTGCACGCCCCTTGTGCCTCGCACCAGAAACGCCATTACTGCGATCATACCTCAAGATAAGGAATACATGACATGAGCGACACCTACACGCCCCCAAAAGTCTGGACATGGGACGCCGAAAGCGGCGGCAAATTCGCCTCTATCAACCGACCCATCGCAGGCCCGACACACGACAAAGAACTGGAAGTCGGCAAACACCCGATCCAGCTTTACTCCCTCGCCACCCCCAATGGTGTAAAAGTCACCATTCTGCTCGAAGAGTTGCTGGCCGCAGGCCACACAGGTGCGGAATATGACGCATGGTTGGTCAACATCGGCGATGGCGTTCAGTTCGGCTCGGGCTTTGTTGACGTGAACCCCAACTCGAAAATCCCCGCCTTGATGGACCACTCTGGCGACACCCCACAGCGCGTGTTCGAGAGCGGCGCGATCTTGCTTTATCTCGCGGAGAAATTCGGTGCCTTCATCCCGACCGACCCTGCGCAAAAGACCGAGATGATGAGCTGGCTTTTCTGGCAGATGGGCTCTGCCCCCTACCTTGGTGGCGGTTTTGGTCATTTCTACGCTTATGCGCCCGAGAAATTCCAATACCCCATCGACCGCTTTTCGATGGAAGCAAAACGTCAGCTTGACGTGATGGATCGCCACTTGGCCGATAACGAATGGTTCGCGGGCGAATACTCTATCGCGGATATCGCGATCTGGTCATGGTACGGTCAGCTTGTCCTTGGCCGCCTCTATGATGCCGCCGAATTCCTTGATGTGGCCAGCTACAAAAACGTCATGCGGTGGGCAAATGCGATAGATGCACGCCCCGCCGTCACCCGTGGCCGCATGGTCAACCGCGCCTTTGGCGATGACCTGTCCATGCAACTGCATGAGCGTCACGACGCATCTGACTTCGAGACAAAGACTCAAGACAAAATCGCAAAAGACTAACGTAGACGCAGCGCGCCATACCAGAACAGGCGCGCTGCTCTCACTTCAATAGACTAAAATTCGAGAGGCGAGGCGGACGCGAGTCTACCTGTTCCGCCCCACCTGCCGACAAATCAGAATCACTGGCAACAAGCCCATCGCGACAATCACAAGGCTCGGCACCGCCGCCCCCTCCAGCCGCTCGTCGCTGGCCAATCGGTAGGCTTGTACCGCGAGGGTATCAAAGTTGAACGGCCGCATGATCAGCGTCGCAGGCAGTTCCTTCATCACATCCACAAACACAATCAGCAGCGCAGTGAGCAGGCTTGGCGCCAAAATCGGCAAATGCACCCGCCGCAACGTCCCGATCGGCCCCTCCCCAAGAGAGCGTGAGGCCGCATCCATATTCACATGCACCATCGCCTGCCCGCCTTCATAAGCCCCCAGTGCCGCAGCCAGAAACCGCACCATATAGGCAATCACCAGCAACCAGATTGAACCGGTGATGAGCAGCCCTGTGGAGACATCAAACGTGGCGCGCATCCACGCATCCAGCGCGTTATCAAACGCCGCAAACGGCACCAGCAACCCCACCGCGATCACCCCGCCCGGCACGGCATAGCCAAGGCGCGCCACATAGGCCGCACTTTGCGCCACACGGTCACCGCGCATACGTTGGAAAAATCCGACACTGATCGCCGCCAGCACAGTCACCGCCGCCGCAATCGACGCCAGCGTTGCAGAGTTCTTGATAAACCCAAGATAGCGCGCGCTCAAAAGGTTCTGCTCCGAGCCGAGCCCCATCCAGAACAACACGATAATTGGCAATATGGCGCCGAACACCACCGGAATGGCGCAGAGCATCGTCGCCGCAATCGCCCGCCATCCCCGCAGGACAATCGCGGGTGCCGCCTTGGACTGCCGCGCAGGGTCATGGTATTTCGCATCCCCTCGCTGGAGCCGCTCCAACATCGCGAGCAGTAGCGCAAAACTCAGCAAACACAGCGCCAATTGCGCCGCACCCACACGGTCAAACAGTGAGAACCAGCTTGTATAAATCCCTGTCGCGAACGTCTGGACCCCGAAATAGGCAACAGTTCCGAAATCCGCGATGGTTTCCATCACGGCCAGCAATACGCCGCCTGCAATCGCTGGGCGCGCCAACGGCAGGCTAACTTTGAAAAACGCGGCCCAAGGGCTGGATCCCAACGCCCGCGCCGCCAGAAAAGTAGTGCCGCTTTGCTGTAAAAACGCGGCACGCGCCAGCAGGTAGACATAAGGATACAGCACAAGAATGAGCATCGCCGCCGCCCCACCAAGGGAGCGAATCTCGGGAAACCAATAATCGCGCGCACCCCATCCGGTCACATCGCGCAAAGCCGTTTGCACAATTCCGGGATGGTCGAGGACATGGGTATACGCATAGGCCAGCACATATGCCGGAAACGCGAGCGGCAACACCAATGCGATTTCAAAAAACCGCGCCCCAGGAAAGCGGGTCATCGTCACCAGCCACGCCGCACCAACGCCCAGCGAGAACGTCCCCCCTGCCACCAGCATCACCAGCGCAAGCGTGGTTCGCGCATAATCGCCCAGCACGGTATCGGCCAAATGCCGCACCGTCTCGGTCCCGCCAGACAACGCTGCCAGCAACACTGCCAACATCGGCAGCGCACACAGGGCCGCGACCAGCACAGCAACGCCAGACAGCGCCCGCGCACCATCGCGCTTCGTCTTTGGAGAGGGTGTCGTCATATCACTCATAGCTCTATGTCGACTATTTTTGTCGGAAAGAAAAGCGCCGCAAGGATGCAGTTTTAATCGTAGGTCCGCTGGTCCTCGATCACCAATCCATCCTTAGGCAGACTGTCAGGCGCAACCACTTCGATCCGCGCTTTTAGCTTAAGAAGTGCGGCAACAGAGGCGGCATAGGCTTCTGCATCCGGTGATGCACTTTCAATCCGTACAGTCATTACATCCTGCTCCGC
Organism: Sulfitobacter sp.; assembly: GCA_036964385.1. Taxonomy (GTDB): domain Bacteria; phylum Pseudomonadota; class Alphaproteobacteria; order Rhodobacterales; family Rhodobacteraceae; genus Sulfitobacter. The sequence continues at coordinate 10,274 of JBALTK010000049.1, read as the reverse complement.
TTCACGGCTCGCAATCACCCGCGCACGGGTAATTTCTGCGTGGTGCGCGACCAGTTGCGCGACCTGTTCTGGACGAACAAACATACCTTTGATCTTGGTCGTTTGGTCCGCACGACCCATCCAGCCCTTTATACGCATGTTGGTGCGCCCACAGGGAGACTGTCCCACCATCACCGCACTCAGATCACCCGTAGCGAAACGGATCAGCGGGTAGTCGGGGTTAAGCGTGGTCACAACAACTTCGCCCACTTCGCCCTCTGGCACCGGATTACCTGTCCCCGGTGTTACGATCTCGACGATCACACCTTCATCCACAATCAGACCTTCCATGCTGGCCGATTCGTAGGCGATATTACCAAGGTCAGCCGTCGCATAGCTCTGCAAACAGGTGATCCCGCGACCTGCGTACCACTCCCGCAAGCTCGGGAAGAGCGCACCGCCGCCAACGGCGGCACGGGTGATCCCGAGGGTCACACCCATCTCGTCAGCTTTTTCCAATATAACCTTCAGATAATCAGGCGTACCCGCATAAGCCGTAGTGCCGATATCGCGCGCCGCAATCACCTGAAGCTCCGTCTGGCCCGTTCCAGCAGGCAACACCGCTGCGCCAACAGCCCGCGCACCGCTCTCGAAAATCATTCCTGCAGGAGTAAGGTGGTAGCCAAAGCAGTTGTGAACAATGTCACCCTCGCCAATGCCAATAGCATGCAAAAACCGCCCCATCCGCCACCAATCAGGATCTGTTGAGGAAGGTTCGTAAATCGGACCCGGAGATTGGAAAACATGGCTAAACCCGCTCGCAGGTTTCGTCGTAAAACCGCCAAACGGCGCATTGGCCGCCTGTGCCTTACCCAACTCTGACTTGCGCAAAACGGGCAGCCCCGCCAGATCATCAACGCTGGTCACAGTCGCCGCATCGACGCCGTCCAATGATCCGCCATACCCAGCAAGTCCTTGGGCACGGGCAATCTGCTCGGGCAGTGCAGCGGCCAAGTCGGCGGCACGCGCCTGCGCAGTACGGGTCTCTAAGGCGTCAAAATTACTCATATCATCCACTCATCTTTTCCAATGTTCCGCCTTCAAACGGAAACGCCGAACAACCAGCCCACAGCAGCAGTCACCGCCATAGCAAGTCCGCCCCAAACAACCACGCGCAGGGCCGCAGGCCCAATCGATGCCCCGCCCGCAACAGCGCCCAATGCGCCAAGGCCGCAGAGCGCCACCAGCGTCACGATCACAACCACGGAAATCAACATGGCCGCAGGTGCAAGCGCCGCAGCAATCAGTGGGATCCCCGCAAAGGCGCTGAATGTAAGCGCCGACGCGACAGCGGCTAACAGAGGTTTCGCCGCCTGCTCTTCCGTCAATCCCAATTCATCGCGCACATGCGCAGCCAAAGCATCTTTCTCGGTGAGCTCGCGCGCAACTTGCCGTGCAGTCTCCTCTGACAGCCCCCGCGCCACGTAAATATCGGCCAGCTCTGCCTCTTCACCCGCAGGATCGTCGAGCAATGCCTGACGCTCCCGCTCGATGTCCGCATTCTCCAGATCGGCCTGCGAAGAAACGCTGACGTATTCGCCCGCCGCCATCGACATCGCGCCCGCCGCCAGTCCCGCAGCACCGGCAATCATCACAGCGCGCGGATCAGGGTCCGCCGCAGCGACCCCTACAATCAGCGATGCAACAGAAACGATCCCGTCATTCGCCCCCATGACAGCAGCACGAAGCCAGCCGACGCGGTCTACAAGATGCGGGTCATCACTATGGGCAGACGGCTGCTCCATATCAGGAGAGCCAGCGCTTGCGCCGACGATAGCTGCGCACATCACGGAAGGATTTGCGTCCCTCGTCCGACATGCCCAGATAAAATTCTTTAACGTCCTGGTTCTCGCGCAGATCCTTGGCAGGACCGTCCATCACGACACGGCCACTCTCAAGGATGTAGCCGTAGTGCGCAAACCGCAGCGCCACGTTGGTGTTCTGCTCGGCCAGCAGGAAGGTCACGCCTTCCTTCTCGTTGATCTCTTTAACGATGTTAAAAATTTGCTCCACCAACTGCGGCGCCAAACCCATGGACGGCTCATCGAGCAGGATCGTCTCGGGGCGACTCATCAGGGCGCGGCCAACAGCGCACATTTGCTGCTCCCCGCCAGACGTATAACCCGCCTGCGATTTCTTACGCTCACGCAAACGCGGGAAGTAGTTGTACACCATCTCCAAATCCGCTGCGATCGCACCTTTGCCGTCGGTGCGCGTATAGGCACCCGTCAAAAGGTTCTCTTCAATCGTCAGGTGCTCGAAACAGTGGCGGCCTTCCATCACTTGAACGACACCTCTCTTCACCGTCTCGGCAGGGTCCTGCTCGGCAATCGACTGGCCGCGATACTTGATCGAGCCTTTGGTCACTTCGCCCCGCTCGGAGGCCAACAAACCCGATATCGCCTTGAGCGTCGTCGTCTTGCCCGCACCGTTGCCGCCCAGCAGCGCAGTGATACCGCCCTTGGGGACGTTAAGGCTCACGCCCTTGAGGACAAGGATCACGTGATTATAGATCACTTCGATGTTGTTCACTTCGAGCAGATTCTCGACCTGCACCTCGGCGGGTTTTGCGTCCAACATTTCCCTAGTCCCTTCTTGAATTCTTAAAAAGTCTCTGGCCGCCACACATGCAGCGGCCAGAGGAATGCGGCTTACTTACAGCCAGCTTCGATGTTGTTTTCCGCAGCATAGGCTTCGGAGTCTTCGGTGATCAGCGGCCCGATCACATCCATGTCGGAAGGTGCAAACTCGGAGATGAGCTTCCATTCTTTCGCGGATGCGTCCCACTGGGTCATGCCAACAAGGCCTTCACCACCGTGGTTGGCGCAAGATACGTTGAACTCAGGACCAAAGTTCGGCAGGCCAAGGGCCGCCATCTTCGCTTCGGTCATTTCCAATGCTTCCATGCCGTCGCGCATCATCGCAGGCGTGATGTTCATCTCGCCGTGGATCGCTTGGGCTGTTTTCACAGCTTCGGCTGCCAGCATCGCCGCGTACATGCCACGGTTATACAAAACGGTACCGATCTGATCGCCAGCACCGGCCGCGTTACCCTTGTCCACAACATGCGTCTTGATGTCGTCGAATACTGGGAAGTCGCTGCCCACACCGTGGAACGTCAACGCTTTGTAGCCGTTGGCCGCATCGCCTGCTGCGAGAACGTCATTCTCGGAACCGGACCACCAGATGCCGATGAAGTTTTCCATCGGGAAGCGGATGTTTGCAGCTTCTTGAACCGCAACCTGGTTCATAACGCCCCAACCGTACATGATCACATAGTCAGGCTTGTCACGACGGATTTGCAGCCACTGTGATTTCTGCTCCTGACCAGGGTGGTCAACTGGCACTTCTTTGAACTCGAAACCGTGCTTCTCGGACAGCTCGGTCAACGTGCGGATCGGCTCCTTGCCATAGGCAGAGTTGTGATAAACCAGAGCAACTTTTTTGCCCTTCAGGTCGCCACCGTTTTCGGCCAACAGATAGTTGATCGCGCCAGACGCACCATTCCAGTAGTTCGCAGGATAGTTGAACGTGTGGCTGAACACTTCACCATTCGCCGCAGACGTACGACCGTAACCCATGGTGTGCATCGGGATGCCGTCAGCCGTGGTTTTCGGGATCAACTGGTACGTGATACCTGTGGAGAGTGGTTGATAGACAAGCGCGCCTTCGCCTTTGGTGGACTCATAGCATTCAACACCTTTCTCGGTGTTATAACCTGTCTCGCATTCGAGCACTTTTGTCATCACGCCGCCGATACCGCCATCACGCTCGTTGAGCATGTTGAAGTAATCCGCATAACCGTCCGCAAACGGAATACCACCCGCCGCGTATGGGCCTGTGCGATAGCTGAGTGATGGGAACACGAGGTCCGCCAGAACAGGGCTTGCGCCCATTACGGCCGCGATGGCCAGTGTACCTAGTTTATATTTCATCGGTAGTTTCCTCCCTTGGATTTTATCCGATTGGTCTTCTTGGGTGGGGTTTTCCCCACCTCTGTTGTTCATGTCCTCCCGCGTCAGTGCGGGAAGGGCCACAATCTCAGTTTCTCCTTGGCCACGCGCCACAGCTGGTTGATGCCGTGCGGCTCCGCGATCAGGAATACGATAATCAAAAATCCGACAACGACCAGATTCAAATGCGCCACGATATCCGTGGGCCACCCGAGCCAGTCAACGCCAACCACCTTGAGTGCAACAGGCAGCAACACAAGGAACGCCGCCCCTGCGAAGGAACCAAAGATACTGCCCAAGCCGCCGATGATGATCATGAAGAGCACAAGGAATGACTTCTGAATGCCAAACACTTCGCCAACTTCCACAGCGCCCAAATAAACGGAGAAGAACAGCGCGCCGGAGATGCCGATAAAGAAAGACGACACAGCAAATGCAGTCAGCTTGGCACGCAGCGGGTTCACCCCGATGATCTCTGCCGCGATGTCCATATCACGGATTGCCATCCATTTACGTCCCGCCGCTCCGCGCGTCAGGTTCCGTGCGATATAGGCACTGACAATCGTGAAGAACAAACAGAACAGATAAGTGGCCCAAGGTGTCGTCGATGGACCCGTGATCAGGATGCCGAACAAGTCACGCTCGGGCGCGTTGATCTGACCCGAAGCGGAGTAGTTGTAGAACCACGCAACACGGTTGAACAACCAAACAAGGAAGAACTGTGCAGCCAGCGTCGCCACGGCGAGGTAGAACCCCTTGATCCGAAGGCTCGGCAGGCCAAACAATACCCCTACCAGCGCCGTCATCACACCGCCCATAATCACCGAGAAAAAGATGTTGAACTCCGGCAGACGGAACAGCAATTCACCGCCCCACCAGATATCGACACCCGTCATGAACTTGTAACAGCTATACGCCCCCACAGCCATGAAACCACCCGTACCCAGTGACACCTGACCACAATATCCCACAAGGATATTCAGCCCCAGCGCCGCAATCGCATAGATCAGGAACGGCAGCAGCAGCGAATTCACCCAATAATCATTGAGCGCAAACGGCACCACAAAGATGGCAATGAAAAGCACCAGATAATAACGGTAGCGATCAAACTTGATCGGAAACGTCTGCTGGTCCTCGGCGTAGGTCGTGCTGTAATCGCCTGCTTCACGGTAAAACATTATGCGCGTCCTTCTTTATTTAGCTTGCCGAAAACCTTTTGGGTCCGGTCCAATATGTCGGTATCAAACACGCTCAATGATCTTCTCCCCGAACAAGCCCTGCGGACGGAACACCAAGAACAGCAGCGCCAGCATGTAGGCAAACCAGTTCTCGGTCGCCCCACCAAGGAACGGCGCACCAATCAGGAATTCAAACAACTTCTCGCCCACACCGATGATCAGGCCGCCAACAATGGCCCCTGGAATGGAGGTAAACCCACCCAACATCAGCACTGGCAAAGCCTTCAAAGCGATCAGTGACAGCGAGAATTGAACACCGGATTTCGCACCCCACATGATCCCCGCGACCAAGGCAACAAACCCCGCCAACGACCAGACCAGTATCCAGATAAAGTTGAGCGACACACCAACCGACAACGCCGCCTGATGGTCATCCGCAACCGCACGCATCGCGCGGCCCTGCTTGGTATACTGCGCGAACATCACCAAACCTACCACAAGGATCGCGGCAATAATGCTCGCTACGATGTCGAGGTTGTCGATGAAAAAGCCATAGCCCAGCACCTCATAGGTCGTCCCCTCAAGCCACATGTTCATACCCTGCGGCAAACACGCGCCCTCAGCGGCACAAACGTCCAGCGCCTTAAGCTCGGACCCCCACATCAAATCCGCTACCCCTTCAAGGAAGTACGCCAGACCGATGGTCGCCATGAACAGAATGATCGGCTCTTGGCCCACCAGATGGCGGAACACAAACCGCTGCACGGCCCACGCCAGTGCAATCATCACAAACACCGTCAGGATAATCGCGAGGAAGGAGTGGATGTGCCAGCCGAACTTGTGCACATCCGTTCCGAATATCGCGTTGATCAAATGCGAAAACGGCACCTGACCATTCTGGATACCGACCAAAGTCATCGCGGCAAACAGCGCCATAACCCCTTGGGCATAGTTGAAAATACCAGACGCCTTATAGATCAGGACAAATCCAAGTGCCACGAGCGCATAAAGCACTCCGGCCATCAGACCGTTGGCAAAAACCTCGATTGTAAAAGCAAGTTGTTCGTTCATCAGACAGCTCCTCCGAGATCAATCATGTGCCACACCCAGATACGCATCAATCACTGCCTGATTGTTGCGCACTTCATGCGGCGTGCCGTCACCGATCTTTTTGCCGTAATCCATCACCACCACACGGTCGCTCAGGTCCATTACAACACCCATGTCATGCTCAATGAGCGCGATTGTGGTGCCAAATTCATCATTCACGTCCAGAATAAAGCGGCTCATGTCCTCTTTTTCCTCGACGTTCATCCCCGCCATCGGCTCATCCAACAACAGGATCGAAGGTTCGGCGGCCAACGCGCGCGCCAGCTCAACCCGCTTTTTCAAACCATACGGCAGGCGTGCGACAGGCGTTTTGCGAATGGCCTGAATTTCGAGAAAGTCGATGATCTTCTCGGCCACTTCACGGTTGGCGACTTCTTCACGTTCCGCCGCACCGCGCCACATCATCTGGGAAAACAAACCCGTCTTCATATGGGTCAAACGCCCCGTCATCACGTTATCCAAAACGCTCATGCCCTCAAACAAGGCGATGTTCTGGAACGTGCGCGCGATTCCCTGCTGGGCCACTTCGAATGGCTTGACTGGCGGACGGCGCGAACCTTTGTACCAGACCTCACCCTCCTGCGGGACATAGAAGCCCGAGATCACGTTGAGCATTGACGACTTACCAGCACCGTTTGGCCCGATAATCGCACGAATTTCGCCCTCACGAATATCAAACGAGATATCCTTGATCGCTTCCACACCACCAAACCGCAGAGTGATGTTCTTCATCTCCATGACCACAGGGCCAATCGTGCGCCCGTCTTCGGTCACATAGCTCTCAGCGTTATCTTTCACGCGATGCCCCCCTGCTTCATTTGGTCAATTAAATCGAATTCATTACGGGATGGTGGGCGGGGCGTCGCGGCACGCGCGCGTTGGATCAACATCATTCCGCCGCCATCTTGCGGTTGTCCGCAAACACCTTCGCAGACCGCACTTCCAGCGTCGCTTTGATGCTGCCCTTACGCCCGTCTTCATAGGTCACTTCGGTCTCGGTGCTGATCTGCTCGGAACCGTCATAAAGCGCCCCGATAATATCGGCGTATTTCTCTTCGATGATCCGGCGGCGCACCTTACGTGTCCGCGTTAGCTCGCCATCGTCCGCATCCAGCTCTTTGTGAAGGACCACAAAGCGGTGCAGCTGACATCCTGACAACATCTCGTCCTCGGCCACAGATTCGTTGACCGCTTCGACATGCTCTTGGATTTGCTGCATCACCTGCGGGTGACGGGCGAGTTCCTGATAGGACGCGTACCCGATGTTATTGCGCTCCGCCCAGTTGCCTACCGCAGTGAGATCGATGTTGATAAATGCCGTGCATTCGTCCTTGCCGTTGCCAAAGACCACAGCCTCCAGAACATTCGGGAAAAACTTGAGCTTGTTCTCAACGTACTTCGGCGCAAACAGCGAACCACTGGCCATCTTGCCCACGTCCTTGGCACGGTCGATAATCCGCAAATGCCCTGTATCAGGCTCGATGAAACCCGCATCGCCCGTCGCGACCCAGCCTTCCGCGTCCTTGGTGTCTGCTGTGCTTTCGGCGTTCTTGTAATACTCAACAAACACACCCGGAGAGCGGTAGAAGACTTCGCCGTTGTCCGCGATCTTCAGCTCCACACCGGGGCATGTCACGCCAACCGTGTCACTGCGCACCTGACCGTCAGGCTGCGCCGTGATAAACACCGTCGCTTCCGTCTGACCGTAAAGCTGCTTCAGGTTGATCCCGAGGCTGCGGTAAAAATCAAAAATCTCGGGCCCGATCGCCTCACCGGCGGTATAGCCGACACGCACGCGGCTAAAGCCGAGGGTGTTCTTGAGCGGCCCGTAGATAAACAACTCACCCAAATGGTACTTCATGCGGTCCATGAAACCGACTTCTTTACCGTCCAGAATATCTGGCCCCACCTTGCGCGCAACAGCCATGAAGTAATCAAACAGCTTCTTCTTAAAGCGGCTCGCGTCCTCCATGCGGATCATCACATTCGTGAGCTGCGTCTCGAAAACACGCGGCGGAGCAAAGTAATATGTTGGCCCGATTTCGCGCAGATCGACATGCATCGTGTCCGCACTCTCGGGGCAGTTGGTACAGAAGCCTGTCCACATCGCCTGACCCACCGAAAAGATGAAATCACCCACCCATGCCATCGGCAGATAGGCCAGAATGTCATCCGTCTGTTGCAGGTTATCAAACTGCGACGACGACTTGGCAGTCTCGATCACATTGCGGTTGCTGAGCACCACACCCTTGGGCTTTCCGGTCGTACCGGAGGTGTAGAGCATCACGCCCGTGCTGTCATAATTCAGCTTCGCCTGACGCGCTTCCAGTTCCGCAATATGCTTTTCGCGGTTCTTCCGGCCCATCTCTTGCACGGCCATATACTGATCGAGGTGCTCATGGTCGTACTTCCGCAATCCACGCGGATCGAGGTAAATCATCCGCTCGAACTCGGGCAGCTGATCCTTCACGTCGAGAATCTTATCGACCTGCTCCTGATCACCCACCACGGCAAAACGTGCACCACAATGGCTCATCACATAGGCCATTTCTTCGGCATTTGCGTCCTGATAGAGCGGTACGGGAACAGCGCCACACATCTCGGCCGCCATCATCGCCCAATAAAGACGCGGACGGTTGCGCCCGATGATGGCAACGAAATCACCTTCATTGAGACCAAGCTCCATAAACCCAAGCGCAAGCGCCTCGACCTCGTCACGCGTCTGGGACCACGTCCAGCTCTGCCAGATGCCGTATTCCTTTTCACGGTACGCCGGAGCATCGGCGAACTGCTTTGCGTTACGGTGCAACAGTGCAGGTACAGATGCAGGTTGCCCCGCAGGACATTCGATCAAAGCCAAAGTGTTTCCTCCCAGTTCCTGTCATTATCGACAGGCCGACCGCGTTTGCGCGATTCAGTATCGTCTTAGAATGGCAGGATCAGTCTCAGCGTCAACTTATTCGTGATGATTTCTCAAACCTTACGAATTGTAACAAGTGGACCTGACCCTTTGACACCCCGCCGCGCGGGTGCAAACTACCTCATGGCTTCCAACACCGATCAAACCAAGTCCCAAACCACAACCATGACAATGGCTGGCCTGAACCTCATTGCGCAGGCTCTGTCGATCTATGACCACGACCTGCGGCTGGTCGTGTGCAACACGCCATTCCAAACCATGTTCAATCTCCCCGATGCACTCGTCACGCCAGGTGCAACCTTCCTCGACACGATCACCCACCTTGCCCAGCGTGGCGAATATGGTGAGGTCACTGATGTTCCCGCCTTTGTCACTGAACGCATCAGTCAGGCAAAAGCATTCAAACCGCACTACATGGAACGCACCCGCGCCAATGGCCGCACCATCAGCGTCGAAGGTTCGCCTCTGCCCGATGGCGGCTGGGTCACCGTTTATACCGATATCTCCGCCGCCAAATCACAAGAGGCTCTGCTGCGCGCGCGGTCGGACGCGCTCAGCGATCAGGTCCTCGCCCACACCGAGGCGCTCAGCCAGACCAACCGCGAACGCGCCGCGATGATTACCGCCCTTGAGGAGACCAAGCGACAGCTTACCGCCTCCGAAGCCCGCGCGCGTCTCACGACCGAGATGATGCCCGCCCATATCGCTCACGTCGATCCGACAGGCCATTACACATACTCCAACCAACGCCTCAGCGCGATCATTCCACACCGCCCCTCCGACATTCTGGGCGAGCCTATCCGCGAAGTGCTGGGCCACGACAACCACGACAAAATCCTGCATGCCCTGACCACGGCCTACGGTGGCACCTCCGCCGTTCAGGAGTTCACGGACGCCAGCAGCCTGCGCCGCATCCGCACCGCCTTTACGCCCGACCGCGCGGGAGGTGTCTATATCCTGTCGATGGATGTGACGGAAGAAACCCAAACCCGCGCAGCTCTCCAACAGACCCGCCGCCGCGCATTGGCCGCTCAAATCACCTCTGGCCTCGCCCATGACTTCTCCAATCTGCTC
>JBALTK010000048.1:0-21965 GCA_036964385.1 Sulfitobacter sp. | reverse complement strand
GGCCATACCCTGAATACCACCGGGGAATTCCACCATTTCACCAGCTTGGACATTGTCCAAACCGTAAACGCGCGCAATACCGTCACCTACGCTGAGAACGCGGCCGACTTCGGCTACTTCAGCTTCTTGACCAAAATTCTTGATCTGGTCCTTAAGGATCGCAGAAATCTCTGCAGCTTGGATACCCATTTATCCGACCTCTTTCATTACATTCTGAAGGGAATTGAGCTTGGAGCGGATCGACGTGTCGATCATCTTCGAGCCCACTTTAACAATCAAACCGCCGATGAGGGTTTCATCGACGCTCTGGTGCAGTGTCACGGTCTTGCCGGTTGTCTTCTTGAGTGACGCGGCCAGATTGTCGGCCTGCGTCTTGGTCAGTGCCTTGGCGGAAATAACATCCGCAGTCACTTCACCTTTGTCCTCGGCGATGATGTCACGCAGGGTTTGCACCAGCTGCGGCAGGACGAACAAACGACGCTTTTGCGCCATCAGTGCCACTGTGTTCGCCATCATCGGCGAAAGTTTCATTTTCTTTGCTAGGGCAGCAACCGCGCCCGCCTGCTCTTCCCGTGAATAGATGGGGGAGTGAATGAGCGCGCGAAAGTCATCGCTGGTGCTCATGGCTTCTTGCAAAGCAGTCAAATCCGTTTCAACGGCTTTGATCTTGTTGGCCTCTTTGGCCAATTCGAATACGGCTGTCGCATAGCGCTGCGCGATACCGGTGGAAATCGAAGCTGGTTCCGACACGTCCATCCTCTCATACGTTTACACCAGCACGCGATCATCGCGGTGCCAGTGTTGTGGCGCTGCTTTTACCAAAGTCGGCAAAAGCGGTTAAATCATGGGCGATGTAGCAGACCGTTCTTAATGCCGCAACACGCTATCGTGAGGCTCTTTATTGTTTGCCACACATGTTTTCAAGGGGTTGGCCAAACTGCGGCCATTTGCCCCTGCAAAAACTCCACCCCTTTCACGCATTTAGCTCAATCTCACGCGATTCTACCACAGTCTTGTTGATGCACGTCTCGCCGTCCCGCCGTGCGAAATCGGAAACAATCCCACCGAATTAACTCTTTCATTTCCACCCAACAGGGGGAGTTACCTCCTTACCCCCTGTAATCTCTCTACATTTGACTTCTTACATCAACTGAACAAAGGTTAACGATGTTCTTGGAGTTTATTAACTATGTCCGCGTTTGCCCTGCTGTCCCTGCTCGCCGTTACTCTGTTTATTCCCGCTCTCACCAATGATGATGACGAAGATACCGAAACAACGGTCGAGCCTGAGGCCCCTGTTGAGCCTGAAGTTATTGAAGGCACCGCTGATGCCGACCTGCTGACCGCATTGAGCGGGCAAGAAATCAACGGTCTGGATGGCGACGACACGCTGAGCACGGCAGGGGATTCGGACGGGTCAATCATTAACGGGGACGCAGGCAACGACAGCCTCGAACTTGGCGGCACCAACGCAACCGCACGCGGCGGCGCAGGTGATGATACCATCATATCCACCAATATCCTGAACGGCGTGGCCGAAGGCGGCGATGGCAACGATGACATCACCTTCACCCCGCTGCGCCCCGGCGATGCGCTCGATGGGTCCGAGGTGGTGGACGACACCAGTCGCGTAGACGGAGGCGCAGGAAACGACACCATCACGGCTGGTGGCTATGGCGGTGACGTGTTCGGCGGTGAAGGCGACGACGAAATCTATGCCCAAGGGTCGCTCGACGGTGTTGATGGCGGCGCAGGCAATGATCAGATTTTCTATGACAGCTCTGTCTTCGATGGCGGTGGAACACCCGTTCTTGGTGGTGAGGGCAATGATACTATCAGCCACAGCTCTTTTGACAACAATACCGGAGGCCTCCGCGGTGCAAACATCGATGCAGGTGCTGGTGAAGATACAATCGAGGATGACATCTATATCGGCGCAGATGCCGACACGGTGGTTGATACTCTGACGGGTGGCCTTGGCGCTGACAGCTTCGTCATGTCGTTCTACGATACCGAGACCGCTGGCGATGATCGCGACGCAGGCCTTGTGGCCACCATTACCGACTTTGACACCGATGAAGATGTGGTGCTGCTCATTCCTGACGTACAGCGCGCCACTTATGAGGGCGACAACGCTGGCATCATAGGACAGATCACAGGCTTTGAACTGGTCGAAGCCGACGACGGAAGCTTTACCGATGTCATTTTCGAGGCGACCAGCGACGCACCAGATGGCTCGACCGTTTCAGGCACCATACGCCTTCTCGGCACAGCAGGCGTTACCGACACAAACATTCTAATCAGCAGGCCAACAGTGGCCGTTACCGAACAGACCCTCGCCGGTTCTTAAAGGAGACTACCCCCAATGACCCCGATCGCCCTTCTCGCCCTTCTTGGTCTCGCACTTTTTGTTCCCGTCTTTATGGATGATGACGATAATACGGAAACAGCCGTGGACCCTGTTGATCCGGCAGAGCCCGTTGATCCAGTAGATCCAGTAGATCCTGTAGTTCCAGTGGACCCTGTCGATCCCGTGGACCCGGTTGATCCCGCGGGCCCTGTCGATCCGGTAGAGCCAACAGTCGTGAATGGCACTGCAGACGCCGATGCACTGACCGCAGCAAGCAATCAGTCGGTAAACGGCTTTTCTGGCGCGGACACGATCACTGCAGACGCGGATGTAACGGGCGCCACGATTGACGGGGGCCGTGATGACGATACGCTAAACATCTCAGGCACAAATAACGTCGCTGATGGCTTTCGCGGGAATGACACCTTCGAGGTCGGCGGCGATGGCAACTTGGCCAACGGCGGTGACGGCAGCGATACATTTGCCATTGATGCCACCAACACGACCATCAATGGCGGCAGCGGCAATGACACCATCACCGCATCCGCCGAAGACCTAGGTCTTGGCGGCAGCTTGTTCGGCGAAGGCGGCGAAGATGTGCTTTCCGTCGCTGAATCCGCGGTGTCTCGCGGCTCCATGTTGCTGGATGGCGGCTTGAACAACGATGACCTGAACACATCGTCAGAAGTAAACGAGGGCGGGATATCCGATACGCTTACGGGTGGTGAAGGCGACGATACCTTCGGGATCACCATGAACTTCAGCGATACTGCTGCCAACACCGCACAGGACAACCTTGTCACCATCACCGATTACACCCCCGGTGAAGACAGCATCCAGATCAATGCCAATGCGCCCGACGGCAGCGGCTTTCTCTTTGACGGTCTGGAACTCTCCGAGGCCGCCGATGGCAGCTATACCGACATCATCAGCACCTTCGCCTCCACCACCGACGGCGTCGCCGATACAATCTCAACCGTGCGCGTCATGGGTGCGGCCGATCTGAACCTTGACGATATCTTCTTGACCACTGCCGAAGAGGCCACAGAGGGCAATGACATCTTGGAAGCCCGCGATACACAGGCCGATGTGTTTGAGGGCCGTGGCGGCGATGATATCCTGACCCATGATGCCCGCGATGACGGCAGGGATTTGACCCTGAGCGGCGGTGAAGGCAACGACACGCTGATCGCCAATGAGCTTGAGATTGGCATCAACACCACGCTGGATGGCGGCGCGGGCGACGACGTGCTGCGCACAAACATCAACCAAACGATCATAACGGGTCAAGGCGTTGAGACGTTCATCACGGGCGAAGGATCGGACACCATCGAGATCAACGTGATCAATCGCGGTGAAGATGATACATCAGATGTTGGCATGTTCGGCGAAGTCACCGACTTCACTCCGGGTGAGGATATCATCCTGCTCGACAGCAGCTTCCTGCTGGAGAACACCAGTGGCGGATTTGCCGAAGGCTTCACCCAGACGCTCACCCTGACCGAAGCTGCGGATGGTGCCTACACAGATGTTGCCATTAACCTGATCGCAAACGCCAACGACAACTCGTTTGCAGGGACAATCCGCCTGCTCGGCGCAACGGGCCTGACCGAAGCCGACATCGGCTTCACCGTCGGCGCACCGTCCTAAGCGTCAAACAACCAGCTGCTTCTGCGCACCGCGCGGGGGCAGCGCCGCCAGCCATATTTGAACGCCTCAACACCGGCGAATTTATAATCGCAAACAACAAGCAACAATGAGACCTCAGTGTTTCGCGCTCTTTCGAAGCATCTAATTCTTCACACATTTGTCAAAGTTTTGCCGCCGTTCCGCGTGAAGTAGGGAACAGGCGTGATACAGGCGTCTGCTTTTCAGGCGACCGGTCCTTCTTGGCGCGGCTCGCTCCCCTCTTCAGGAAGTTGGCACCTATGACACCGCTCGTTTTACTCTCACTCTTCGGAATGGCCATGCTTGTTCCAGCACTCTCCGCTGACGACAGCGACGACAGCGACGACACACCCGAGCTGCCTGATGAGATTGAAGACACACCTGAGGTCGAGACCCCCACGCCAGAAGTTGAGGCTCCTGTAGCCGAGACACCAGTTGTTGAAACTCCCATTGTCGAAACTCCCGCAGTGGAAGAACCTGTAACGGAAACGCCTGCGGCAGCCGCACCGCTAAACGGCACGACAGCGAACGATACGCTCACCACGAACACCGCACAGACCGTCAATGGCTATTCAGGCAGCGACACGTTGACTGCAGACGAGGGCGCAGAGGGATCGACACTCAACGGCGGTAGAGATCCAGACACATTCAACCTCGCCGCAGACAGCGTCACCGCAAACGGCGAACGCGGCGGTGACACGTTCAACATCGAGGGACAGAATGCAGTGGTGAGCGGCGACAGCGGCGACGACACATTCAATATCAACGGCGACGTCGCACTTGTGAACGGTGGCACCGGCAATGACACCTTTAACGATACGGGCGACACCAACTTCATCCGTATCAATGCGGGTGCAGACAATGACACCATCACATCTGATGGAACCGAGATCAGCCTCTACGGTGACGAAGGCGACGATACTATCGTCTTTGGCGGTAACACGTCTGGCGCAAGCGCGCATGGCGGCGATGGCGATGACACCCTCATCGCACGTAATTTGGGCCAAGGCGTCGCAGGCAGCATGTCGGGCGGCGCTGGTAATGACACCCTGTCCGTTGACCCCGAAAACCTTATCCAAAACGAAGAGCTGGAGCTTTTCGGAGATGCAGGCAATGACGTCCTTAGCAACAACAGTGGGTCCAATGACGTATACCTTGTCGGTGGTGAAGGGAACGACACGCTCAACGTCTCCTTCGACGTCAATGACAACGGCAACGGCGGCACGTTACAAGGCGGCCTTGGCGCAGATACGTTCAACGTAGAAATGAACATAGGTGAGACATCGGCAGACAGCATAAGCCAGTCCGACACCCAAATCAGAGATTTCACCAAAGGCGAAGACATCCTCAACCTCGTGATCGACGCACCCACAGACGGGGATTACACTTTTGGCGACATTTCCATCATCGAGGATGAAACGGGTCAACCGCTCGGCGCAGTCACGCAAATCCGCGTAACTTTCAACTCTGCAACCGAAGGCGGGCAACCCATAGAATCGATCATCCGCTTTGAAGGCATCTTTGAGCTATCGCTCGACGATTTCATCGTCACCCTACGCTAGATTGGCTTCGCGCTCGGCTCCATCACACCAATCGGAACGCGGGATTTCTTGCGCTCCACGCGGCCCTTGGGTGGGTAAACCAGCTTGGTCGCCTCAACCATAAACGCGCCACCCGCCATCATCGTGGGCAGGCTGCGGCCCACCCGCTCGAACAGGCCGCCTGATTTCATCCACATCCGTTTACCTGAAGGGAACTGGAACAGCGCACCCGCATGCCGCTCTGGCAGAAACTGGTGCTTGCGCAGTTGCGCGTCCAACTGACCGGGCGAATAGGGCCGCCCATAGCCGAACGGCGTGCGATCCCGCCGCGCCCACAGGCCTGCACGGTTCGGCACAATAAACAGCGCCTTGCCCCCCGGACCCAGCACACGCCAACATTCCTCCAACAGATCCGAAGGCCGCTCACAGGTCTCAAGCCCGTGCAACAGCACCAGCTTATCCACATGCCCCGTTTCGATGGGCCAAAGCGTCTCTTCGGTCAGCACAGAGGTGTTCGCCATCCCCGCAGGCCATGGCATCACCCCCTGCGGTCCGGGCATCAGCGTTATCACCCGCCGCGCGTCCTTGAGATAGGGCCGCAGCAAAGGCGCGGCAAAGCCGAACCCCACCACCGTCTGCCCCTTGGCCTCGGGCCACAGCTCCAGCATTCGACCCCGCAGAGATTTCTGCGCGGCACGTCCCAGCGCACTGCGATAATAGAAGTTGCGCAAATCCTGCACATCAAGATGCATTGACAGAGCGCCCCCTTACGCCATTTGATGTAATACTAGCGCAGCATTGGAGCCTTGCATATGCCATCCGAGACGATTGAGACCGACAGCCACACCCTTGTGACAATTGCCTGCCTGTCAGACAATTACGCCTTCCTGCTGCGGGATAAGGCAACAGGCGATGTGGCCCTCATTGACGTCCCCGAAGCAGCCCCCATTGCATCCGAACTGGCGACGCGCGGTTGGACGCTTTCCCAGATATGGCTCACCCATCACCACCCCGATCACATTCAGGGCGTTGATGAATTATGCGTCCAGTACCCTGCCCCGCTTTATGGTGCCGCCGCCGACGCCCACCGTCTGCCCGCCCTCGATGTCGCTTTGAACGAGGGCGATACTTTCATGCTCGGCGAGACACCCGTTCACGTCATCGACGTATCAGGTCACACCATCGGCCACATCGCTCTCTATGCCCCCACCGCTAAAGCAGCCTTCACCGCAGACAGCCTCATGGCCCTCGGTTGTGGTCGCCTGTTTGAAGGCACCCCTGCACAAATGCATGCCAGCCTCTCCAAAATGGCTGCTTGGCCTGACGACACGTTCATATGCTCTGGCCACGAATACACAGCATCCAACGCGAAATTCGCCCTCACCGTGGACCCTGACAACGCCGCCCTCCAACACCGCGCCCGCGACATCGACACTGCCCGCGCAGGTGGCAAATTTACAGTTCCCTCGCTCCTGAGCCTTGAGCGTGCTACAAACCCGTTCCTACGCTCCGACGATCCAGCACTGCGCGCAGCAATCAACATGACAGACGCCACCGACGCAGAAGTATTTACCGAAGTGCGCGCACGAAAAGACCGTTTCTAACCACACGTCACTGCGTAATTTGAATTTTCGCCCCCAAAACGCGGACAAATCCTCATCAAGGGTCTGTCCGCGCGCCCTGCCTCAATCCCGCGAAACAAGTGTTGCCCCGTTAGCTCAAACCATCCTGAAAAACGGTCAACACCAGGCGATAAAAATAAATGTGACAACTTTCTTACAAAAAGGGGTTGAAGCTGGGCCACTATCAACCAAACTCTAATAGTATCAGGCCATGGTCGGACCGCAGGCGCTGGCATACTTCACGCCGCCACCGACCCCCTTCGAAAAGGAGCACACCGTGCCTTCATTCTCGACCACACTAGAGCAGTCCATTCACGCAGCGCTCGCGCTGGCAAATGCACGCAAACATGAATTCGCCACGCTGGAGCACCTTTTGCTCTCGTTGGTAGACGAGCCTGATGCCCTACAGGTTATGAAAGCCTGCTCCGTCGACGTTGACGAGCTCCGCGATACCCTTGTGGAGTTCATCGACGAGGACCTGAGCAATCTGGTTACCGACATCGAAGGCTCCGAGGCCGTCCCCACTGCCGCGTTCCAGCGCGTGATTCAACGTGCCGCGATCCATGTGCAATCCTCGGGCCGTACCGAAGTGACAGGCGCAAACGTGCTTGTCGCCATCTTCGCCGAGCGCGAGAGCAATGCCGCCTACTTCCTGCAAGAGCAGGACATGACCCGTTATGATGCGGTCAACTACATCGCCCACGGCGTCGCAAAAGACCCCGAATACGGCGAGGCACGTCCAGTTTCTGGCGCACCAGAGCATGAAGAAGAAGCTCAAGGCGTCACAGACGGCGACAAAAAAGAATCCGCGCTTGAGAAATACTGCGTGGATCTGAACAAGAAATCCCGCGATGGCGATGTTGATCCCCTGATCGGCCGCGACAGCGAGGTTGAGCGCTGTATCCAAGTCCTCTGCCGCCGCCGCAAGAACAACCCCTTGCTTGTCGGTGACCCTGGTGTTGGTAAAACCGCCATCGCCGAAGGTTTGGCCCGCAAAATCGTTGCAGGCGAGACACCTGAAGTGCTGGCCAACACCATCATTTTCTCGCTCGACATGGGCGCGCTGCTTGCAGGTACCCGCTACCGCGGCGACTTTGAGGAGCGCCTCAAAGCTGTTGTGACCGAGCTGGAAAATCACGACGATGCCGTGCTGTTCATCGACGAAATCCACACCGTCATCGGTGCAGGTGCCACTTCAGGCGGCGCAATGGACGCATCCAACTTGCTGAAACCCGCGCTTGCGGGCGGCAAACTGCGCACCATGGGCTCAACCACCTACAAAGAGTTCCGCCAGCACTTTGAAAAAGACCGCGCACTCGCCCGCCGTTTCCAAAAGATCGACGTGGCAGAGCCGTCTGTTGAAGACGCCCAAAAAATCCTCAAAGGCATCAAGCCTTACTTCGAGGATCACCACGGCGTGAAATACACGGCTGATGCGATCAAAACCTCTGTAGAACTGGCGCACCGCTACATCAACGACCGCAAACTGCCCGACTCTGCCATCGACGTGATCGATGAAGCAGGTGCCGCCCAACATCTCGTCCCCGCTTCCAAGCGCCGCAAAACCATCGGCACAAAAGAAGTCGAGGCCGTGGTTGCCAAGATCGCTCGCATCCCACCGAAAAACGTCTCCAAGGACGACGTTGTCGTGCTGCGTGATCTCGAGACCTCCCTGAAGCGGGTTGTCTTCGGTCAGGACAAGGCAATCGAAGCGCTGTCAGCGGCGATCAAACTCGCCCGTGCAGGTCTGCGCGAACCAGAAAAGCCCATCGGGAACTACCTCTTCGCAGGTCCGACAGGTGTGGGTAAAACCGAAGTGGCCAAGCAGCTTGCTGATACACTCGGTGTTAAACTGCTGCGCTTTGACATGTCCGAATACATGGAAAAGCACGCCGTTTCCCGCCTCATCGGTGCCCCTCCGGGCTATGTTGGCTTTGACCAAGGCGGCATGTTGACAGACGGCGTGGACCAAGATCCCCACTGCGTCCTGCTTTTGGACGAGATGGAGAAGGCACACCCCGACGTCTACAACATCCTGCTCCAAGTCATGGACCACGGCAAACTCACCGATCACAACGGCCGCACTGTGGACTTCCGCAATGTGGTGCTGATCATGACCTCCAACGCGGGCGCATCCGAGCAAGCGAAAGAGGCCATCGGCTTTGGCCGTGAAAGCCGCACCGGCGAGGATACAGCAGCGATCGAGCGGACATTCACGCCTGAATTCCGCAACCGTCTGGATGCTGTCATTTCCTTCGGCGCACTGCCCAAGGAAACCATCCTGCGCGTGGTCGAGAAGTTCGTGTTGCAGCTTGAGGCCCAACTCATGGACCGCAACGTCACAATCGAGCTTAGCCCGAAAGCCGCCGAATGGCTGGGTGATAAAGGCTATGATCCCAAAATGGGCGCACGCCCCCTTGGCCGTGTGATCCAAGAGTACATCAAAAAGCCGCTCTCCGAAGAGTTGCTGTTTGGAAAGCTCACCAAAGGTGGCGTTGTCAAAATCGGTGTCAAAAAGGGCGAATTGGATATCGTTTGCGATGGCCCCGACAGCCCGCGCATCACCAGCAAGAAGCCACCACTGCTCACTGCTGAATAATGCGTTACGGTCTTTTGGCCCTCTTCTCCCTCGCCGTGCCCGCCACGGCGGGGGAGCTTTCGTTAGTGCCCCCGATTGAGTGTGACCTGACTGGCCCTTGCTACATCCAGCAATACGTTGATCACGACCCCTCTGACACTGCATCCGATTTCACCTGCGCATCTCTCAGCTATGACGGGCACAAAGGCACCGATTTCGCACTCGCCACCCACGACATGATCGACCAAGGGGTCAACGTCCTAGCCTCTGCAACGGGCACCGTGCGCGGCATTCGCGACGGTATGGAAGACTTGGGCTATTCAAAAGCCACGGCAAGCCAGATTGAGGGCCGCGAATGTGGCAACGGCGTTGTCCTTGTGCATGAGGACGGTTGGGAAACCCAATACTGCCACATGCGCAAAGGCTCTATTTCCGTCGCACAAGGCCAGCAAGTGAACGCGGGTGACATACTGGGTCAGGTCGGCATGTCAGGCCGCGCCGAGTTTCCGCATGTCCACCTTTCCGTCCGCCACGATGGCAAAGTGATCGACCCCTTCGATCCAGATGATGTGATTACCTGCGGCGAAACTGAAACAGATACGCTTTGGTCTGATGTTCCACCCTACCGTGCAGGTGGCATCATCAGCATAGGTGCCGCCGCAGGAATTCCGGACTTCTCCAACATACGCGCCAACACCGTTCCCCTTCCCAAACCGACAAGCGATGCTCTGGTGATCTACGCCTACCTGTTCGGCACCCGAAAAAGCGATGTGATCCACCTCGCCCTAAACGGCCCCGAAGGTTCAGTGATTAAGCGCGACATCCTCCTGAAGAAGCCACAGGCACAATCCTTCCGCGCAATTGGCAAAAAGCTGAAAACCGATCGCTGGCCCGCAGGCACCTACACTGGCACTGCTGAACTGCGTCGCGGAAGAGATGTCGTCGAGCGACAGGAATTTACCCTCACCATCCCCTAGATCCATTCGTCACCCCAACGGCGTACGCAGGGTGCACAGCAGGTGTACGTAAGGCACCCCCCTATTTTTCGGTAAATTTTAGCTCAATCCGGCGATTACGCGCCCGCGCCTCATCGGTGTCGGCAGTGTCCACAGGTTGGTACTGCCCGAACCCGTTTGCCGCCAAACGGTCCGGCGGAATATCCAGAAAATTAGCCATATATTTAACGACCGACAACGCCCGCGCTTGGCTGAGTTCCCAGTTATCCGCAAATTCGCCCAGACCTGACAAGGGTTCGTTGTCA
Source organism: Sulfitobacter sp. (assembly GCA_036964385.1). Taxonomy (GTDB): domain Bacteria; phylum Pseudomonadota; class Alphaproteobacteria; order Rhodobacterales; family Rhodobacteraceae; genus Sulfitobacter. The sequence continues at coordinate 10,945 of JBALTK010000048.1, read as the reverse complement.
GTATGCCCGTCCACGCGGATAACCCAATCAATTCCTTCGGGAATATCTGCTGCTACGTTACGCAGGATGTCGGCAACCTTGGCCACTTCCCGCGTACCTTCCCGCGACAGATCAGCCCCACCAGGAGGGAACAAAACTTCCGAACTAAAGACAAAGCGGTCACCCTCAATGCGGACACCTTCCTGTGCCCCCAAAACCAAACGCAAACGCCCAAAGAACTCCGAGCGGTACTGCTCCAAATTCTTGGTTTCCGCCTCCAGCCGCTTAACCTCCGCCGCCTCCAGCTCCGCCCGCCGCCGCTCCTCTGCCGCTACCCGCGCAAGTGCAGTGTTAAGCTGTGAGCCAAGCGATTGCAGTTCTACTTCTCGTGCCAGATCGTCCGATTCAGCACTATCTAAAAGACCTTGAAGGTTGCTCAACTGGGCCCGCAATGCTGCAACTTGTTGATTCAAAAGCTCTGTTTGACGCTGTGCCGCAGCCGACGTTTCTTGTTCCTGTGCTAACTGCGCTTCGGCCTGTGCCAACAAGGCAGCGCGTTGTTCGGCTTGGGTCTGGGTCTCTTCGGCATTCCCTTGTGCTGCTAGTTTCGCGGCCATTGCCTCTCCCAGCTGTGCACGCAGGTCTTCGATCTCTATGCCTGTTTCGGTCTGTTTAGCCGCCAACCGCAGGTCCAACTCATCCTGTGCAGCACGTGCCGCCGCAAGTAGTGTCAGTGTCTCCTCTGCGCGCTTGCGCTGCGCTTCCAGTGACAATGTCATCGCCGTCAGTTCGGTATCCGCGTTCGCCAAACGGTCCCGCAACGCCTCGGCTGCGGCGGCTTCCACGAGGGCCGCCTGTTCGTTCTCGCTCAACGCTGTTTGAGCAGCAATTACATCGGCGCTCAGTGTTTCGATCTCGCTCTCGGCCTGCGCATTGCGCGCGCGCAGATCAGCAGCCAGTGCTTCCAACGCTTCGCGCCGCGCCGCTGCAAGCCGCGCGATTTCAGTCTGCGCATCCACTTCTTCACGACTTGCCGCGAGCGCAAGGTTGAGCGCTTCCTGCTCACTCAGTAACGTTTCCTCACGGGCCTCCAAATCACTCACGCGCCCCTGCGCAATGTCTCGATCCGCAATCAAACCAGCGACTTGCGCTTCAAAACTGGTAATTTGTGTTTGCGCCGCCAAAAGGGCTTTATCTTGCGTGGCACGCTCTGATTGCAGCACGGCAATGAGATTTCCTTGCTGTTCGGCTTGGACTTCGGCGTCCGCGAGTGAAGTGCGAAGCGCGCCCATCTGGGCCTCAAGATTGGTGTTCGTGCGCTGTTCTAAGCCAAGTGCCTGTGCAAGCGCAGCGACTTCGGTGGACAACTCATCCAGCTCGGTCTCCTGCCCCGAAATCTGTTCTGTCAGGACAAATTGTACAACCATAAAAATGGTCAACACAAACATCAGCACCAGCAACAGTCCGGTCATCGCATCAACAAATCCCGGCCAGATCGAGGCCTGAAACCGCGCGCCAGTGCGTCGCGACAGCGCCACGGCTAGCGCTCCCCGCCGCCGGGCGGCTTACCTGTCGCGCGCATGCGGCGCGGCTCGGTGCTGCTGCGTGGCGAGGACAAAGCCTTGGTCAGATAAGATAGTTCCTGACGCAACTCGGCCATCGTTTCTTGGCGACCAGCGGATATCTCCTCTAGAATTCTGAGCATCTGCACATCAATCGAGCGTAGGCGCATACGGCTTTCTGCGTCTGATCCGGTGTGCTCCACAGGCGCCTCGCGCGGTTGCTCCAACGCCGTAATCATCCGCTCTTGCCCGTCCGCAATGCGGTCTAGGGCATTCGATGCACCAGCTTGATCACCCATCTGCACAGCCATTCGTTCTATCGCGACAGCAAGGCTTCCAAGGCGCTGCTCAACCTCGGCTCGGCTGGCCTCAGAGCGGCTAAACATCTGCTGCATGCTTTCCATCTGCTCGGCCATATGATCGACCATTCCGGCCATCACTGCCTGCTCTGGCGTACTGTCGTCGCCCGCAGCAAACCCCACCCGCGTGATCGAACTGAGCCAATCTTCAAGTTCTTGGTAAAATCGGTTCTGACCGTGACCTGCGAACAGCTCAAGCAAACCTACGATCAACGATCCTGCAAGACCCAAGAGCGAGGAGGCAAAGGCCACCCCCATCCCCGACAGCTGGGATTCCAGTCCTGTCATCAGGCGACTAAACACATCTGTGCTGCTCTCACCGGCTTGCGGCGCAAGGCTTCGGATTGTGTCAACAATGGCTGGTACCGTAGTCGCGAGGCCGTAAAACGTCCCCAAAAGGCCAAGGAAAATCAGTGTATTGACGATATACCGTGTAATTTCACGCGCTTCATCAATGCGGGTCGCAACTGAATCAAGGATAGAGCGGGTTGAGGATGCGCTGACCTGCATCCGCGCACCCCGTGTCCGCAACAGGGCAGCCAAGGGGGCAAGCATTTGCGGAGGTGTATCGTTAGGTGAATCATCGTCGGAGGCAAAATTTTCGATCCATCGGACAGAGCCGATAAGCTGAAGCACCTGATAGAAACAGGCGACCACACCGATCAGAAAAACAAAGAATATGAACCCGTTTAGATACGGATTTGCCTGAAACACGGGCAGCACCCGTGGCAAAGCGACGAACACACCAAAGCCGGACAGGCCCAACACCAACAGCATCAGTGTGATCTGTCGGACCGGTTGTGAAAACTGCGGTTTTACCTCTTGGTCTGGCTGCGCCATGCGCCCCTGCTCCTGACCTTATTGTTATTGCCTGTTACCCTAACCCGAAATCACACCAATCCAAAGGACTTATGCTGCGATTTCACGAACCCGCGCTGCAAGCCATTCCAACGCTGGATCATGCAGGCCGACAGAAGCCAGATGTTCGGCTGTGTTATAGAGATATTCGGTGTTCGGCCCGCGCCCACCGACGGCCTGTGCCATAATCTGCGCTTGCTCTTCGAGAGGAAGACCGCCGCAATACTGCTCGTGGGCCTCATCGATGACATAGACAACAGCCGTAACATCGCGCCCATCAACCAACTGAACCAAAAGCTCTTTCTCGACATATGCGGAGGAGATCAATTCACGTTCCCGTAGATAAGCGAGCGTTTGCTCCTCCTGCCCTACAACAACTTTGAGCGCGACACCTTCGCAAGCCTGCGCTTCCTGCTGGTCCAGAGCAAGCACGAGGCCCGGCTGCTCAACCGTGCCACGGTGATGAATGGAACGCATGCAAAACGAGCGCGCATAATCGGGCAGTGTCCCAATCACACTCTCCGCAACTTCAAAACCCGGGTTCCAAAGAAGGCTGCCATAGCCGAATACCCACATACTCATCTGGTTCTCCTGTGTTGCGCCAGATAAACCCCAAAGGCGCGTCATTGAAAAGGGGGCTTTGCCCATGGGTCGTTTTGCTGTGAAATTATTGGTCATCGTCGCCCTGATTTGGGGCGTTTGGTGGTATGTCGCGACAGGTAGCATGCAAAGCAGCATGAATGCGTGGCTGCAAGAACGCCGTGCCGAGGGCTGGCAGGCAGACACGCGTGGATTGACGCGTGCTGGCTTTCCGCTGCGCATCGGTTCCGCAGTTGACGGCCTGACACTGGATGATCCCGAAACACAATCGTCGCTTTTCGTGCCCCAACTCACGCTATCAACTCCAATCTACTGGCCTGGCCATGCGACTGTGCGCCTGCCCGCCGAGCCAGTGACCCTGACAACGCCGCAAGGGATTTTGACACTTACCACAGGGGGAGCAGAAGCCGCATTGCGCCTGTACCCAGGCCCCTCTCTTCAACTCGAAGCGATGCACGGAAATGCGAGCGACGTAACCTTAGATCTGGTCGAGGGCCGCCTGCTCAGCGTGAAAGACCTCTCAACTGTCATCCAGCAAAGCGACAGCCCTCAAACTTATGATATCGATTTTGTAGGGACCGAGTTCGCGCCCGGCAGCTTGATCCGCGAGGCGCTGCGCCTGCCTGACGCTTGGCCTGATGCATTCGAGACTTTGTTGGCGGATATGACAGTCAGCTTTGACCGTCCATGGGACCGCAGCGCGTTAGAAGATAGCCGCCCTCAACCGCGCGCCGTAAAAGTCGACCGTGTGGAAGCAATCTGGGCTGATCTCCGGATTTCACTCACCGCTGAACTGCAAGTCGCCGAGGGCGGTGTGCTGAGTGGTCGATTGAAAGTGAAGGCGGAAAACTGGCAGCGGATGCTCGATCTGGCCACAGCCAGCGGTGCCCTGTCGCCTCAGGCGCGCCCACAAATCGAGAGCGGTATCACCCTACTTTCGGGACTGTCAGGCAGCAGCGACGCGCTTGATCTCGACATCACCATCGAGAACGGACGCATGCGGATGGGCTTCATCCCCTTGGGCACTGCCCCCCGACTGATCCTGCGTTAACGGCAGTAACTGCCCGAACGGTAGCGCGCCGTGTCGAAGTGGAAGTGATCGAGGTGAAAGCGGTTCGCCTTGGGTCCAAGGACCGTGCCAAAAGGGCCGCAGGCATCGGCATGCATCTTGCGCAACGCTTTACTGCTTTTCCGCGCGTTCCACCCCTTGAGGACAGTAATCTCGCTACCGTCTTTCAGGCGAAAGGCAGAGATATCGATCGCGCGCCCTTTGCCATGCTCGGATATTTTCCCTGTCTTGGAGTTATTGCGACGACGACAGGCGTAATGTGCGGCGACCTTGATCTCGCGCAGACCACCGCCTTTTCTGGAGAGCGCGGGCTTGGCGCTCTTGTCGACCCATGACCTGAGAGCGCGGGCCGTGCCGCAATCCATCTTTGACTTTGTGCTAAGGCTCACGCCGGATACAGAGGTAATGCTCACCGCATTCTCGATGCCACATCCGCCAATACGCCCCGGCACGCTACCGATTACTACGCCCTGAATGGACGGGTCACCGCACACTGAACCTGCCGCAAGCGCTGCCCGCTGCTGGCGTTGCTGACGGATTGCTTTGGGCGAACGGAAAGCTGGACGCAGGGATTTAAAGAAACCACCCTGATCATTCTCGATAGCAGAGCGGTCAATCGTGGCATCGGCAGTCTGGCTTGGCCGCGACTCTGGACGCTGTGATGTATCTGGTCCCGCGCAGGACAGCGTTGCCATCGCACAAAAGATCAGGGCCAATCGCTTCATGATTTGTGACTACCGCCACGGCCGAAATCAGGCGCGTCAGTGTCTTGTCCCGCTTCGATAATGCCACGCCGGATCGCACGGGTACGCGTGAAGTAGGCGTGCAAATGCTCACCATCGCCCTGTCGGATCGCCCTCTGCAGCGCAAAGAGTTCTTCGGTGAAGCGGCCCAAAATTTCCAGTGTCGCGTCTTTGTTCGAGAGGAAAACATCACGCCACATGGTCGGATCGGACGCGGCAATTCTGGTAAAGTCCCGAAAACCCGCAGCAGAGTATTTGATCACTTCGCCATCAGTCACACGGCCTAGATCATCCGCGACACCTACCATCGTGTAAGCGATAAGGTGGGGCGCATGGGACGTCACGGCCAGTACCAGATCATGATGGTCCGCATCCATTTCTTCCACGTTCGAGCCGATCCCCTCCCACAAGCTGCGCAGCTTTGCGATAGGCTCTGGCGCAGTGCCTTCGGCCGGGACAAGCAGACACCAGCGGTTATCGAACAACTCAGCAAAACCAGAACGCGGACCGGAATGCTCGGTTCCTGCAAGGGGATGACCGGCGATAAAGTTAACGCCCTCAGGGACATGCGGCATGACCTTGTCGATGACATCACGTTTGACCGATCCCACGTCTGTGACTGTCGCACCGGGCGCAATGCTGCCCGCGATCTGCTCCATCACTTGCCCCATCACACCCACCGGCACGCAGAGCACAACCAGATCAGCACCGCGCACCGCATCATTAATGTCGTCATAGACAGTATCGCAAAGTCCGATTTCACGCGCTGTCTCGCGCGTCTCCGCAGAGCGGGCAAAGCCAGTGACTTCGCCAGCCAACCCGCCACGTTTCATCGCCCAGAACATCGACGACGCAATAAGGCCAAGCCCGATCAGCGCCACACGGTCATAGATTTGCGCCATGATCAGGCTTCCTTGAATTGGCGGATCGCGTGGACAACACGGCGGCATCCGCTCTCGTCCCCTACGGTGATACGCAAACAAGTAGGCAGGTTGTAGCCCGCTACACGGCGCACGATAAGCCCTTGGGATTGAAGATAAAGATCACAGGCCTCAGCTTCAGCTTGAGAGGTGAACCGCGCAAGGATGAAGTTGGCGAGCGACACATCGGAAGGCACCCCAATCTCGGCCAGCGCATCAGCAAGCCATGTGCGGCAGCGCGCATTCTCAGCACGACAATGATCGATATAGGCCACATCGCGCACTGCGGCCTCGGCAGCGGCGAGCGCGGAGTTACTAAGGTTGAATGGTCCGCGCACACGGCCCAGCACGTCAATCACATGCGCAGGGCCATAGCCCCAGCCGATGCGCAAGCCGCCCAACCCGTAAATCTTGGAAAATGTGCGGGTCATTACAACGTTCTGGCGGGCATCAACCAAAGCAGCGCCCCCATCGTAGCCTTCGACATATTCGGCATATGCACCGTCAAGTACCAGCAACGCCTGCGCAGGAATCCCTTCGGCCAGCCGCGCCACGTCGGCGGGGCCGATCATCGTGCCAGTCGGGTTATTTGGATTTGCGATAAAGACTAGCCGCGTTTTATCCGTGCAGGCCGCAAGGATCGCATCCACATCCGTGACACGCTCATGCTCTTTCACTTCAACGGGGGTGGCCCCTGCCGCCAATGCAGAGATGCGGTACATCGCAAACCCGTGCTCAGTGTGGATCACTTCGGTTCCTGGTCCTGCATAAGCCTGACAAAGGAAAGCAATGATCTCGTCCGAGCCTGCGCCGCAAATGATCCGCGCAGGGTCAATGCCGTGGACCTGAGCAATCGCCCCACGCAGTTCCGCGTGATCGGAACTGGGATAGCGATGCAACTGACGGCCCGCTTGCTCATATGCTTTGACCGCCGCAGGGGACGGCCCGAACGGGTTCTCGTTCGAGCTCAGTTTGAGCGCGTTCTCATGGCCCGCAACATGGGATGCACCACCTTGATAGAGGGCGATGTCCATAATACCGGGCTGGGGCGTGATTACTTGTGTCATGTCGGGACTCTTTGCTGGTTAAGGCCCTTTTAACGACTGAATACCAACACAACCACCCGCGAATTGCACCCGCGCGCATCTGTCCGCCCAAGAGGTCGATCCAAAAAGAAAACGCCCCACTGGAAAACCAGCAGGGCGTATCTGAAATCGTATCGTGTGGGCGGCGAAGATTAGTTCTTCGCGTAGAATTCCACGACGAGGTTTGGTTCCATAACAACAGGGTAAGGAACATCGCCGAACGCTGGTGTGCGCACGAATGTTGCTGTCATTTTGGAGTGATCCACGTCGAGGTAGTCAGGCACGTCACGCTCGGCCAATTGTGTGGCTTCGATCAATGCTACCATCTGCTTGGAACGGTCACGTACTTCGATCACGTCACCCTCTTTTACGCGGTAGGAAGGAATGTTCACGAGCTTGCCGTTCACGCGAACGTGGCGGTGGTTCACGAACTGACGTGCAGCAAATACTGTTGCAACGAACTTGGCACGGTACACAACCGCGTCAAGGCGACGCTCGAGCAGACCAATCAGGTTCTCACCTGTATCGCCTTTTACACGCTCAGCTTCGCCGTAGATGCGACGGAACTGTTTCTCGGTCAGGTCACCGTAGTAGCCCTTGAGCTTCTGCTTGGCGCGCAGCTGAATACCGAAATCGGAAATCTTACCCTTACGGCGCTGACCGTGCTGGCCGGGGCCATATTCGCGGCGGTTTACTGGTGACTTTGGACGGCCCCAGATGTTTTCACCCATACGGCGGTCAATTTTGTGCTTGGCAGCGGTGCGTTTTGTCACGGCTGTTCTCCTTTTTGTGGCCCCGAAGGGCGGTAAAGGGCGTTGTCCTCTGCGTTTTCACGCCGACAGGTTTCCTCTTGCAAGGTCCACCAACACCAATAGGTGCGCGCTTACAGGGATATAGGGAGGGGAGTCAATGCGCGCCCTAGAAAGAATTAATGTCAAAAAAGACTTCATTAACCACCAGATCAAAGAACCCAATTAATGAATATGTTCATGTTGTCTTAATTTGGCCAGATTCTTGCTCCATAAAGAATTCCGAAACGCCATAATCGCTGCAAGCTTGCGCATTCACAAAAAATGAAAGCCGCCAACATGACAATCTTCCTTGCCCTCACGCCTCTCTATCTAAGTCAACTAATCTATGAAACGGATCGCTGGGTTAACTTGACCAAGTTGCTTGCAGAGGATGCCCAAATGAAACGTTTGCGCAAAGTGGTTGATTGGAAAAATCCAGTTGAGAAGCCTGCTAAACGGAAAAAACGTGCTCGCTGATTTTCAGCCCAATATCGTTTAAATTTTCACGTTGCTCCAAAGCCACCCCTTATCCCTTCTCTATCTGTGCACACTCTGAATGGCGGTGACATGTTACCAGATGGTCATTCACGAGCCCGCAGGCCTCCATCCACGCATAAACAATCGTCGGGCCGCAGAATTTGAACCCTGCGTTCTTTAGGTCTTTGCTGACCTGCTCAGACATCGCCGTCTTTGGAGGCACGTCCGCTTGCGCTTCAAATCGGTTTTGCAACGGTGCCCCCCCGACATAGTCCCACATAAATTTGTCAAAGCCGCCCTGCTCCTCCATTCGGAGCCACGCCTGCGCGTTAGTTATCGTTGCCTCTATCTTACCGCGGTGGCGGATGATGCCTGCATTGCCCAAAAGGCGCTGCACGTCCGCCTCACCCCATGCGGCAATCACATGGGGGTCAAACCCCGCGAAGGCCTCACGAAACGCATCACGCTTTTTCAGAATCGTTATCCAGCTTAGTCCCGCTTGGAAGCCATCCAAAATCAGCTTTTCCCAAAGGGCACGGCTGTCATATTCTGGCACACCCCATTCGGTGTCATGATAATCAATGTAAATCTGTTCAGGCCCGGCCCATTCGCACCGCGTCATGTTCGGCCTCCTGTTTATTAAATTTCGCTTTACTACATTTGGCACAAAATTAACGCCTTAACACCTTTTTAGCGGCTGGCGCCCAATGTCCTCCCAAGCTGCGACATCAGATAGACGAGATAGAGGACATCCACGTGCAAGGTATGAACAAACGCAAAATGGCCAGTGCGAATGGCGGATCGCTCAGCCCTCTCGATTTTGCCATCACACAGCGCAGTTTGAACACACTAGATATGGTGAAAGAAGCGATTACGCATAATCAAACGCTGCTCGCGTTTCAGCCGGTGATGCGCAGCAACACTATGGGTCAGGTGGGGTTTTATGAGGGGTTGATTCGCGTCCTCGATGCTACGGGGCGCGTCATACCCGCGGCGGAGTTCATGGGTAAGATAGAAGACACCGAAACGGGGCGTGAGATTGATGTACTTGCCCTGCGTCACGGGCTCAACAGCCTCAAAAGCAATCCCCATTTACGCCTTTCGATCAATATGTCCGCGCGCTCCATCGGCTATAGGCCATGGATGCATTGCTTGACCCGCTTTCTCAACACCTCCCCCACAGTAGGCGAACGCCTTATCCTCGAGATATCAGAGAGTTCAGCCATGCTTGTTCCTGAGCTGGTGATTGACGTGATGGAGCGGTTGCAGCCTCGAGGCATCTGTTTTGCCATGGACAACTTCGGGGCTGGTCAGATGGCAATCCGGTACTTCAAAGACTTTGATTTCGACATTCTCAAGATTGACGGTCAGTTTATGCGAGGAATCGCTAACAACCCTGACAATCAGGCGGTTGTGCGAGCACTTTTCGCCATTTCGCAGGAGTTCGACATGCTCACAGTCGCCGAGTCAATTGAGACCCATGATGACGCAATTGTCGCACAGCAGATTGGGATCGACTGCTTGCAGGGCTATTATTTTGCTGCACCCACGACCCAGCCAGACTGGCTCAACAATAGTGGTAAGCGCAATCGTGCCTGAAATGCTCACGTGGGTCTTCTTGCTGTAAGCAGCACCATGCGGTAGCCTTAATGACATGGTGGGGAAAGACGGCGCGATCCACGCGTTTCGTCAGGTATTTCCCTCACCCACGCGTCATATCAAGAGGACCGCATTCCATGACTAATGTTGTTATCGCCTCCGCTGCCCGTACTGCCGTTGGCAGCTTTGGTGGCTCATTTGCCAATACACCTGCCCACGATCTGGGATCTGCCATGCTCAAAGAGATCGTTGCACGCGCAGGCGTCGATGCCTCCGAGGTATCAGAAACGATTCTCGGACAAGTGTTGACCGCCGCTCAGGGCCAAAACCCAGCACGCCAAGCGCATGTAAATGCGGGTCTGCCCATTGAATCCTCAGCATGGTCCATCAACCAAGTCTGTGGCTCCGGCCTTCGTGCCGTGGCTCTTGCCGCGCAGCACATCCAATTGGGCGATGCCGATATCGTCGCAGCGGGCGGTCAGGAAAATATGACCATGTCCCCCCATGCACAGAACATACGCGCGGGTCAGAAAATGGGCGATATGAAGCTCATCGATACAATGATTAAAGATGGCCTGTGGGATGCGTTCAACGGGTATCACATGGGTCAGACTGCGGAAAATGTTGCAGGCAAATGGCAAATCACCCGTGAGCAGCAAGATGAATTCGCTGTTGCCTCCCAGAACAAGGCCGAAGCCGCACAAAAGGAAGGGCGCTTCAAAGACGAGATTTTCGCCTTCACCGTTCCGGGTCGTAAGGGTGATACGATTGTCGATGCCGATGAATACATCCGCCACGGTGCATCAATGGATGCCATGGCAAAGCTGCGCCCCGCGTTCGCAAAAGATGGCTCTGTCACCGCCGCCAACGCATCAGGTCTGAACGATGGTGCAGCTGGCGCAT
>JBALTK010000047.1:0-22023 GCA_036964385.1 Sulfitobacter sp. | reverse complement strand
CGCTTTTGGAGAACCTGATTTATGGGCGTATTTCTGGGATGGCAGGTGTGCAAGCTGACCTTGTTATCGATGCAGTATCAGATGTTTTGCGTGATCATGATTTGCGCGCACAGGTGGCGCGTATTGCCTTTGATATCCCGACTTCTATCGGGGGCGCCAACCTGCCCCCCTCGATTAACGAACGTGCAGCCTTTACCCGTGCTGCAATTAAGAAACCTGATGTGATCGTATTTGATCAGGCGCTCGCGGGGGGTGATCTGACCCGCACCCGCGATCGCCTGCGCGACCTCATGCCGGATACCACGCAAATCTTTCTTGATGATCAATTCGATGCGCCCGAAAGCTATGATATGTTTGTGGAAATCAGTCATGGTCGAATCGACGGCATCGATAGCACCGGACGCCACGATAGTTCGGATAACATTTCGGACGACCTGCGCCGAAAACTGGTTCTAATCCAGCGCAACGCGCTTTTCGGAGAGCTCGCTCCGAGGGCTCAGCGTCTATTGGCTTTTGCGGCGCAGTGGTACGACGCTCCGGCGGGAACTGTAATTTTCAGCATGGGGCAGCAGGCCGACGCGGTCTACATGTGCCTATCCGGTAAGGCTGAGATAAGCTTGTTGGATGACGACTCTGTAGAGCATCACGTTTCAACAGTAGAGCCGGGGCGGGTCATTGGCGATCTTGCGGTTATTATACACGAACCGCGCAAAGCTAGTCTAAAGGCGATTGAGGATACGCGGTTCCTGCGGATCGGGGCGGAGGAATTCCGTTCGGTTATTGAGAGCGACACAACGGTTCTGATGAGTTTGCTCAAAACTGTTGCAGGACATCTTACTGGTGCGGCCGAAGTGATACGAAACGCGCAAATCGAAATCCCTCGAAATACTTTCTCGGACGAGCAGTGATGCGCATTTTGCCAGATTACTCCGCTCACGTATTTCACACAACGGATGCAAGGGCGCATTCCGAACTTTGGCGGACGGTGTTTGGTCTCGTTGCGATCGCTGGCCTGTATGTCGCTTTGGCGCTGATTTTTAATCAGGGTATTTTTGAGCTAACCCGCTACCGCCCAGAATTTACCAATGAGTTGATAACAGGCTCGACCCCACTGGCGATGTACGTCTTGTTGGCCAGTTTTGGCTTAATCAGTTTGAGCGTGTTTGCCGTCGTTCGTTTTGTGCACAAACGTGGCGCGTTGACGGTATTCGGGCCGACCCTCCTCGCAGTGCCGCAGTTTGTGCGCGTTCTGGGCATTCTCTTGCTTTTGGGTGTCGCATTGATGATCTTGCCACCCTACGGCATTGGGGGGGAGTTGGTGCCGAATCTGGCCCTTGGAAAATGGGCGCTTCTGCTTCCACTTTCTCTGGTGGCGGTATTTGTCCAAATCAGCGCTGAAGAGATATTCTTTCGCGGGTACCTTCAACAGCAACTTGCTGCGCGCTTTTCCTCTCCTTTGGTTTGGATGGTGCTGCCGTCAGCCTTGTTTGCGATTGGCCACTACCAGCCATCCGAAGCGGGCAGCAACGCAGTGATGATCACTGTTTGGGCCGGGCTGTTTGGCTTGCTAATGGCTGACCTCACTGCACGCGCAGGCAGCATCGGTCCCGCGCTTGCTGTGCATTTTGTGAATAATGTAACGGCACTTTTGATCACCGCACTCCCCGACAGCCTTGGGGGCCTGGCACTTTGGCATACTCCCTTTGGGATAGAGGACGAGGCGCAACTGCGCGCTTGGCTTCCAGTGGATTTTGCCATGATGATCGTCAGCTGGCTTGCCGCGCGACTGGCCTTGCGCCGCTGATTGCAATTCCTGCGCGACACCCTTATTTGAAAAGAATGCGTAATGGTACGAGGCCCGCGATATGAACTGGATCAACAACTATGTCCGCCCGCGGATCAATTCTATCTTTTCGCGCCGCGAGACGCCGGAGAACCTTTGGACGAAATGTGATGAATGCGGCACGATGCTGTTTCACCGCGAAGTCAGCGATAACCTGAACGTCTGTACAAACTGTGGTCACCATATGCACATTACAGCGCGTGACCGCTTTGCGGCGCTGTTTGATGGCGGTGTGTTCAATGAGGTAAAGGTGCCTGCACCCACGGTTGATCCACTGCAGTTCCGCGATCAAAAGAAATACCCCGACCGCCTGCGAGCCGCGCAAAAACAAACTGAAGAGAACGAAGCCATGTTGGTTGCTTCGGGTGAGATCGGGCGTACCCCGATTGTCGCATGTGCGCAGGACTTCAGCTTTATGGCTGGTTCCATGGGCATGTACGTGGGTAACGCCATCATTGCCGCCGCAGAAGAAGCGGTGAAGCTTAAGCGTCCGTTGATCTTATTCTCCGCCGCGGGTGGCGCGCGTATGCAAGAAGGCATTTTGAGCCTGATGCAGATGCCGCGTACGACTGTCGCGGTTCAGATGCTCAAGGAAGCTAACCTGCCTTATATCGTTGTCCTGACCCACCCGACCACAGGCGGCGTCACCGCCAGTTATGCGATGTTGGGTGATGTGCATATTGCTGAACCTAACGCGCTTATTTGTTTCGCGGGTCCGCGCGTGATTGAGCAAACCATTCGCGAGAAGTTGCCCGAAGGGTTTCAGCGCGCCGAATACCTGCTCGAGCACGGCATGCTCGACCGCGTGACACCGCGCACAGAGATGCGCGACGAGTTGATCACGATCACCCGCATGCTGATGGGGCTGCCACCAGCCGTACGCGGTGATCTGCCGGCTCCCGTTGATGCCCCACAAGAGTTGCCGGAGCAAAAGGCGAAGCTTGCGCCAAAAGACACTCCGCAGAAATGATCCTTCGATCGCTCGCTGGATTTTGTCTGGGGAGTATACGGGTACGGCACACTCGTCCGTGCTGCACGTGCCGATTTATGCAACTTCAATGGTTTGACGTCACATGTTACTGACTGTCGGTCCGCATCCTGTATTGTCACTGGCGCCTTCGCTCATTGTCGCAGAAAAGATATCTCCGCATGACTAACCATACATCTGATCTCATCCTTGAACGGATGATGGCGCTGCACCCCAAGATCATTGATCTGACTTTGGACCGAATGCTCAGACTCCTTGATGCGTTGGGCAATCCGCAGAACAGCTTGCCGCCTGTCATCCACATTGCTGGCACCAATGGCAAAGGGTCGACCCAAGCAATGATCCGCGCGGGACTAGAGACTGCGGGTAAAACGGTTCACGCTTATACCTCTCCGCATCTTGCGCGGTTTCATGAGCGTATCCGGCTGGCCGGGGAGTTGATTTCGGAAGAGCATCTGACACAGGTGCTGGACGAGTGCTATGCCGCCAATAAAGGCGAGAACATTACCTACTTTGAGATCACCACTTGCGCGGCATTGCTCGCCTTTTCACGGACGCCTGCGGATTATACCCTGTTGGAAGTTGGCCTTGGTGGGCGGCTCGATGCGACGAATGTGATTGGCACACCAGCAGCGACAGTCATCACGCCCGTTGACCTTGACCATCAGCAATTCCTTGGTGAAACGCTCCCCGAAATCGCGGGCGAGAAGGCCGGTATTATCAAGCGCCGCGTGCCTTGTATTGTGGGTCCGCAGCAGGAGGCAGGCCTTGAGGTGATCGAAGCGGTTGCAGCGCGTAACATGGCTCCTTTGACGGTGTACGGCCAGCATTGGCATGCGCACCGTGAGGCTGGGCGGATGGTTTATCAAGACGAGCAAGGATTGCTGGACTTGCCGCTACCTAATTTGCCCGGTTTGCATCAGGTGCAAAATGCAGGTGGCGCGATTGCAACGCTCCGCACGCTTGGGTTTGATGCAGAGGCCTGTGAAGGAGCAGTTACCAACGCGTATTGGCCTGCCCGTATGCAAAAGCTGAAACATGGCCCTCTGGTCAAAGCGGCAGGCCCCGCCGAGCTTTGGCTGGATGGTGGCCATAACCCCGCAGCAGGTCACGCGTTGGCCGCAGTGCTCAATGAGTTGCCAAAAGTACCGACTTACATGATTTGTGGAATGCTCAATACCAAGGATATTTCTGGGTATTTGCACCCTCTCGCGCCCCATGTCACAGAGCTGCACGCAGTTTCGATCCCAGGTGAAGCAGCTACATTGCCAGCAGCAACCACGGCACAAGCAGCTCAAGGTGTCGGGATGGTGTCTTTTGAGGCAGAAGATGTCGCATCGGCACTGCACAGAATCGTCGAAAATGCACCTAATGCGCGGATTTTGATTTGCGGCTCGCTGTATCTTGCGGGCAACATCTTGCGGCACAACGGCTGAAGCATACGAAATACGGTGTGTGCAGATTGACGCCCCGACTGGTTGCGGATTAGGGAGTGGGCACTACCGAAGGGTGTAGGTGACACCGCCCAATCGGAAAATCCGAGGAACGAGCATGCAGCCGAAGAAGAAAATCGAGGGCGTTTCAGCGCCAGAAAAAGCAATTTTGGGTCAAGTTGTGGCATGCCTTGTCGCGCTGGGCATTATGGGTTTCGGCGCGTGGAGCTTGCTCGGTCAAAATGCTCCGTATCACCCCGAAGTTTACGATGGTGAAGTGACGCGTGGCGCCGCTGACCTGACGAATACCAGCGAGAGCAATTAGGACGTACCCCAGCCCTCGCTCTGCATTTCGCGCAGGCGCGATGCCGTACGTTCGAACTCAAACGTACCTTCCCCTTCAAGATAGAGCATTTCAGGCTCTGATGCTGCCGAGCAGATGAGCTGTACACGTGCCTCATAGAGTGCGTCGATTAGCGTCACAAACCGCTTTGCCTCGTTAAAATTGGTACGCCCCAATGAAGGAATGTCATCGAGCATCAGCACTTTGACCGCTTCTGCAACAGCTAGATAATCCGCAGCCCCTAAGGGCTGCCCGCATAGGGCGTGGAACCGCGCACGGCCCACGCCATTGCGAAACAGCGGCAAGACCACATCACGTCCTTTGACGCGCAGGGTGAGGGGAGCAGATTCGCCCCCAGCGAGGTCGGTCCAGACGGCATCCATCGCGGCGCGGCTCTTGGCGTTGACAGGCGTAAAGTAGACAGGGCTGCCAGACAAACGATGCTGCCGGTAGTCGGTCGGGCTCGCCAGCTCATGTACAACCATCTTCTGCTTGATCAACTCGATGAATGGTACAAACAGATTGCGGTTCAGCCCGTGTTTGTACAGATCATCAGGAATGCGGTTTGAGGTGGTAATCACGACGACACCATCTGCAAATAGCGCTTCGAACAGGCGCCCTACAATCATTGCATCGGTGATGTCGGTGATTTGCATTTCGTCAAAGGCGAGCAAACGGACAGAGCTGCTTACGGCCTTCGCTACAGGGGCAATAGCATCCTCAACGCCCGTCTTGCGGGCCTCGTGCATTGCGCCATGGATTTCCTGCATAAAGGCGTGGAAATGAACGCGCCGTGCGGGAATGCCCTCCAGACTGTTCACGAACATATCCATCAACATGGACTTCCCACGCCCGACACCGCCCCAGAGGTACAGGCCTTTTGGCGGTTCAGGCGCTTTGCGAAACAGCCCCTTTTTCACGGGCTGTAACAGGGCATCGCGGATGCGGTCGAACTCAGGCATCAAGGATTCTTGGGCCAGATCATGGCGGAGGGTGCCATCAGCGATCATCTGGTCATATTGGGTGCGTAGGCTTTTCATGGCTCATTCCCTAGCGCCAAGTGACGCGGTTGGAAAGTGTATCCAGACAATCCATAGATTGACGCAAGCGCACAGCTTGCCCATTCTGCAACGACCTCAACGGAGCGCTAAAGTTGCAGAAAACACCACTCTTTACGCCTGTCCTCGTTGTGGGCTGTGTGATCATTATGGTCAGTTTCGCGATCCGTGCGTCATTTGGCGTATTTCAAATTCCCATCGCGGAGGAATTTGGTTGGCTGCGCGCAGAATTTTCGTTGGCCATCGCTATTCAGAACCTTGCGTGGGGAATTGGTCAGCCGTTGTTTGGCGCGATGGCGGAGAAGATTGGTGACCGCAAAGCAATCATTCTGGGAACAATCATTTATGCGCTTGGCCTGATCTTGTCGGCAGGTGCGGACACGCCCATCGCGCACCAGACTTATGCGTGGTTGGTAGGCTTTGGCATCGCTGGTACGGGCTTTGGTGTAATCCTTGCTGTGGTCGGACGGGCGGCGTCGGATGACAACCGCTCTATGGCGCTGGCGGTGGTCACAGCGGCGGGGAGTGCAGGGCAAATATTCGGTGCGCCCATGGCTGAATGGCTGTTGGGTATGATGAGCTGGCAAATGGTTTTTATCGTTTTCGCCGTTGCGATCCTTTCGATGATCCTCACACTACCCTTCATGCGCGCACCGATACAGGCAGATCGTGCTGAGCTGGAAGAGGCGATGGGGACGATATTGCTGCGCGCGTTTAAAGATCCCACCTATACGCTCATCTTTCTCGGGTTTTTCTCTTGCGGGTATCAGTTGGCGTTTATCACTGCGCATTTCCCTGCCTTCGTGACCGAAATGTGTGGGCCGATCCTTGCAGGCAGTGTCCTCCATAACATGGGCATTACAACGACTTCTGCTTTGGGCGCTGTTTCGATTTCGCTCATCGGTGCCGCTAATGTAGGGGGAACTCTGCTCGCTGGCTGGGCGGGTAAGCGATACTCGAAGAAGTATCTTCTGGCCGGCATTTACACGGGCCGCACAATCATCGCCGCCATCTTCATTCTGATGCCTATCACCCCGTTGAGCGTGATCATTTTCTCGGTTGCGATGGGCTCGCTGTGGCTCGCCACTGTGCCGCTAACCTCAGGGCTTATCGCGCATATCTATGGGCTGCGGTATATGGGTACGCTTTATGGGATCATCTTTTTCAGCCACCAACTCGGTAGCTTCGTAGGCGTTTGGCTGGGTGGACGCATGTATGATGCTTACGGGACATACACCACTGTCTGGTGGATCGGTGTGGCCGTAGGAGCGTTTAGTGCGGTTGTGCATCTGCCCGTGCGTGAGCGGCCCGTGCGCTTTGCGCCCGCTTGACAGTGGGAGTGGGAGCAAGGCATCCTAGTTCTATGAGATATATAGCAATTTTTCTGATACTGCTGGGCTTCGCCGCTTGTAGCTCCTCGCAACAAAGTGGCGGAGGGAATGACCGGGAAAGCCAGAAAAAGGCATCTGCGATGATCGGTTTCGTGCGATCAGACCCTGTACTAAGCAGCTTCCCGCAGGCCTGTCCGGCAAGTGTCTATAAGACTGGGGGAGGCATCGCAGGGAGTGTGGCAGATTGCACATCGAACCCAGGCCAATGCATAAATCAATGTAAAAGCGGTAACGGCAAGGCCTGCTTTGATGCCGCGCAGGTTGTTGAGGCAGGGAACTCGCCAGACGATAACCTTGCGACCTATCCGCTGTATATGCGGGCATGCGCATTAGGGGATGGAAACGCCTGCGTAAATGCGGGGGCGGCGGTCAAAAACACAGTTTGGAGTGGCGGCAAGCCAAAGGACGCCTCAACACCTCAATGTCAGTTTCAAACCTTTTCAACGATGTGTAAGGCGGGGCACGCATGGGGGTGTTACATGACGGCGCAGGAGTATAAGCGCGGCGGATTTGACGGCCAAAGTGATGCAAAATACGAACAGTATATGCGCAGCGCATGCAAGATCAGTAAAACTTCACGAGCTTGCTATCCTGCCTTCCACTAAGTGTCGTGGCCCCAATCATCACTCTCAGGCGCTGGCAGAAAAGCGGCAATTTGGCTGAGGACTTCGTCGGTGTGAGTATACGGCAGGCCGTGACCCGCGTCTTCAATCACCTCATGGATTACGTCACGGTTCCATGCCGCAAGTTGACCCATCGCACTTGCTGGTATTACCTCATCTTCCGCACCCCAAAGGGCGAGCACAGGCAAACTGTTCCGGCGCAGGGCCATATGCTCGCCCTCCAACGGTCTGCTCAAGATGCCCTTCAGGCTGGCCAATACAGCCGGAATAAACCCCTGAAACATAAGCTGGCGTTCCTGCCCTTCGGAGATATTCGGCCGAACGGTTGTAAGTGCTTGCTCGGCACGGATGCCGCGGCGCAACTGTACTGGATAGGCCGCAAGCATAAGCCATTTTCCGACAATACCACGGTCACGGATAAAGTTCAGGAGTGGTGTATCGATCTGGGCCATTCCCGCAGATGCGAGCAAGACCAAGCGCCGAACACGGGCGGGATAAGTCGCTGCAAACCCTGTCGCAATCGCGCCTCCCATTGAATAGCCAATCATGTGGAAAGGGCTGTCAATTTCGAGATGAGCCAGCAGGTCGTCGAGTTGCTGATTGAAAAATGCTTTGTTTTGTGGGCCGTCAGGGCGGTCCGAATATCCGCGTCCATAAAGGTCATAGACAAGCACGCGGAAGCCCAACCCATTGAGGCCTTTGCTTAAGCTCTCCCAGACAAAGCTTGGAGTGGTCAATCCATGTACGCAAACGATCAGAGGGTCCTCATGCGAGCCGCTGAGATGAAAGTGAGTCACGCCCTGAGAAAGCTCCACAAACTGGCCAGGGGCGGAGCCACGACGGCCATCACTCATCACTGCACGGTAATGCTCAATCGTAAACGGTGCCGCAATAAGTGCTGCAATGACGAGAATAAACCAGATCACGAAGTAGCGCTAAGCCATTGATCGAGGATATAGCGGCTTGTCATCAGGTCCAGATGCGCGCCGCCGCCGTTTTTGCAGATTGTAATCTCATCGTCGGAGGTGCGGGTGAATGCTTCTAAGTCGTAGTAGTCTGCGATGATATGGTCGCGTGTAATCGCGCCGCTCTCCAATGGAATCTTGATTTCACCAATGTGGCCTAAAGTTGTGTCAAAACTGTCAACGAACAGCCGCGCACGGCGAAGAGCCTCGTCATCCACTTCGCGCATATCGGGCCGGTAGGCTCCGATGAGGTCAAGGTGCTGCCCTGATTGCAGCCATTCACCCCTGATCAAAGGCTCTGTTGTCATCGTGGCGCTGCCAATGATTTCGGCCTCGCGGACGGCGGTTTCCAAATCCTTGGCGACCGCGACATTTGGCAACGCTTTTGCCAGCGCATCGGCACTGGACTGCGTTCTGCTCCACACAGTGAATGTGGCATCGGGAAAAGCTGCTGAATACGCTTCATGAAGGGACCTCGCCACGGTTCCTGCGCCCACAAGAAGAATGCGTTTGGCATCAGGTCGCGCAAGGCGCCGCGCCGCAAGTAAGCTATCGCCTGCCGTCTTCCACTTTGTCACCAGGTGGAAATCAATGATCGCCTCCAGCGTACCATCCGTGTCGGAATAGAGGCTGACCCCGCCGTTTATGTTGGGCTTGCCCTGATCGCCATTGCGCGGAAACACGGTGGCGGATTTTACGGCCATGCCCATCCCGTCAATCCACGCAGCTCGGCTTAGCAGGGTGTCGGGATCGCGGTAAAGAAACGTATCCCCAATCTCTGCTTTGGGGCGGTTATGTCCTTCCGCCAAAGCATCGGTAAGCGCGATCCAATCGAGCAGCTTTTCACCCGCTTCAAAAGGGATAAAGGGAATAGATGTCATTGTGCGTCCTCCTCTGAGAGCAGCCCTGCCGAGACCAATCGATCGGCCCAGCCTTGAGGCCCTTCGAACAAATGTGTTTGCCACCCTCGCTGAGCGGCAGCTTCGATATTCTCGGCGCGGTCGTCCGTAAACAATAGTTTATCCCCCGACAGGCCGGATCCGAATTCCAGCATTTGATAGATCTGCGGATCTGGCTTGATGACAGCCATATGGCCAGAAATGAAATCGCGGTCAAAGCCGCGCAAAAAGAAATACTTGGTCGCGGCGAGTGCGTAAGTCTCGATCCCGAAATTGGTGAGCGAGAATACCGGCACACCCTTTTCTTGCAAAGCAGCCATTAGGCGGACGGAGTGTTCAATCACAGGCGAGGCTAGGTCGAGCCAGTTGTCGTGCCAATGCCAGATCTCGGCGTGCCATTGGGGGAACGTATCGGCGGTTTCGGTAATGACATTGGTGAAGTTTTCGCCGCGGTCGACACGGTCGTTCATCGCATGTAGGTCGACATCTGCAAACATCGCACGCCGCTGTTCTTCCCCTATCCATCCGTCGAAATATCGTTCGGGTTGCCATTCAATGAGCACATTGCCGATGTCAAAGATCACTGCCTTTGGGGTCACGTTCTACCTTCCAACTCGGTTCTACATCTTCAAAATTTCAGCCGTGTCCACATCCGAAAATGACTACACTAGCTTGCTAGCTGCCCTGATTTCACGCTCGAGTGCTTCTAAAAAACGGGAACGATCCGCCTTTGTAAACCCTTTGCCACCCCCTTGGCGAAAGGGATCAGCGGCGCGCAGATCAGTCATCAAATCACGGGTCGCTAGCACGTTGCCAATATTGGCTTGGGTCAGCGCTTCCCCATTATGCTTGATCACCCGCGCGCCAGCTTCGACGCATTTGGCCGCCAGAGGAATATCCCCTGTTACGACAACATCGCCGCGACCCGCTCTATCCGCGATCCACATATCCGCCACATCCGGCCCGTCAGGCACGATGATATTCTCAACATAGGGGTTCCGCGAGGGCCGCAGCCCGCCGTTGCACACCATGTACATCTTGATCTTGTGACGCGTGATAACCCGCTCTGCCTCATCCTTTACGGGACAGGCATCAGCATCAATATAGACAGCCGTCATGCGGACCACAGTGCGTCAGCATGGAAGGTCACGTGATCTTCCATAAAGGTCGCGATGAAGAAATAGCTGTGATCGTAACCCGGTTGCATGCGGAAGGTCCCGTTCTGGCGGCGCTTGGCCATTGCTGCGCTCAACGCTTCGGGTTGGAGCAGATCGAGGAACTGGTCGTCGGTGCCTTGGTCGATCAGCACGGGCCCGTCGAAACCTTTTTCCTGCATCAGCAGTGTCGCATCATGCGCGGTCCATGTGCTCTCGTCCGCGCCAAGATAGGCGGTGAGTTGTTTGCGGCCCCAATCGCTTGCTGTTGGGTGTGCGATTGGCGCGAAGGCAGAAACCGAGGCAAACCGCTCTGGAAATGACATTGCCAGCGTCAGTGCGCCATGGCCGCCCATTGAATGACCTGTGATTGATTGGCGTTCCATATCCAGCGGATAGTGTTCTTTAAGCAGAGCGGGAAGTTCATCTGCAATGTAGGACCACATTTGGAAGTGCGGCGTCCAAGGGTCTTGGGTCGCGTTGACATAAAAACCAGCCCCTTGGCCCAGATCATAAGCCTCATCGTTGGCTACATCCTCACCGCGTGGAGAGGTGTCAGGGAATACCAGTGCAATGCCTTGCTCTGCGGCCCATGCCTGAGCGCCCGCTTTTACCGTTGCGTTCTCGTGGGTGCAGGTCAGACCTGACAAAAACCACAGTACGGGTACGGGGCCATCCTGCGCCTCCGCGGGAAGGAACAATGCAAAGGTCATATCGCAGGCGCAACTGCTGGAGGCGTGCTTGATGACGTGTTGTGTGCCGCCAAAGCAGGCGTTGGACGAGAGGGTTTCCATGGGAGGCTCCTATTGCGAGATCACCCATGGCTACCGAGCGGGGCGCGCAGGGGCAAGTGTTAGCTGCCTGTGAGCCACGCTATCCAAAGGCTCACCGTTACAATGCTCAATGCGGTAGAGACAAGGATGGTCGCGGAGACACGTTGCGGTGCGACCCCGTAATGTTGAGCGAGGATGTAAACATTGCCGGCCACGGGAAGGGATGCAGCCGAGATGACGACAGTGGCCTGATAGGGGTCCACCTTGAACAAAACAAAACACGCAAAGGCGACAAACGCCGGATGTAGTACCAATTTGCAGAAGCTGAGCCATCCAGCGACTGAAATACGCTCGGCTGATTTGGAGGCAAGTGATGCTCCGATGGCAAATAGCGCACCGGGCGTGGCAGCGGCCCCCAGTAGCGTCAAGAATTCGTTCATCGGGGCGGGGATTGGAATTTCCAGACCTGACCACAAAAGCCCCAGCGTGATCGCGACAATCATCGGATTGCGGATCAGGCCAAGCCCGACCGTCCGTAAGATACCAAAGCTCATTCGTCCGTCACGCGAGCCTGTGATTAGAATGGTGATGAGCGATGAAAAGACGATTAGGTCAACGGCAAGAGCTAACATAACTGGGCCAATCGCCTCAGCGCCAAGCAAAAGCGTTAGCATCGGTACACCCAGAAAACCGACATTCCCGATAGCTGCGCATTGCGCCTCGATGGCTGTGATCTCGACATTTAGGCCACGTATATAGCTGACCAGCATGGCAATGCCGTAAACAAATGCCGTGCCCCAAAGATAGGCCGCGACCAAACGCCCATCCCAGACTTCCGAAAGTGACAGGTTCGCGGAAAAGCGAAATAACATGGCTGACAAGGCAAAGTAGAATACGAACTTAGTCAGGTATGCTGTGGCCTCTTCGGTGAAAAAGCGTGTGCGACCAGCCCAATAGCCCACACCAATCAGTGCGAAAAAGGGAAGTGTTTTGAGGAAGATCGCGAGCATAGATCACAGATAGCTTGGGGATCAGGCTTGCGCTAGTCAAAATGAGAGGCGGGGCGGAAGGTCCGTGAGCCTTAGAAGGCCGAGCTGTGGATGCAACTCACGTTTAGTGGTATCGCCGAGGTAACACTGGCGGACATCGACCGTGTGGTTGATACTGTAGTGAAGACATCATTAGTGAGGTACGGCAGATGAAATATGCGATTTTGACAGGGCTGCTTTTGGCAGGATGCGGCGCGGTAACGACACAAGCGCCGCAAACAGGTGGTGCAGTCACAACAGGGCCTGACACCTGTAACGCTGCTGCACATCAAGGTTTGATCGGGATGGACGCTGCATCCTCTCTCGCGCTGCCAGAGCCAAAGCGGCTTGTTGGTCCTAACGATGCAGTGACGACAGACTTTAATGCCAGTCGCCTGAATATTCAGTTGAACGAAACTGACAACATCATAGCCATCACCTGCGGCTAGGTTTTTGGTCGCTTGTCGACGATACGAACTGCTTTCCCCTCTGAACGGGGGACAGCACCGCCATCGCCGCAATCGATCTTCACGCTAATCCCGACCGACTGTTTGATCGCTGCAGACAGCATCGCGACAGCGTTCGCGCGTGCGTCGACACCCACGCCAGAGTTTGAAACCTCGGTCAAAATCCGCATCTGATCCATGCGGCCTGGACGTGAGAGTTCAATCTGAAAGTGCGGTGCGAGTGCAGGTTGCTGCATGATCAACTCTTCAATCTGGGTGGGGAACACATTGACCCCGCGCAGGATGATCATATCGTCACTGCGCCCCGTAACCTTCTCCATTCGCCGCATAGAGCGCGCCGTACCAGCCAAAAGCCGCGTCAAATCACGGGTGCGGTAACGGATGATAGGAAACGCTTCTTTGGTGAGTGAGGTAAAGACCAGCTCGCCCTGCTCTCCCTCCGCGACGACTTCACCCGTCTCGGGATTGATGATCTCGGGATAGAAGTGGTCTTCCCAGATGTGCAGCCCGTCTTTGCTCTCGACACATTCCATGGAAACACCGGGGCCCATGATTTCGGACAGGCCGTAAATATCCACGGCATGCATGTCGAACGCCTGCTCAATCTCAAGGCGCATCGCGTTCGTCCACGGCTCTGCCCCGAATATTCCAACCTCTAACGAACAGTCGCGGGGGTCTAACCCTTGGGCATTAAATTCATCGAGAATGGACAGCGCATAGGAGGGCGTGACGGTAATGCCCTTTGGCTTGAAATCCTCAATTAGTCGAACCTGACGAGGTGTCATGCCACCAGAGATCGGGATCGTCGAAAGCCCCAGCGCGTCGGCGCCCAAATGAATTCCCATCCCCCCGGTGAACAGGCCATAGCCGTAAGCATTGTGCAGCATATCGCCCGGACACATGCCCGCGGCGCGCAGGGAACGGGCGACAACATTGCCCCAGTTTTTAAGGTCATTCTCGGTATAGCCCACGACTGTCGGCTGACCCGTTGTGCCTGAGGAGGCGTGAATGCGTTTCACGTCCGCTTGGGGCACCGCAAACATGCCGAAGGGGTAATTATCGCGTAGATCGGTTTTGACGGTGAAGGGAAGCTTCGACAGATCGCTCAAATTCTTAATATCGTCAGGATGCACACCAGCCGCATCGAAGCTGTTTTTGTAGAAGGGTACATTTTCATAAGCATGGCGTACGGACCATTTCAGCCGCTCCAACTGCAACGCGGAAATTTCGTCACGGCTGGCAATCTCGATCGGGTCAAGGGTGCTGTGATCTGGTGTGAGGTTCTTCATACATGTTCTCCATCTTCGGGGAACAATTGCCCCTTAATTGTCCGCGACAGACCGCGCATGGTGGCGACGGTCCGGCCGTCCTCACCCGTCACCATTACGTCGTATACACCAGACCGTCCGCCCAACGCGGTCTCGGACGCCGTGGCAGTGAGCAGCTCACCTGCGTGGCCTGGGGCGATATAGGTGATTTGGTTTTGCTGGGCGACAGTGAGTTTGTTGTAGCTATTGCAAGCAAAAGCAAACGCACTGTCAGCGAGGGTAAAGATATAACCCCCATGACAAATCCTATGCCCGTTGAGCATTTCATCGGCGACCCGCATGGTGAGCGTCGCCGATCCCGGTGCGATGTAGGTGATCTCCATGCCTAGACTGCTGCTAGCCTTATCGGCTGCATACATCGCTTCTGCAGCTTTTTCTGCGCGTTCCTGTGGAGTCATGGAGTGACCTTAATATGTTTCATAATTTTGAGACTGTACGCAATTTTGTAACGCGATCAAGCATTTTGATAGCTGAGGACTTGATTTGCCAGACATTGGGGGCAAGTCTGTTGTTATGAACATACCTATACAGCCAGCAGTCACCAATAGTTCTACCAAACCTGTTGAGCAGGTCGCTTTCCATCGAACCGAGCTTTCGGTGATCTTGTCACTCTATGGAAGAATGGTTGCGGCGGGCGAGTGGCGCGATTACGGAATTTCGTGTCTGCGAGAAGTTGCGGTATTCGCTGTCTTTCGTCGCACTGCCGAAATGCCCCTTTACCGGATCGAGAAACGGCCAAAACTACGGTTAAAGCAGGGAATTTATTCGGTCGTTGGACCAGGTGGTCAGGTGCTAAAACGCGGGCATGACCTCAAAGCTGTTTTGCGGGTGTTGGAGCGCAAGCTGATCCGTGCAGTAGACTAACGTCAGGTGAGTTTTTTCAAATGTCCCGCCAAATCAAATAGAAGGTCAATATAGGACTGATTGATTTTGCAGCGGCGGGACAGGTGGCGCACAGTGTCATTCCGATCATTGATGTGAGGCCCGCCTTGGATGACTCGGATGTGGAAGGCGTGGCTGTGCAAATGCACCGTGCCGCGACCGAGATGGGATTCTTCTACAGTAGTGGACATGGGATTGATCACATCGGTGATGGAGCGGGCCTTTGCTGTAGCGCAGGATTTCTTTTCCCAACCTGTGAGTATCAGGGAAACTGTTGCCGTGAACACGGAGCAGCGTGGTTGGATGGCTACGGGCATGTCCACTCTCCAAGGGGCAGAAACCCACGATCTCAAAGAGGTTTTCTTTTGGGGTGCCGAGATTGCGGCAGATGATGAGGATGTCATAGCGGGCAAGCCATTGGTCGCCGTCAATCAATGGCCTGATGCGGTCTATCCCCGTTTGCGCGATGATCTGACGCCGTACTATGACACAGTTTGCGCGGTGGCGCGTCAGGTCATGTCAGCCTTGGCGCGCAGCCTTGACCGCCCTGCAGACTTTTTCAACAAAGCTTACGAAAAACCATTGGCGCGGGGACAATTGGTCGATTATCCACCTTCAACAGCATCCGACGAGGCCGAAGAGCGGTTCGGTGTTGCCGCTCATACGGATTTTGGTGTGCTGACAGTTCTGTTGCAGGATTTGAACGGGGGCTTGCAGGCAAAGCTCAAGTCAGGCGAATGGGTCGAAGCACTACCAATATCAGGCACGCTTGGGTGCAACATTGGCGATTTGTTGGCGCGGTGGAGCAATGATCGCTTTGCCCTTACGTTGCACCGCGTGATTAACTGTTCAGGCCGTGCGCGGTATTCTATTCCTGTATTCTTTGAACCGCATACGGATACCGTGGTCGATCCATGTGATTTAGGTGTACCAGACGCGGAATGGCTCTACCCGCCCGTGAAGGCGGATGAGCATATCGCAGATTCTAATAAAAAGAGTTTTGCGCAGTTCAAGAAGCAATAGACAGTCTACGGTGCGCAGTTATTGCCCCATCCGTTTGGGCGATGCGGTCAATAGCGTCTTGGATCGGTTCGAACACAACTGCCATTGCGTGCGCATTCGCATGAATGATCGTTTCCTCGTCCCAGACCAGTGCGACATGGCCTTTCCAGAACAGAAGGTCATTGCGCTCTGGTGCTGCACTATCATCGAGCAGGGTGCCAAGTTCGGTCTCCTGCATGTCGCTGTCACCGCCGCACGGAATACCGCAGGCTGCGCAAGCGGCCTGAACCAGTCCTGAGCAATCAATGCCCCAACGGCTGTTACCGCCCCATAGATAGGGTGTGCCCGCATAAAGTGATGCAATATCGGCAGGATCGTCTGCAAAGTCATCGATCGCAGTGATGTGCTGTACTGGTACAAAGCCGTGGGAGGTCTGGATAAATCCGTCTTTCTCATCCTGCGCCGCGAGCAAGCTGCCGTGGCTCATCGCGCTGCGATCAATGGATTTGAAGGCGGCGTTCTGATACCCGTGGCTTCCGGGTGCGCTGATCTTGTGGGTCAATACCTGTGGTTTTGTTAGGGAAGCGACACCGACAAACCCGCAATATCCGTCTGCGACAGCTTGGATATAGGCCCAACCTTCATGGCGCCAAAGCACTTTAACCTCTGCGCCGAGCAACAATTGGCGGTCGCGTGCCCCGTTCGGCTTGCGCAGCAGGTTCACCACCCCGCGCCCGATTTGGGCGTCCTCGTTCAGGCCGGAAAATTCGGGATCGGGGGTCAGTCTGGGGTGGGTCATTTGGTCAATATCCTGTCGAGAGCGTCTAGCAATGCGCGGGTGCCTTGCCCCACGCCACCCTTAGCGCGCGCGGGTGCGGCGACGGGTTGCCAGCCGTATATGTCGAAGTGCGCATAGTTGCTACCTGTCACGAACCGCCGCAAGAAAAGAGCCGCAGTGATGCAGCCTGCGAACCCACCAGCGGGTGCATTGTCGAGGTCAGCGATGGCGGGTTCGATCATGGTCTCGTAGGGGTCATGGAAGGGCAACCGCCAGACGGGGTCAGCAACCGACACTGCAGACGCCTCAAGGGCGGCGACAAAATCTTGATCGTCGCTGAAATAGGGCGCTAGGTCGGGACCAACCGCAACACGCGCCGCCCCCGTGAGAGTTGCCATTGAGATGATCTGGTCGGGCTTCTCTTCATCCGCCAGCGCCAAGGCATCGGCCAGCACCAGACGCCCTTCTGCATCCGTGTTGTTGATCTCTACGGTCAGCCCTTTACGAGAGGTCAGGATATCCTGAGGGCGGAACGCATTGCCAGAAACCGAGTTCTCAACTGCTGGGATCAAAACGCGAAGCTGCACGTTCGCACCTGTCGCCATAATCATATGTGCGAGGCCCAGTACAGCAGCCGCGCCGCCCATGTCCTTTTTCATCAGGCCCATAGATGAACCCGGCTTGAGGTTGAGACCGCCCGTGTCAAAACAGACACCTTTGCCCACGAGCGTAAGTGTGGGACCAGTTTTACCCCACCGCATGTCGATCAAACGCGGTGCGCGATCCGCCGCACGGCCAACTGTGTGGATCATCGGCAGGTTCGCTTTCAGCAAATCGTCGCCGACAATAACGTCGATCTTCGCACCATGCTCCGTCGCTAGATCGCGGGCTGCTTGCTCCAGATCGGGCGGCCCCATGTCTGAGGCTGGCGTGTTGATGAGCGTGCGGGTCAGCGCCTCGCCATTTGCTATCGCTTCGACCCGTGCGGCATCAATGACCTCAGGTGCGATCAGATGCGCCGTCATCGGTGCGACGGTTTTATAGCGGTCAAAGCGGTAACTGCTCAGAAGCCATCCTAAAGCCTCGATCTCCATCTGGTCCTCAGGCACGCCGCTTGTAATGCGGTAGTTTCCTGCTGGCAGCTTCGCCGCCGCTGCGGCAATGGAGAAACGCCCCCGTTTACGTGAGGCCGCACTGCCGTATCCAGCCACGGCAAGGGCAGGAAGCGTATCTGTTGGAGGAAGCGATAGCACTTGACCGATAGCGCCCGTAAATCCGCTCGCCCGCGCCCACGCCTCAGTTGCGGGGGGGAGCATGCCAAGCCACTCTTCCGCCGCGTCCTGCGATATAATGTGAAGGTCGATCGCGTCTGGTGTGTCAGCGGCAAAGCGTAGGGACATGGGGCTGTGGACCTCTCAATATGATTCATGTGCCAAGCTATCTCATCCTGCTCGCGCTGCAAGCGGCCTCAGAGGCTAAGGTCCTCCATCGCCCAGATGGCGGACAATGAACGTTCACCTATGCGCAGCATGCGCGAAAGTGTGGCCGCAACCGCAATCTCGTCCGCGTTATCAAGGCAGCTGGTAACATCACCTGCAACTTGGGCCAGTCGGTGCATCCCGATCTGGTCTGCAATCGCGATCAGGGACCGTGCGTGCTTGCGCAATTGCACAAAATTACGCGCGCGCCAAAGTGTATCGCATTGTGCTAACCGCACGGCTAATTCCTCCATCGCACGCGAGATCACGTTACCCGCTCCCGTCTCTCCCAACTGTGCATAGAGTGTCCCCAACCGAACCTGATCCAATTGGATTTTCTCCGTCACACGGATCTTTACGATTTTGTCCATTTCTCACCCCTAATGTTTGCCCCCACGGCTGCAGGTCTTATGCGCGTGATGAGTTTGCAAATGGTTGCTGCGGGAGGGTGTTTTCTCTCGAATTCGGTGCTAATTCGGGATAACTGTGATTGAAATTAATAAGGAGACCTCTTTCCATGAACGAGGCCAAGCCCCTTCCGAGCTATTTGTTGCAGCGTTATCACGGCTGGAAAGCGACCACCTATGCGGAAAACAGCGCATGGTATCGAAAGCTGGCGACAGGTGGTCAGCACCCTCGCGCGATGGTTATTTCATGCTGCGACAGCCGTGTGCATGTGACCTCGATCTTTGGTGCCGATCAGGGAGAGTTCTTTATTCACCGCAATATTGCAAACCTCGTACCTGCCTATACGCCTGATGGCGCACACCATGGTACTTCAGCCGCGATTGAATATGCAGTGCAGGTACTGAAAGTCGCTCATTTGATCGTTCTGGGCCACTCGAACTGTGGTGGCGTGCAGGGGTGTCTGAATATGTGCGCAGGCGATGCGCCCGAATTGGAAGGCAAAGAGAGCTTTGTCGGGCGATGGATGGATATCCTTCGACCTAAATACGAACTGGTCAAAGATATTGCTGATCCGGCAGAGCAGTTGCGACAGCTTGAGAAGCACTCGGTCATGATTTCGCTTGAGAATTTGATGACCTTTCCTTGGTTGGCGGAAAAAGTCACTTCGGGCGAGTTGACGTTGCACGGCATGTGGACCGATATCGGTGAAGGCACCCTTCAATATTTCAACCCGACATCAGATTTGTTTGAAACCGTATAGGTCGGCTTTCTGCACAGGCGTCAAAACTAAATGGAATCTGAATGTCTGATTTTATAAGTCTTGCAGGTCAAAACCTGCTGTCCCCGATTATCTTGAGCTTTGTACTTGGCCTTTTGGCAGCACTTGCGCGGTCTGATTTGAACATCCCCGAGGCCGTGGCCAAGGGGATGTCAATCTACCTGTTATTCGCCATCGGCTTTAAGGGCGGGGCGAGCGTTGCGTCTTATGGTCTTGATGCGCGATTGGGCTTTACGCTCTTAGCGGGGGTAATCCTCTCGGCATTGTTGCCAATCGTTGCATTTGGCCTGCTCAAGGTGATGACAAAGATGAGCCGTCTGGATGCTGCTGCGGTTGCAGCGCATTACGGCTCGATCTCGATCGTGACTTTTGTCGCGGCGACTTCTGTGCTTGAGGGGCGCGGGGTGTCCTCCGAAGGTTATATGGTTGCCGTGGCTGCCGCGATGGAAGCGCCTGCGATCTTGTCGGCGCTTTGGCTGATCTCGCGTGGGGGTGATGACGACAGCAAAGGCATGGATAGCGCGCTGATGCGTGAAATCATGCTGAATGGCTCTATCGTTTTGCTTGTTGGCGCGTTTGCCATTGGTTGGGTCACGGGAGAGCAAGGCCTAAAGGAAATCGAGAGCTTTATCGTTAATCCGTTCAAAGGTGTGCTTTGCCTGTTCCTGCTCGACATGGGACTTGTCGCAGGGCGCGGTCTGCGCGGAGGTGGCGGTGTGCTGACACGCGGTGTCTTGGCATTTGGTGTTTTGATGCCACTGGTTGGTTCCGTGTTCGGTTTGGCCGCTGGGATGCTTCTGGGTCTTAGCGCTGGAGGCTTGGCGCTGATGATGGTGTTGTCTGCATCTGCCTCTTATATTGCCGTACCTGCTGCGATGCGTGTCGCAGTGCCTGAGGCGAACCCGTCCCTCTACCTTACCCTGTCGCTGGGTGTGACTTTTCCCTTTAATCTTACCATCGGTATCCCGCTGTATGTCGGCATTGCCATGGCCGTTAGCGGAGGCTGAACCGTGCAAACTCACAAAGCAAAGCGGGTGGAAATCACCATCGAAAATGTGATGGAATCGCGCCTTACCGATGCACTGCGCTCTGCGGGTGTTACGGGGTATTCCGTGTTGCCAGTCTTGGGCGGCTCGGGCCGTTCGGGCGCATGGACACGGGCGGGCCAAGTCAGCCGTGCCCAAGGGATGGTTCAGGTCGTTTGCATCATCAAGCCGGAGCGCCTCGATGCATTGCTCGACGCCGCCTTTACGGTGGTGGAAAGGCATATCGGAGTGGTGAGTATCGTCGATTGTGACGTGCTGCGGGCCGAACGGTTTTAAGAAACCTTTAACCATACCCAGAGCAGTCTTGGGTATGGATACAGAATCGGTCACACTCAAACTCCCCCGCGCCCTCCTCTCCGAGGCGCAGCATGTTGCCACCGCGCGCGAAGTCACCATTGGTCACATGGTTCGCCAGCTGCTCAGGCGTGAAGTGGACCGTCAACTCGGTGCGAAGGTCGATCAAAACACGGATGAGCGTCTCGTTGTTGCGCTGCAAGCGCTGCTTGCCCGTGACATGGCGGATGCTGACGGTTGGGAGGATTTGGCGGCGCGGTTGCGGCCCCATGGCTATGATCTGCGAATGTCGGGAGGTCATGTTGTTTTGGCGAAATCTAGCTGCCACACAACGGTATGCGATGCGTCTGACCTCGGCTTTTCCTATGCATCGATGGTCAAACGGTTTGACGCACCCTTTCCCGAGTATGGCAGATCCAACACGCATCTTGGTGTTATGCCGGCGGGCCGGATTGACCCAACCCGCCAGACTATTTTGGCTGCGCACATAGAGAACGCAAAGGGCTGGCCAGATCTTATCAACCGCCTTGCTTGTGAGGGAATGGAGCTTCGGCCCGTAGGGGCGGACCTCGGCGTTTTTGTGGCATCTACTGGTCGACACCTATGCAATACTGCGACTGTGGGAGCCAACTACAAGACATTGCAGCAGCGCTACGGAACCCCCATGCCCAGCCACATTCACGACCCGTCGTCACCCTCTAAGGATGCAACGTTACGCCTAACCGAGCACTCTTAACTCAGCGGAGCACTTTTCCATCGGGCCAGCGAACGATCTGCTCGATCGTGATTTCCTGTGTCGCGTTTGCAGCAAGGGAAATGTCCCATTGCGCGAGGCCGCGTCTGTCTTCAACATCCTTCAAAGCAGCCTTCGGCTGGGCGTTCCATTCAATCACCAGATCGTCCTGCTCGCTGTAGGGCAGTGCTTCAAGCAATTCGATATCCCACGCCTGACTGCCGAGGTTTTCCACAGTCATCCGAACTTCGCGGGTCTGGGCGTTGCTTCGGTTGATAAGACCACGGTCCCCTTCGCTTTGGTCGGTGACCTTATGGCTTAGGCGCAAGTC
>JBALTK010000046.1:11682-22140 GCA_036964385.1 Sulfitobacter sp. | reverse complement strand
ATCGAGGTTGCCTTCCACAGCTTTGGTGGCTTGCCCCACCGCAGCCAGACGATTGGCGAAAAGGGCGGTGTGCGGTTCGTGAATGACAGCAAAGCGACCAACGTGGATTCAGCAGCCAAGGCACTTTCGGCATTCAAGAACGTCCGTTGGATTTGTGGCGGGCTGGAGAAAGAGGGCGGGCTTGTCGGTCTGTCTGGCGCATCCGATACCGTGCGCAAAGCATATGTGATAGGACGTGAGGCAGCAGGGTTCGCGATGCAGTTAAGCGTCGAGACAGAAGTGTGCGGCACAATGGCAATCGCCGTGACCCGTGCGATTGCCGAAGCAGAGGAAGGCGATGTTGTCTTGCTTGCCCCAGCGGCGGCGAGCTTTGACCAATACGACAGCTTTGAGAAGCGCGGCGATGATTTTGTGCAGTTGGTTAAGGCACATTTGGGCTAGGGTGCTTTGTTCAATGCCTCGGCTGCGGCCATAGCCGAGGACCACGCCCACTGGAAGTTGTACCCACCCAGCCAACCTGTCACATCCACCGCTTCGCCAATGAAAAATAGGTTCGGGTGCTCTTTTGACGCCATGGTGCGAGAATTGAGCGCATCTGTATCCACCCCTCCGACTGTTACTTCGGCGGTGCGGTAGCCTTCGGTTCCATTGGGCAGCAACTCCCATTGGCGTAAGCCGTCAATCAGCGCACCCAGACGTGCATCCGACCAATCCGCCAGATTTCCGCTAAGATCAAATACACCCGACAGATGCTCGACCAAGCGCGAGGGCAGGTGGCGCGACAACTCTGTGGTGAAGTTGCGACGACCTGCCTCTTGGCGCTGTTTGCGCAGCGCTTCGTACATGTCGGGTGGAGCGATATCGACAGTCACGGCATTGCCTTCGGTCCAGTAGGATGACGCCTGCAATATCGCGGGACCAGAGAGGCCACGGTGGGTGAAAAGCAACGCCTCTTCAAAGACAGGCCCGTCCGCGTGCACGCGGGAGGGGACGGCCACGCCAGAGATTTCAGCGAACCGTCCATCGGCAAATGTGAACGGCACCAATGCGGGCCGAATGTCAGTTACAGGCAGGCCGAACTGGCGAGCAATGTCATAGGCCCAGCCTGTCGCACCCATCTTGGGGATGGATTTCCCGCCCGTGGCAATGACAAGGTTTTTGGCAGTCACCTTATGTGCGCCGTCTGGCGTTTGCAGAGTGAAGGAGAAGTGGTCGCCAACCTTTTGCACATCACTGACGGAACTATTCAGGCGCAATTCGGCACCGCGCGCAGCCATCAAATCGCGCAGCATCGCCACAATGTCCTTGGCGCTGTTGTCGCAAAAGAGCTGACCAAGTGTTTTTTCATGCCACGCAATGCCATGCGCCTCGACCAGTGCGATAAAGTCCCACTGGGTATAGCGGGCGAGTGCGGATTTGGCGAAATGCGGATTGGCGCAGATGAAAGCGTCCGGGTCAGTATAGAGATTGGTGAAATTGCACCGTCCCCCACCTGAAATGCGAATTTTTTCACCCGCTGCTTTTGCGTGGTCCACGACGAGCGTGCGCCCGTCGAGATGGGCGGCACACATCATGCCTGCGGCACCTGCGCCGATGATTGCTGTTTCAAATTCCATACGGGAGGGGTGCCTGAATGGACAGGGGTGGTCAAGCGTTCGTGAGCCCCCCTTGTGGTGCGTCATAACCGCGTTAGGTTCGCACTGTACACAAAGGAGACACCCCCATGTTAGCACTTGATGCAGGTAGCATTTTTCCGAAAACCGACGTCGCACAACTAGGCGGTGAAAAGATCACCCTTGGTGCACCTCGCGATGGCCATGACTGGCAGTTGGTCGTTGTTTATCGTGGTCTGCACTGTCCGATCTGCAAAAACTATCTGTCCAAGCTGCAAGAGTTGGAAGCGGAGTATAACGCGCTCGGTGTTGATGTGGTCGCGGTATCTGGTGATCCTGTCGATAAGGCGCAGGCCATGGTCGATGAAAAAGAGCTCACGATTGCGATGGGTTATGACCTGAGTATCGAGCAAATGCGCACACTTGGCCTTTTTGTTTCTGATCCGCGCAGCCCAACGGAGACGGATCGTCCATTTTCCGAACCAGGTCTGTTTGTCATCAACGAGCAAGGCGCGGTACAAATCCTTGATGTATCCAACGCACCTTTCGCGCGGCCTGATCTGCAAGGTATCGCCAACGGGATCAAGTTCATCCGTGGCAATGATTATCCCATTCGTGGAACGCACAAGGGCTAGGGAGCTGTTGAAAAGGGCGCAAAGACTCTAGCCGTCATTGGAATTTCGCGTTATACTGATATCTAGACTCCCGCAAAGGGGGCGTGACAGGCAGTGTAAGGCACGTATCCATGACAGAAATGGTCTTTGGCGCAGTTCCCGTGCGCGACGGCGAACCGATCCTCCCCAAATGGTGGCGGACCCTCGACAGGTGGGCGCTTTCGTGCGTCCTGATGTTGTTTGCGGTCGGTATGTTGCTGGGTCTTGCTGCTTCTCCTCCGCTTGCGGAAAAGAACGGTTTCGAGCCGTTCCATTATGTCCAACGACAGGCCTTCTTTGGTGGTCTGGCGATGATTGCGATGATGCTGACCTCCATGATGTCGCCCACATTGGTGCGGCGTTTGGCGGTCATTGGCTTTATCGGCGCGTTTGTCGCTTTGGCGATGCTGCCTGTTTTCGGCACGGATTTTGGCAAAGGGGCAACGCGCTGGTACAGCCTTGGCTTCGCCTCCATCCAGCCCTCTGAATTTCTCAAGCCCGGTTTTGTGGTTGTCGCGGCATGGATGATGGCGGCCAGCCTTGAAATCAACGGCCCTCCAGGCAAGGCGTGGTCGTTTGGCCTGTGTATTTCCATCGTGCTGATGCTCGCACTTCAACCCGACTTTGGTCAGGCCTGTCTGGTCTTGTTTGGCTGGGGTGTGATGTATTTCGTCGCTGGTGCGCCTATTGTCCTACTGGTTGGTATGGCGGGGCTTGTCGTTGTTGCGGGCACAGTTGCATATGCCAATTCCGAGCATTTCGCCCGCCGCATTGACGGGTTCCTGAGTGTCGATATCGATCCCACCACGCAACTTGGGTATGCCTCCAATGCGATCCGTGAGGGTGGCCTTTTTGGCGTAGGTGTGGGCGAGGGTGAAGTGAAATGGTCGCTCCCCGATGCGCATACCGACTTTATCATTGCGGTCGCTGCCGAAGAATACGGCCTGATCCTCGTGCTGTGCATCATTGCGCTCTATGCCTTCGTTGTGGTTCGCTCCCTTCTGCGTTTGGTGCGCGAGCGTGATCCATTTATCCGCCTTGCTGGCACCGGACTGGCTTGCATGTTCGGTGTTCAGGCCATGATCAATATGGGTGTGGCTGTACGTCTGCTGCCCGCAAAGGGTATGACGTTGCCGTTTGTGAGCTACGGCGGATCGTCTGTGATTGCGTCAGGTATCGCGCTTGGCATGCTTTTGGCCTTCACACGAAGCCGTCCTCAGGGCGAGATCAGCGCATTGCTGTCGCGGGGGCGCACATGAGTAAATTACCACTTCTCGTTATCGCCGCTGGCGGCACGGGCGGGCATATGTTTCCAGCCCAAGCTCTTGCAGAAGTCATGCTGGCACGTGGTTGGCGCGTTAAGCTTAGCACTGATGCTCGCGGCGCGCGCTACACAGGTGCCTTTCCCGATGCAGTCGAGATTGAACAGATAGCAAGCGCTACGTTCGCGCGCGGCGGTCTGCTTGCAAAAGCTTTGGTGCCGTTTCGCATCTTGGGCGGAACGCTTAGCGCCGCCATTCGTATGCTGCGTGATCGCCCTGATGTTGTGATCGGTTTTGGCGGCTATCCGTCGATCCCTGCGCTGGGGGCGGCATGGATACTGCGCCTGCCACGGATGATCCATGAGCAAAACGGGGTCCTTGGTCGCGTAAACGAGATTTTTGCCACCCGCGTTGATCGCGTGGCATGTGGTACATGGCCCACCACCTTGCCCGAGGGCGTGGAGGGGGTGCATGTCGGCAACCCTGTGCGCGGTTCAGTGCTTGAGCGTACGGGTGCTGGATATATCGCACCGGGCGATTATCCGATGGATTTGTTGGTTATGGGAGGCTCCCAAGGGGCGCGCATCCTGAGCGATGTAATCCCTCCTGCGATTGCAGCCTTGCCCATGGACATGCTGCGCAACATTCGCGTGAGCCATCAGGCCCGCGACGAGGACGGTACCCGCGTTGCGGAATACTATGCCGAGAATGGTATCAACGCCGATGTGCAACCGTTCTTTCACGATGTACCGCGCCGCATGTCGGAGGCGCAGTTGGTCATCAGCCGCTCTGGCGCATCCTCGATTGCTGATCTCACTGTTATTGGTCGCCCTGCGATCCTCATTCCCTTTGCAGCTGCGGCGGGTGACCATCAGGTCGCAAATGCAAAAGGTATGGTTGAGGCCGAGGCCGCAGTAATGATCAACGAGGCTGCAGCAAACCCCGAAAACCTCACCGAAATTATTCACATGATCCTGTCAGACGGACCTGCTGCAAGCAAAATGGCGCGTGGTGCGCTGTCTTTGGGCAAGCCTGAGGCGGCGGAAACGCTGGCCGACATGATCACCGATCTTACGACGAAGGAAACGACCACATGAACGCTGCAACCAAACTGCCCGGTGATGTGGGCGCCATTCACTTCGTCGGCATCGGCGGCATTGGTATGTCCGGCATCGCCGAAGTGTTGTTGAACCACGGCTATCAGGTCCAAGGGTCTGACCTTAAATCTACGCCGATCACTGACCGTTTGGCCGAATTGGGTGCTACGATCTTTGAAGGTCAGCGCGCAGAGAATATCGGATCGGCACAGGTCATCGTGATCTCCTCGGCGATTAAGCCGGGAAACCCTGAGCTGGACGCTGCCCGTGCCCAAGGCCTGCCCATTGTGCGCCGCGCCGAGATGCTGGCCGAGTTGATGCGCCTTAAATCAAACATCGCTGTGGCGGGAACACACGGCAAGACGACAACAACAACGATGGTTGCGGCCTTGCTTGATGGTGGCGGCTTTGACCCGACGGTTGTGAACGGCGGAATTATCCACGCCTATGGCTCAAATGCGCGCAAGGGTGAGGGCGAATGGATGGTCGTCGAGGCGGATGAGAGTGACGGCACGTTCAACCGTCTGCCAGCGACCATTGCTATCGTGACCAACATCGACCCCGAGCATATGGAGCATTGGGGAACGATCGAGAACCTGCGTAAAGGTTTCCTTGATTTCACCTCTAACATTCCGTTTTACGGCGCCGCGATCTGCTGCACAGATCACCCCGAAGTTCAAAGCCTTGTGGGCAAGATTACTGACCGGCGTGTAGTGACATACGGCTTTAATGCGCAGGCCGATGTGCGCGCTGTGGGTCTGTATTATAAGGACGGCATTGCGCATTTTGATGTGCAGCTCCAGAACGAAGATATTGTGATTGAGGATTGCGCGCTTCCGATGCCGGGCGACCATAACGTATCCAACGCATTGGCCGCAGTTGCCGTGGCGCGGCATCTTGGCATGAAGGCCGAGGAAATTCGCGCTGCCCTTAAGTCATTTGGCGGGGTTAACCGTCGCTTTACCCGTGTGGACGTTGTGGACGGTGTCACGATCATCGACGATTACGCCCACCATCCCGTTGAGATCGCCGCTGCCCTCAAGGCCGCGCGCCAATCCACCGAAGGCCGCGTGATCGCGATCCATCAGCCACACCGTTATTCACGCCTCAGCCATCACTTCGACGAGTTTTGCGCCTGTTTCAACGACAGTGACGTCGTGGGTATCTCGGACGTCTATGCGGCTGGTGAAGACCCGATTGAAGGTGCGAACCGTGATGCACTGGTTGCGGGCCTCATACAGCACGGCCACCGCCATGCACGCCGCATTGACGGACCTGAAGACATTGCACGCCTTGTCGCCGAACAGGCGCGACCAGGTGATATGGTTATCTGCCTAGGGGCGGGGACGATCAGTAGCTGGGTAAACGATTTACCAGAAGCGCTGCGTGCGCTGAAAGGTGCGGCTGCGTGACAGTGCTTTTTGTAGTCCTTATTGGTGTGGTCCTTGCGGTACTCCCGTCAACATGGGTGGTGCTCGGGGCCATTGCTCTGGGACTTGTATCGGCAACGGTCCATTTCTTTGGGCCTCCGAATGTTTATATTCCGTTGATTATGGTCGCGACACCGCTGCTTTTTGTCGGCTGGTTGATCGGTCTGACGGGCAAGTGGGTTATTCACAGGATGCGCGCGGCATGACGTTGATCTGGCTTTCCATCGCGTG
This sequence comes from Sulfitobacter sp., assembly GCA_036964385.1. GTDB lineage: Bacteria > Pseudomonadota > Alphaproteobacteria > Rhodobacterales > Rhodobacteraceae > Sulfitobacter. The sequence goes on along the minus strand of JBALTK010000046.1, from coordinate 15,854 downwards.
GGTGTTTGCCTCCGCTGGCGTCGCAATGCTACCCATCAGGCAACAGTATTTCCCCGCGTTGGTCCTGTTGCTGGCCGCTCCAGTTTTGATCGTCATGGCAGGGATGCAGTTTGGCTGGATATACGCCTTGCTCGGCTTTGCTGCCTTTATATCCATGTTCCGCAATCCACTGCGCTATATCGCAGCGCGCTTGCGCGGTGAGCATCCGGAGATCCCCGAATGATAAGCACGTCCCTGATACTCGCCTGCCTTTGGGCGCTGGTGGCCAATGTCCTCGCGATGACACCAAGCCGTGACTACCATTGGCGCAATGCCTATATTTTGGTCGCAGTCGGTATTCCGATTTTGGGCTATGTGGTGATGCAGCACGGCCCTTGGGTCGGCATGCTTGTGTTGGCGGGGGGCTGTTCGGTGCTGCGTTGGCCTGTGATTTATTTGGGCCGCTGGCTGCGCCGCGCGGGCCGTAACACTCCGGCGGAGTAAGAAACCTATGTTGTATATTCTGGTGCCAGGCTTGGTCATTTGGATGTTTGCCTGTGGCTATGCTGGTTATCACAAGCGCTTTGGACTGTTTGGGGTGGTTGTCGTAATTGGCATGGTACTGAACACGCTCTGGATGGTGCTCGGCCTTGATGCAAAGCCACTTTCTCCCAATGCCATGGTGGCCCATGCGGGCGCATTATTTTATGCGATCTCTGCTGTCGCGTTGGGGTTTCTTGTGGGCCGGATTTCACGCGCGTTTCGGGCAAGCAAGGTAGATACAGATGAATGACCTTCCAACACCACGCGGTAAGCTGACAGAGCAGCGCAGCCTGTCTGATCTCACATGGTTGCGCGTTGGTGGCCCTGCGGATTTCTTTTTCCAACCGGCCGATACAGACGATTTACAGAGCTTTCTGCGGGATCTCCCTGTGGGTGTGGACGTGTTTGCGATGGGTGTCGGCTCTAACCTCATTGTGCGCGATGGTGGTTTGCGCGCTGTTGTGATCCGTCTTGGACGCGGGTTCAACGGGATCGAAATCGCCGACGGCGAAGTTACGGCGGGAGCTGCTGCCCTTGATGCCCATGTGGCGCGTAAGGCGGCGGATGTAGGGCTGGACCTCACGTTTCTACGCACCATTCCGGGAAGCATTGGCGGTGCCGTGCGGATGAATGCGGGGTGCTACGGCACCTATGCGGCGGATCATTTTGTGCGCGCTCAAGCTGTGACAAGGGCAGGGGAATTGATCACGCTCACTGCGGATGATCTGCAATTCGAATACCGTCAAAGCGTGCTGGCCGAAGGTGCTGTCATCATAAACGCCACTTTTGCCCCGCCAACGGGTGACCCCTCTGCGCTTCATGCGCGGATGGAGGACCAACTGGCCAACCGTGACGCAACGCAGCCTACAAAAGACCGCAGCGCGGGATCAACTTTTCGCAACCCAGCGGGTTTTAGCTCAACCGGACAAGCCGACGATGTGCATGACCTGAAGGCGTGGAAGGTCATCCAAGACGCTGGAATGAAAGGGGCCACACGCGGGGGAGCCCAAATGTCACCCAAACACGCCAACTTTTTGATCAATATCGGGGGTGCTACTGCAGCAGACCTCGAAGGATTGGGCGAAGAGGTGCGAAAAAAGGTTTACGATTCCAGCGGTATCACGCTACAGTGGGAGATAATGCGAATAGGCGAAGAATAAGCGTCGAATTTGCGGTGTATCGACCACAAAAAGTGGCAGTAAACTTTACTAGGGCCGAATAGGCCCAAAAAATAAGAAAAAAGAGCCAAAAGGCTCGGGACATTGAAGGCGCACGGGTATGTCGAGCAGGACAAGCCCCACAGTTGCAGTAATCATGGGCGGACCCTCGGCTGAGCGCGAGGTCTCTCTTAATTCGGGTCGTGCTTGCGCGGCTGCACTGCGGGAACATGGAAGTTATAATGTGGTCGAGGTCGATGCTGGCCCCGACCTTTGCGCTGTGCTGATCGATCTCAAGCCTGACGCGGTGCTGAACTGTTTGCATGGCCGCTGGGGTGAAGATGGCTGTGTTCAGGGCATCTTTGAATGGCTTCACATTCCCTATTCCCATTCTGGAGTACTTGCCTCTGCCGTGGCGATGGACAAGCAGCGCTGCAAAGACATTTTTAGGGCCGCAGGGTTGCCAGTGGTAGATAGCATCATCGTTCCAGCCGAACGGGTTCGCGGCGGTCATGTGATGACCCCTCCCTATGTGGTTAAGCCCAATAACGAAGGGTCATCCGTCGGTGTCTATCTGGTTTCGGATGCCAACAACGGCCCGCCTCAACTCGACGCGAGCATGCCGGAGATGGTCATGGTCGAGACATTCGCACCGGGCCGCGAGCTTACGACAACCGTGGTCGGTCAACGTGCGTTGACTGTGACGGATATCGTGACGACAGGTTGGTATGATTACGATGCAAAGTACAAAGAGGGCGGATCGACCCACATTGTCCCCGCCGACATCCCCAAAGAGATTTTCGATCTCTGCCTCGACTATGCTCTGCGCGCGCACAACGCACTTGGGTGCCGTGGCCTGAGCCGTACCGATTTCCGTTGGGACGAGGCGCGCGGCGTCGATGGTTTGATCCTGCTTGAGACGAACACCCAGCCCGGCATGACCAGCACGTCGCTGACGCCCGAGCAGGCGCAAGCAACGGGTATGAGCTTTCCCGAGCTGTGCGCATGGATGGTGGAGGATGCCTCATGCGGGCGTTGAAGCGGAAAAAGGCTCAAGCGGGCCGCGCTGATCCAGCGCCTTCACGGTGGGCGTGGCGTTTGCAGCGTTTGATGCTCACACCCGGTATCCGCCTTGCCCTGCGCGCAGGGGTGCCGTTTTGCATCACACTCGCAGCTGGCACATGGTATCTGGCGGATGAGGCCCGTCGCGGCGCGATCCAACAGGCCGTCGCCGAGACACGCGCCAGCATTGAAACGCGCCCTGAATTCATGGTTAACCTCATGGCCGTCGATGGGGCCAAGGATGAGCTTGCCATTTTTATCCGCGAGAGCCTGCCGCTTGATTTTCCAGTTTCCAGTTTCGATCTGGATCTCGATGCGATGCGTGCGACTGTATCAGAAATTTCCGCTGTAAAATCGGCTTCTCTGCGTATTCGTCCTGGTGGGGTGCTGCAAATCGATGTGGAGCAGCGCAAAGCGGTAGCGCTGTGGCGCAATGATACTGGGCTTGCGCTGGTCGACGAGAATGGCGTCTACGTTGCTGCTGCGACCAGCCGCCATGCGCGGCCGGACCTGCCGATGATCGCAGGCGAGGGGGCGGACCAGCATGTGCTAGAAGCGCTCGAATTGATCCAAGCCGCAGCGCCACTGGGCGAACGTCTGCGCGGACTGGTCCGGATGGGTGATCGCCGCTGGGACGTGGTGCTCGACCGTGACCAGCGGATCCTGCTGCCGACCGAGCAGCCAATGCGCGCCCTTGAGCGGGTGATCGCTCTTGAGGGCGCCCAAGATATTCTTACCCGTGATGTTGCACGGGTAGACATGCGGCTGGCACGCCGACCAACAGTGCAAATGACAAAAGAGGCCGCCGAAGAACGGATGGCCCAACAGGCAGCGTTTAGGGCAAATAACCAATGAATGATCTCTACCAGAGCCAACGCACGATGCGGCAGATGCGCAAGGTTGCCATGCAACGCGGTGTGGTCGCTGTTCTCGATGTTGGCAGTTCAAAAATTGCGGCACTTGTGCTGCGGTTTGACGGCTCGGCACGGATTGAGGACGAAGGTGAGTTCGGCTCGCTTGCGGGGCAATCAGGCTTTCGTGTGATTGGTGCGGCGACCACCCGTTCGCGCGGTGTGCGTTTTGGCGAAGTGACCGCAATGGCAGAGACAGAGCGCGCTATTCGTACTGCACTCCAAGCGGCACAAAAGATGGCAGGCATCCGTGTGGATCATGTGATTGCATGTTTCGCAGGAGCGGAGCCGCGCAGCTACGGCCTTGATGCGATGGTCACGCTTGAAGATCAGGTTGTCACCGAAGAAGACGTGGCACGTGTGTTGTCTTCTTGTGATGTGCCCGAATACGGCGAAGGGCGTGAAGTTCTGCACGCGCAGCCTGTGAACTTTGCCCTTGATCACCGCAGCGGTCTGATTGACCCGCGTGGCCAGCTTGGCAATGAATTGAGCGTCGATATGCACATGCTGACGGTTGATG
>JBALTK010000046.1:0-11672 GCA_036964385.1 Sulfitobacter sp. | reverse complement strand
CCGCCTATGTGTCTGGCATTGCTGCATTGGTCGAGGATGAGCAAGAACTGGGTGCAGCTTGTATTGATCTGGGCGGCGGCGCGACTGGCGTTTCGATCTTCATCAAAAAGCACATGATCTATGCCGACAGCATTCGTATGGGTGGTGATCATGTCACGTCCGACATTTCGCTCGGATTGCAGGTGCCGATGGCCAACGCGGAGCGGATTAAAACATTCTACGGCGGCGTACATGCAACGGGTATGGACGACCGTGAGATGATCGAGATTGGTGGTGAGACTGGTGACTATGAGCATGATCGCCGCACGGCCAGCCGTGCCGAGTTGATTGGCATCATGCGTCCACGTGTCGAAGAGATTTTCGAGGAAGTGCGTGCACGCCTTGATGCCGCTGGATTTGGACATTTGCCGAGCCAGCAGATTGTGCTGACAGGCGGCGGCAGCCAGATCCCGGGCCTTGACGGGCTGGCGAGCAAGATTTTGGGCCAACAGGTCCGCCTTGGTCGTCCGCTGCGTGTGCATGGGCTGCCTCAAGCGGCTACTGGTCCAGGTTTTTCCTCGGCGGTGGGGCTCGCGCTTTTTGCAGCACATCCACAGGATGAATGGTGGGATTTCGACATTCCTGCTGATCGTTACCCGAACCGTTCGCTCAAGCGCGCAGTGAAATGGTTTAAAGACAACTGGTGACCCCTAGATGGGGGGCCAAAGACGAAATGCGGTAAAGAATGGCAAAAAATTGCCTATATTTAGCGCCAAAAGGGCCTTTTTTACGTGACGCCAGATGCCATGGTGTTTAATGTCAGGTAAATTTGGGACAAAAATGACCCGCGCGGTGCGGGCACAGGAACAGGCGGAACCAAGATGACTTTGAACCTTTCGATGCCAGGACAGGAAGACCTCAAGCCACGTATCACCGTTTTCGGTGTCGGCGGTGCTGGTGGCAATGCGGTCAATAACATGATCGATAAGAACCTTGATGGCGTTGACTTTGTCGTGGCCAACACGGACGCACAAGCGTTGCAACAGGCCAAGTCGGACAGCCGCGTACAGTTGGGCATCAAAGTCACTGAAGGTTTGGGCGCAGGGGCGCGGGCATCCGTAGGTGCAGCCGCTGCCGAAGAGAGCATCGAGCAAATCGTTGATCACCTCGCGGGCGCTCACATGTGCTTTATCACGGCCGGTATGGGCGGTGGTACGGGTACAGGCGCGGCACCGATCATCGCGCAAGCCGCGCGTGAGTTGGGTGTTCTGACGGTTGGTGTTGTCACTAAGCCATTCCAGTTTGAGGGTGCCAAGCGCATGCGTCAGGCTGAAGAAGGTGTAGAGGCCCTGCAAAAGGTCGTCGATACGCTGATCATCATTCCAAACCAGAACCTTTTTCGCTTGGCCAACGAGAAGACAACATTCACTGATGCCTTCTCCATGGCTGACGATGTGCTGTACCAAGGTGTTAAAGGCGTGACCGACCTGATGGTTCGTCCTGGCCTTATCAACCTCGACTTTGCTGACGTTCGCGCCGTGATGGACGAGATGGGCAAAGCTATGATGGGTACAGGCGAGGCAGAAGGCGAAGATCGCGCAATCCAAGCGGCAGAGGCGGCGATTGCCAACCCGCTGCTCGACGAGATTTCCTTGCGCGGCGCAAAAGGCGTTCTCATCAACATCACTGGTGGTGCGGACCTCACATTGTTCGAACTGGACGAGGCGGCAAACCGCATTCGCGAAGAAGTTGACCCAGAAGCAAACATCATTGTGGGTTCCACTCTCGATGAGAGCCTTGGTGGCTTCATGCGCGTGAGCGTTGTTGCCACAGGTATCGATGCGCTGGACGTGAATACTGATATGCCAGTACCACGCCGCTCCATGTCGATGAATCGCCCAATGCAGATGGAAAAGCTTGAAGAGGCAGTGGTTGAAGAGCAAGCACCAGTGCGCGCACCAATCGCAGCGTCGGCACCAGTAGCGGCCCAAAACGAAGAGCCAGAAGCACCTAGCTTCTTCGACGAAGCACCACAGCAGGCGCCACGTCAGGACAACACACGTGATATGTTTGCAGGTCGTCGTTACGAACCGATTGAGCAAGCACACGATGACGTGCCGGCACCAGCCTACGCGCCCGAGCCAGCGGCCTATGAAGCGCAGCCCGAAGCACTGGAAGCGGAGCCAGAAGCGTTTATCGCGCCACGCGCCCCGACACCTGGAACACCATCACCTGAAGCGATGGCACGTCTGCGTGCTGCGGCCCAACGTGCACAACCTGTCGAGCGTCCCGCCGCTGCAGCGCCTGCACCACAGCCACAAGCAGCTGCGCCAGCACCAGCACAAGCCGAGCGTCCGCGCTTTGGTATCAACTCTTTGATCAACCGGATGACCGGTTCCGAAGGTGAGGCACAGCCCCGTGCTGCAGCTCCAAGCCAGCCAGCGCGCCAGCAGCCACCAGTGCAGCGCCAGCAAAGTGCCGCAGCTCCACAGCCGCGTCAGGAAGCAGATCCAGAGCAAGAACGCATCGAAATTCCTGCATTCTTGCGCCGTCAAGCAAACTAAATCACATCATATTGTGATAGATGGGGTCGCCTTCGGGCGGCCTTTTTCTTTTTAATGTAAGGGGTTGAAGGGGGCGTGGCGACAATACGCCAGTTTGTTACAGCCATGTTTCAGTTCGTTGCAATCATTGATTTGTGGTCAGGCAACCCGATGCGTATCTAGGGGTTAATCAAGTACATACTTGAAACCGAAGTGAGGACGCATCGTGCAAAACACTGTTAAACAAGCGATTAGCTTTGCAGGCAAAGGCCTGCACTCAGGTAAGCCTGCGACCGCAACAGTTTTGCCTGCTCCTGTTGGACATGGCATTTGGTTCAAGCGTACAGATGTTCAAGTCGGTGATCGTATGATTCCTGCGCGTTGGGATGCGGTAAATCGTTCCCCGCTGTGTACCAAGCTTGAGAACAAAAGCGGTCTGCAAGTCTCCACTGTCGAGCATCTGATGGCGGCCCTCGCAGGGTGTGGCATCCACAACGCTCTGGTCGAGATTGACGGACCTGAAGTGCCAATCCTTGACGGTTCAGCTGCACCGTTTGTGCGCGGTATCATGGGGCAGGGCGGTGTTCAGATGCAGGCGGCACCTGTCATGGCGTTTGAAGTGCTTAAAGAAGTGACCGTGCGGGACGGAGATGCGTCAGCGACGATTGCACCCTCAGACACTCTGCGCATTGATTTCGAAATTGATTTCGCCGATGCGGCGATTGGCCACCAAGAAAAATCGCTTGTCATGAATAACGGCTCATTCGCCCGTGAGCTCTGCGATAGCCGTACATTCTGCCGTCAGGCGGATGTGGACGCGATGCAGGCAAATGGTCTGGCCCTTGGTGGCGCTGCGGGTGAAAACGCAGTTGTGTTTGACGGTGATCTGGTTCTCAGCCCGGGTGGTTTGCGCCACGCGGATGAGCCTGTGCGCCATAAAATGCTGGATGCACTGGGTGATTTGGCCTTGGCGGGCGCTCCTCTGATCGGTCACTACACTGGTATTCGTGCGGGTCACTCGCTGACCAACACGTTGTTGCGCGCGTTGTTCGACACGCCTGGCGCGGTTCGTATGGTGCAGTGTGATGGCGCGATGGCGTCTCGTCTGCCCGGTCACGGTCTTGTTTGGGACGAAATTCCTGCTGTTGCCTGACGGCTGAATAGAGCATAAAAACCAAATGAAGCCCGAGGTGAGAGCCGCGGGCTTTTTGCTAAAGTGGAATTGGACGTTTTGCACCGCTAATTATTGTGCTAACAACCATGGACAACAGCGGCTAAAGCCCTGAAAAAGAAAACAGCGGTAAGAGAATAAGGATAGCCTAGGATGGGATTTGGAAGGTCTGCAAGACGTCTTTCCGTCACGCTTGTGGCTGTAGCGTCTTTGAGCGCATGTGGTGGCAGTCAGGAAACTGGTCGTTTCACCAAAAACTTCTTTAACCCGCAGGAAATTCCACTCGAAACGTACACGCCCGAGCAGATTTTCGAGCGAGGCGAGTTCGAGTTGAACCGCAAGCGTCCCTCAGAAGGGGCCTTCTATTTCGCAGAAATCGAGCGGCTTTATCCCTACTCCGAATGGGCAAAACGCGCGCTGATCATGCAGGCATTCGCCTATCATCAGGATGCCGACTACCCCAACAGCCGCTCTGCTGCACAGCGGTTTATCGATTTTTATCCTGATGATGATGACGCGGGATATGCAGCTTACCTTCTCGCGCTGAGTTATTATGATCAGATTGATGATGTTGGCCGTGATCAGGGTCTGACATTTCAGGCACTTCAGGCGCTTCGCCTCGTGATCGAACGCTATCCTGATAGCGAGTATGCGAGTGCGTCCATTCTCAAGTTCGATCTGGCCTTTGACCATCTCGCGGGCAAGGAAATGGAGATTGGTCGCTATTATCTCAAGCGTGATCACTACACCGCAGCGATTAACCGCTTCCGTGTGGTCGTCGAGGAATTCCAGACAACAACTCACACTGCCGAAGCGCTGCACCGCTTGGTTGAGTCTTACTTGAGCCTTGGCCTCACGGATGAGGCACAGACGGCAGGGGCCATTCTGGGGCATAACTATCAATCCACTGAATGGTACGAGGACAGCTACAAGCTGCTCACCGGTCGGGGGCTTGAGCTGAAATCACTTGGAAACAACTGGTTGTCTGCGATCTACCGTCAGACGCTGAAGGGCGACTGGATCTAGCGTGCACACCCGCATCTCTGCGACGGAACACCTGTAATGCTGCGTGGCCTTGATATATCCGACATGCTGATCATTGAGCGGCTGGAACTTAGTTTCCAGCCGGGTCTCAACGTGCTCACTGGTGAGACTGGTGCGGGTAAGTCGATCCTGCTCGACAGTCTCGGTTTTGTGCTGGGCTGGCGTGGCCGTGCGGATCTGGTGCGCCAAGGGGCGGCACAGGGCGAGGTGACGGCGTGGTTCGATCTGGCTGAGGGGCATCCTGCACATGCTGTGCTGGAAGAGGCGGGCCTGCCTGGCGGAGACGAGTTGATCTTGCGGCGCATCAACACGGCCGAGGGCCGCAAGACGGCATGGGTCAATGATCGCCGCTGTTCTGGTGAAGTGCTGCGGCAATTGAGCGAGACGTTGGTGGAATTGCACGGCCAACATGATGATCGTGGTCTGCTCAACCCGCGTGGACACCGCTCTATTCTGGATGCCTTTGGGGTGCTGGATGGCGCGCGCGCAAAAGTGCGCAGTGCGTGGACCGAGATGGCGCGCACCCGCAAGATTGAGGCCGCCGCGGCCAAGGCACAGGACGAAATTCGCGCTGAAGAAGAGTTTCTACGCTACGCTGTGAAAGAATTAGACAAACTCGCCCCCGAAGAGGGGGAGGAAGCGGTTCTCGATACCAAGCGGCGGATGATGCAATCGGCAGAGAAAATTCGTGGCGATGTGGTCAATGCTTATGAAGCGATGGGCCAAAGCGGCGCAGAGGCGCAGATGGCCGATGCGTTCCGCTGGCTCGACGCTGCGGCTGCGCGAGCAGATGGTATGCTCGAAGAGCCTATGGCGGCGCTGAACCGTGCGATGATCGAGCTGGACGGTGCGATGGACGGCGTGGTCCGTGCGATTGAATCGATGTCCTTTGACGCGTCTGAGCTGGAAGATACCGAAGAGCGCTTGTTCGCCATTCGCGGACTGGCGCGTAAGCATGATGTGCAGCCTGATGATCTCGCAGGATTTGCGGATACGCTCAGGGCAAAGCTTAGTGCATTGGATGCGGGTGACGCGCATCAGGCGCAGCTGCGCGCTGATGTGAAAGCTGCCGAGGCTGCTTATGATGTTGCGGCGTCGGCGCTGACTGACGCACGGAAGAAGGCGGCGACAAAACTGGACAAAGCCGTGAGTGCCGAGCTTGCGCCGCTCAAGATGGAGCGTGCAGTATTTGCCACTCAGATCACACCTGAGGCCGACGGGCCGGATGGCCGCGACGAGGTGTCCTTTACCGTTGCCACGAATCCCGGTGCGCCAGCGGGACCGCTCAACAAGATTGCCTCGGGCGGGGAATTGAGCCGTTTCCTCCTGGCCCTGAAGGTTTGCCTCACCCAAGGGCAATCGGGTCTGACGCTCATCTTTGACGAAATTGACCGTGGTGTGGGTGGCGCAACCGCAGATGCCGTGGGACGTCGCCTCGCCGCGATTGCCGCTGAGGGGCAGGTTCTAGTTGTCACGCACTCGCCACAAGTGGCGGCCCTCGGGGCGCATCATTGGCGGGTTGAGAAGTCCGTGACCAAAGGCATGACGACAACTAATGTTGTCCCTCTGGATCCAGAGCAGCGTATCGACGAAGTGGCGCGTATGGTCGCTGGAGATACAATAACGCAGGCCGCACGCGAAGCTGCCCGCGCCTTGCTCGGCACCTGACGGGTTGAATATGCGGGCGCGATATGGTTTCCGCAGGGGCAATATCGCACGTGTGCGTCACAATCCGAGGCCTAGATGACTGAGCCTTCCCGCTCCTTTTTGTCACAACAGATGACCATGGCCGTTACAAACTGCCGTGATGGATGGCGTGTGTTACGACACAAAGGGCCGAGCAAGATAACTTTCTGGTTCATCGCTTTGCTCATCGGGGTCGCTGCGGGTTTTGCTGCTTTGTTCTTTCGCAAGGGCATCAATCTGCTTCAAGAGACCCTGTACGGTACAGATGATGTGCAGCATTTACATAGTTTTATCAGCGGGTTGGATTGGTACTGGATTATCCTTATCCCGACGTTTGGCGGCCTTGTTTCTGGCCTGATCCTGCACCATTTTACGCCCGACGCGCGGGCCCGTTCGGTTGCCGATGTGATTGAAGGTGCCGCGCTGTATGATGGCAGAGTGGAGCGGCGCGCTGGCTTGGCTTCGGCTATGGCTTCGATGGTTACCCTCGGTACGGGCGGGTCCTCGGGCCGTGAAGGGCCTGTTGTGCACCTCGCCGCTGTAATCTCTACTTGGGTAAACCGACGTATCAACGCAGACGGGATTACGGGACGCGACCTGTTGGGGTGTGCAGTGGCGGCCGCTGTCTCAGCCAGTTTTAATGCCCCCATCGCAGGCGCGCTTTTCGCGCTCGAGGTGGTGCTGCGCCACTTTGCCGTGCATGCCTTTGCCCCCATCGTAATCGCAAGCGTGGCAGGCACTGTGATCAACCGCATCGAATTTGGCGGCGTGACGGAATTCAAACTTCCCACAACGGGCGAGCTGCAATTCTATGTCGAACTGCCCGCCTTTTTGCTGTTAGGTCTGACCTGTGGTTTGGTCGCGGTGGTATTGATGCGCGCAGTGTTCTTGGCTGATAACATTGGCAATCACATTCAAGCAAAGACCAAGCTGCCGCGCTATTTCCGCCCGATGGTGGCAGGAGCCTTGCTTGGTGGGATCGCCCTTTGGTTTCCGCATATTATTGGTGTGGGCTACGAGACGACATCGCTTGCGCTCACCGGCGAGTTGGCATTGCACGAAGTTACGGTATTCGCAGCGCTAAAAGTATTGGCGGTTGCGATCACGCTTGGTGGGCGCATGGGCGGGGGTATTTTTTCACCCTCATTGATGGTGGGCGCGTTGGTCGGACTGGCTTTTGGACTAATTGCCACTGGGATACTGCCAGACGTTTCGGGCTCTACATCTCTCTATGCGCTTGCGGGTATGGGGGCGGTGGCGGCGGCAGTTCTGGGTGCGCCGATTTCCACCACGTTGATTGTTTTTGAATTGACGGGCGACTGGCAGACGGGCCTTGCGGTGATGGTTGCCGTGAGTATGTCGACTGCTCTGTCGTCAAACCTTGTCGACCGCAGCTTTTTCCTCACCCAGATTGAACGGCGTGGCATCCACCTCGCGGCTGGACCGCAAGCATATCTTTTGGCGATGTTCACGGCCGATAAAACAATGCGCACTGCCGATCATCCGCGCGCGGCAGATGAAGCGCAATGCTGGGATATGATCGGAGAGGGGCTCTACATTGATGGGGCTGCTACGCTGGAGACAGCCATTCCGATTTTTGAGAAGTCGGGTGTCCCGTTTCTGCCTGTTGTCACGCTAACGGCTGACGCCGCCCCACCAGAGCTGCTGGGTGCGCTGTTCCATGTCGATGCGCTCAGGGCCTATAACCGCGCCTTGGCGGCCACAGCAGCCGAAGAGCATTCGTGAGGCAATCGGCTTATATCTGCTCGATAGTGATCTCGGGCACGTCGTAAAACGCAAGATAGCCTTTCACAGCGGCTGCGGCATCTTTGGGTTCTTCGTAGGACCAAACCACATTTTCCAATGTCGTGCTTTTCGTCACGACGCTGAAATAGCGGGCATCGCCTTTGTGCGGACAATGCGAGGTTTTATCGCTGGCGTCTAGGAAGGCCATGGCGATATCGCTGCGCGGAAAATAGATCACGGGAGGGTACTCGCCTTCAACAAGCTCAAGTGCTTCGGTGGTTTCGCCCAGAACGGCACCACCAGCGCGCACACTCCATGTGCCAGCTGCTCTGCGGATTGTAATATGATCAACCATCGTTTCCCCCGATTATATCGTGCCCTAAATTGGCGCTGTTGCGATATTTAACCATGCTTTTGCCTGCGGTGTAACCCGCGGTCCGATCTTGGCCGCGACGTCAGAATGATAAGCGTTGAGCCAATCGCGCGCTGCAGGGTTCAGCATCTCGGGGATGACCAGGCGGCGGTCAATTGGCGCAAAGGCAAGTGTGCGCCAATCGAGCATCTCGCGGTGTGCATCACCTGAAGGTAGGGCAGGTGCCTCTTGCACCACCAGCAGGTTCTCAAGGCGAATGCCGAACGCACCTTCACGGTAATAACCAGGTTCATTGCTGAGGATCATCCCGGGTTCGAGCGGCACAAGGCTTACGCGGCTCAGCCGTTGAGGACCTTCGTGGACACTCAGGTATGCCCCCACACCGTGGCCTAGACCGTGGTCAAAGTCCTGGCCCGCCAGCCATAGCGGCATTCGTCCAATAGCCTCAATATGCGCACCTGCAAGGCCTTTAGGCCAGCGAAGCCGGCTCATGGCGATCATACCAGCTAACACACGGGTGAACGCCTGTGCGGCCTCTAGGGGCGGGGTGCCGATTGCGATGGTACGGGTAATATCCGTGGTCCCGTCGAGGTATTGCCCACCACTGTCGAGGACGATTAGGTGCCCGTCTTCCAGTGTACTGTCAGTCTCTTCGGTGACGCGGTAATGCATGATCGCGCCATTCGGACCAGTCCCTGCAATTGTCTCGAAGCTGATATCCTGCAACGCATTGTCGCGGCGGCGGGTTTCCTCAAGCTGACGTACCACTTGTGTCTCCGTCAGACTACCGGGTGCCTGCGCATCCATCCAGCACAGCATCTCGACCATCGCCGCACCATCGCGAAGGTGCGCTTGGGCTGCACCTTCGACTTCGGCGGCGTTTTTGCATGCCTTTGGCAACGCGCAGGGCTCGGCTCCACTGGCCGCGTTATCGCCAAGCGTATCGGCCACAATTTGGGGAACCGTCGAAGTGTCTATGCGCACAGGGCCTTCCAGCTCTGCCAGAGCAATCAAAAAGCCGCTGGGGGGATAAAGACGGATATCATCACCCAAATGCTCTTGAAGCGTCTCGTACTTTGAAGGCTCTGAAAACAGATCAACGCTCGCGTCCGCATTCAGGATGGCAAAACCGTGCACGACAGGGTTCCGCTCAATGTCGGCACCCCGAATGTTCAGCAACCAGCAAATACTGTCAGGAAGGGTAATGACCGCTGCGCGCTCTCCCGCATCAACCAAGGTTTGCGCCAGCCGCGTCCGCTTGTCCAAATGGGTCTCACCTGCAAACTCAATCGGGTGCGCTTTTGCAGGCTCCATCGGTGGCGCGGGTTGGTCGTCCCATACAGCATCCACCAGATTGGCGCATTGCACCAGCTCCACACCGCTGCCAGCCAGCGCCTTTTCGGTCTGTGCAATCTGATCAACCGTGTGCAGCCAAGGATCAAAACCTACCCGCCCACCTTGGGGTAATTGCTCACGCAGCCATGCGCCCATCGAGATTTCGGGCCACGGTACAGGCGTATAGACATCGGCCACCTGCGCCTTAACCTGCGTGCGGTAGCGCCCGTCGATGAAGACACCTGCGACATCGCGCAACGCCACACAAAATCCCGCCGATCCGGTGAACCCGGTGAGCCAAGCGAGGCGCGCATCCCGCGCTGACACATACTCACCTTGGTGGGCATCTGCGCGCGGGATCACAAAGCCGTCTAGCTTTGCGGCTTTCATTTGTGCGCGTAACGCGTCCAGCCGTGGTGGGCCTTGTTCGGGTCTGGCCGTTACCTCAAATGATTGAAACATCGCCCGCATCCCTTTTCTTCATGTTGCCTGTAAACTGGTTCCCGCAATCTTAGCCTACGCGGCGCATGCCCATCACACGCGCACGTTTGCGCGGGTCTGTGTCAAAGAGGGAGGCCAGTTGCTCCGTCATTGCACCAGCCAACTGCTCGACATCGGTGATCGTCACGGCGCGGTCGTAATACCGCGTCACGTCATGCCCGATACCGATCGCCAGAAGTTCAACAGCTTTCTTTTTTTGCACCATTTCAATCACATCGCGCAGATGTTTTTCAAGGAAGTTAGCAGGGTTCACTGAGAGGGTGCTGTCGTCCACAGGTGCTCCATCGGAGATTACCATGAGGATTTTGCGGGATTCCGAACGGGCCATCATCCGGCGGTGCGCCCATTCCAGTGCCTCGCCATCGATGTTTTCCTTGAGCAGGCCCTCTTTCATCATCAGCCCTAGATTGGGCCGCGTGCGCCGCCATGGCGCATCCGCAGATTTATAGATGATGTGACGCAAATCATTGAGACGACCTGGCCCGGTAGGACGGCCATCGTTGAGCCAATGCTCTCGTGCTTGGCCACCTTTCCACGCGCGGGTTGTAAAGCCAAGGATTTCGACCTTAACGTTACACCGCTCCAGCGTGCGCGCCAGAACATCGGCGCAAATCGCAGCAATAGAGATCGGCCGTCCGCGCATGGAGCCAGAGTTATCCAGCAACAGCGTTACAACGGTATCGCGGAACTCGGTATCTTTCTCGACCTTGAAGCTGAGCGGCGTTGTGGGGCTGGCGACTATCCGTGCAAGACGTCCCGCATCAAGCGTGCCTTCCTCCAGATCAAACTCCCAAGAGCGGTTTTGCTGGGCCTGAAGGCGGCGTTGCAATTTGTTAGCCAAGCGGCTCACGGCCCCTTTGAGTGGTTCAAGCTGCTGGTCAAGGTAGGCGCGCAGGCGCTCCAATTCTACAGGCTCAGCCAACTCTTCAGCACCAACAACTTCGTCGTCATCGGTGCGGTAGACGGTATAGTTTGGATCGGCGTCCGAGATAGGCTGGGGGGCGGGCGGCTCCATCGGGGCTTCGCCTTCGGGCATCTCGGCCTCGTCGCCCATCTCTTGATCGGCCATCTCGTCCATGGATACTTGGGCTTGGGAGGTGTCCTGCTGCTCTTCTTGGCTTTGCTCGGGAGAGGCGTCAGCGTCTTCCTCGTCCTGATCGTCGCTGCCAGTGCTGTCCGGATCGTCCTCTTCCTCAGAACCTTCTTCGGCCTGATCTTCCTGAACGTCGTCTGCTCCGTCAGGATCGTCGCCCAATTGGTCGGCATAGCCGAGGTCGGTAATCATCTGACGCGC
>JBALTK010000045.1:0-22478 GCA_036964385.1 Sulfitobacter sp. | reverse complement strand
GTAAAAACTTGCCGTGTGTTCACGGTTAACTGTTTGAGTGGATAGGTGTTGGGTAATTCAGCGGTTGCGACGCTCTGATCCTCTTCGGAGGAAACGATGTCACCTTTATCGTTGAACGTGATCAGCGACAAAGGCGTTCGGGATGGATCATCCAACTCCGAAACCTCCAATGCGTCACGGCTCATCGAGATAAACAAATATCCGATAGGCTCGTCTTGATCGAAAACGGGAACAGTGGCGATAACAACAGCCTCACCAGATACCCGACCACGATCAGAAACCATTACGGTCCGCACGGAACGGGCAACAGTGTCCTGAAACGCAGGTGACGATGAAAAATCATAGACCTCTCGGCTCGAGGAGCAGTTCATCAATCCGTCCACGTTGATAAAACCAACAAGGCGGTATCTGTCTACTTCTTCCCGATATGCCTTTAAAAACTCGGAGCATTGCTGCGGATCGTCTTTGACCAGCTTCACCACCGAAGTCAGCGCACGCGCAGCGCCAAACGCTTCTTGCAGTAACGATCGCTCCGTTGCTGCGGCCTGTTCTGTCACGGCGATGAGGGATAATTCAGCAGTGCGTTTGCTTTGATCCGCGATCTGCTGGGTCTGGATAAACGCAATTATCCCAATCGGCAAAAGAGCCAACGACAAAAACAGTAGAACCCTGAAGGCCAACCCACCAAAGAGGCTGTTTCTAAGAAAGCCTGAAGTCATCGTTTAAAAACTTGAAACTTTCGATGACGAAAGGACGGACATCGTTGCATCGTCAGTCATCTCCATCGCCTCATCTTCACTAAGCCCCATTATCTCTACCAACTGTAGACGGGCACGATTTACTCTACTTTTCACAGTACCCACTGCAACGCCACACATCTTTGCCGCTTCTTCATACGAGAACCCAGATGCGCCAACCAACAAAAGTGCCTCGCGCTGCTCGTCTTTCAGCTGGCCCAGTGCCACCCGAAAATCATTCATTTGCAAGTGGCCGTCATGCGCAGGCTTTTCCGCCAAACTTTCGGTGAACACGCCGTCAACATCTGCAACCTCGCGCTTGGCCTTACGGCGCGAGGAATAATAGGTGTTCCGCAAAATGGTGAAAAGCCATGCACGCATGTTGCTGCCGACGTGAAACTTTTCGATGTTCGTCCAAGCTTTGACAAGGGTGTCTTGCACCATATCATCTGCAGTAGCGCTATTTCGGGTTAGCGATATAGCAAACGCACGCATCGCTGGCAGATGCTCTACCAACTCATCGCGCGGGTCATTTGCTGTCATCGCGATTTGCCTTGACCGCGATCTTGCTCTTTGAGTTGTTCCAAAAGCGACTTGAATCGGTCCGGAATACCTTCGTCTAAGGCTTCCTCATACACACGACGCAAATTCTCGTCGATCACACCTTCATGTGATTTATTTTGTCCCTGACTTGTCATCTTTTCCCGACCACAAAATTGCAATATTATACCCTAGCTTGGAACTTAACGCGCACATTGTGCGTTTGGTTCCATAAAATAGAAGAAAAAGGACCAACTCGGATGAGTGATTCACATGACGACCTCAGCGTCAGCGACCAATTGGGGAAATTCATTCCCTATCTACGCCGCTATGCCCGTGCATTGACAGGCAGCCAGAACAGCGGTGATGCGTTCGCGGCGGCCTCGCTCGAAGCAATCCTGACAGATCGCAGCGTTTTGGACGGCACCGATGTGAAGACGGGTCTTTTCCGCGTTCTTTATGGCATCTGGGCCAGTGCAGGCGCGCCAGTTGACGACACCGAAACAGGTGCGCGTGCTAAAGCGCAAAAGCATTTGGCGAAACTTACCAACAACAGCCGCGAAGCGCTGCTGCTCTATACGATTGAAGGATTTTCCTATGGAAACATTGCGACAATTCTAAGTGTAGACGCCGTAGAAGCAGAAGAGCTTGTAGCGATCGCACGGCGAGAAATGGCGGATAGCATTATGGGCTCTGTATTGATCATCGAAGACGAAGCGATTATCGCGATGGATATCGAGAGCATCGTGGCCGACATGGGCCACCGTGTTACCGGCATCGCCCGCACCCGCGACGAAGCCGTTGAGCTGGGCAAAGCAGATGCGCCAGATTTGATCCTCGCCGACATTCAGCTAGCGGATAATTCCTCTGGCATTGACGCTGTGAACGACTTGTTGACGGAATTGGGCGCACGTCCTGTGATTTTCATCACAGCTTTCCCAGAACGCTTGCTTACGGGTGACAAGCCGGAACCAGCGTTCCTGATTTCGAAACCATACACTGAAGATCAAGTTGTTTCTGCGGTAAGCCAAGCGATGTTCTTCTCATCGACCGAGACTCTGAACGCCTAAACCAACGATAAAAAGGCCTTGAGCGCATATACGCGCTCAGGGCAGCGGACTTGAAGGTGTTTCGTCCACCTGATCTTCGGGTGAAGCCACAAGCGTATCATCAAATGGAGATGTCGCGTGAGGGATATGGACGCCATACACATGCTTCTCTACTTGCGCGTTTACGACAGCACCCAGAAGGATGAGAAAGCTGCTGAGCCAGAGCCAGACCAGCATAGCAATCACAGCCCCGATTGATCCATAGACCTGATTATAATTTCCAAAGTTTGCCACATAATAGCTGAACAGCACTGACAGCCCCGCCCAACTGGCTACTGCAAACAGTGCGCCGGATTTTACCGCGCGCGGCTTTTGTTCACTGCGGTTAGGTCCATAGCGGTACAGAACACTTACCCCCGCCAGCAGAACACTTACCGCAATCGCCAGACGAAGCGCTTCCGCGACAACTCCTGCAATGCCTCCGAGGGGGAAAAACGCTAAAACTACTGGCGCCACAACCAATGTGATTAATGCTACTATCCCAACACCGACCAGCGCCAGCGTCAGCATAAATGCCCTAAAATAATGGGACACGGTCGCGCGGTTTTTCTCCCCATGCACCGCGTTCAGGCCCGTCATCATGGCCGCGACGCCCGCCCGTGCGGACCAAAGTGCCGCAACGATAGAAACCGCCCCGGCCAGGCCAAGGGTATCCGAACTCGCTGTCACGAGGCTCACGATTTGTGCATGAAAAATCTCGTACACGTCATTTGGTAAAAGCCCCTGCATCCGTTCCAGTTGTCCGATCACCACGTCAGGATCAGACACAAGGCTAAGCACCGCAATCAGCGCAGCAATTGCAGGAAATACCGACAGCATGCCAAAAAAACCGACTCCAGCAGAAACAAGCGCAAGATTAGTCTCGCCAATCTGGACAAAACCGTCCCGAAGTGCCGCCCATATCGTCGCAAGAATACCCTTTGGTGCAGCAATCATACCTGTGTCACTCACATCGATCCTCACTTTGAAATAGCATTTACCCGAATGGCCTCTATCGCCCGTTCACGTACACCGACACAATCACGCAAATCGGGTCTTGCGTACGCGCCCAGTTACGCAATGATACATACCTAACGCATACCCCGATACTTTTGTTCAATAAAAGGGCGCACCATGATCACACCCCTCTCGCAAGCCATCGCCGCAAAGCGCGACGATCTGATCGCCCTGACCCAAGATCTCATCCGCATACCGACCCTAAACCCACCAGGGCGCAACTATCGTGCCATCTGCGAATATCTTGACCGTAGGCTGAAGATACACGGGTTTGAGACACAGCTTATTCGCGCTCACGGAACTCCTGGGGACAGTACAAAATATCCCCGCTGGAATATCATCGCACGTCGTGAAGGAAAACGTGCCGGCGAATGTGTACACTTCAATAGCCATACCGACGTCGTCGAAGAAGGCAGCGGTTGGACTTTCGACCCCTTTGGTGCGGAACTCAAGGACGGAAAAATCTATGGCCGTGGTGCCTGCGATATGAAGGGGGGGCTTGCCACATCTATCATCGCCGCCGAAGCCTTTATCGAAACTTACAATGATTTCGCAGGTGCCATCGAAATATCAGGCACTGCCGACGAGGAATCAGGCGGCTATGGCGGCGTGGCCTATCTGGCGGAACACGGCCACTTCAACCCTTCCCGTGTCCAGCATGTCATCATTCCAGAGCCGTTGAACAAAGATCGTATTTGCCTCGGTCATCGCGGCGGGTGGTGGGCCGAAATCGAGACCAAAGGAGAGATCGCCCACGGCTCGATGCCCTTCCTTGGCGATTGTGCCGTGCGCCACATGGGCGCGGTACTGAGTGAGTTCGAAGACAAGCTCTTCCCTGCAATGGCCCTGCGCACCACAGACATGCCTGTGGTTCCAGAAGGCGCACGTAGCTCCACGATGAACATCAACTCCATCCACGGCGGCGCAAAGGAACAAGACGCCGACTTTGACGGTCTGCCCTCGCACTGTGTGCCCGACAGTTGCCGCATCACCATCGACCGCCGCTTTCTCGCGGAAGAACCACTCGACGATGTTCGGGACGAAGTCACAGCACTCCTCGAAGGGCTCCGCGGCACGCGCCCCGATTTCGACTATGAGCTGACTGAGATAAACTCCGTTCTGCCCTCAATGACAGACCGCGAAGCCCCCGTGGTCCGCACCGTCGCAAAGGCGATCCGAGACGTCATGGGCAAGGACCCACAATATGTGGCATCTCCGGGCACTTACGACCAGAAACACATCGACCGCATCGGCAAGCTAAAAAACTGCATCGCCTACGGCCCTGGTGTGCTGGAACTCGCCCACAAACCCGACGAATGGATCGGTGTGGATGACATGATAGACAGCGCATGTGTCATGGGGGCCGCGTTGGAGACGCTTCTGCTTCCGATCCGAACGACCTAATCCATTCTCTGAACCGTTTTCATTGGACACTTTGGGCTGGCCTCTGGTCAGCCTCAGCTAAACGCCCCTTCGGCAGCAAGGCTTAACCCATCCACAATCGCAGTGAGTGCTGAACCGTGGTGCACAGCCGCTTCGGGAAAAACTTCGGCCAACGCTCCCCTTGTGACTTGCATCAAGCTCGATCCGCCTACGAAGACCAAATGGGTCACGGCCTGCGGGGCAACTTGCGCTTGCTCCAACGTCACAAGGGCAGCCTGCGCCATTTGCCGCGTCATCGCACCGAGAACTGCCTCCAACTGATCGGCCTCAAGCGACACACCCAATCCCCGCTCAACCACAGCCAGATCAATCTTTCCGGCGCCTTCTTTGTTCGCTGCAATTTTACCCGCTTCGACAGCAAAGGCGATGTCATGACCCAACTCATCCACCAGCACCGAAACAAGCCGACCGAACTTCTCTGGCTCAACCGCATATTGCGCCAGATCTTTTGCCAAACGGCGGCTTTCCGGCGCATACAGGAACGGGATTTTCTGCCACGTTGCGAGATCGTTAAAGATCGTTGCCGGCGCTGTATGTGTCTCGCCACCAAAGGCATGGCGGATCTCGCTTCCGCGACCCAAAAGCGGCATAACAGTCTCTAAACTTAACACGCGGTCAAAATCGGTCCCACCCAACCGCACACCGTGGCTGGCCAGAATATCGATCGCATCCACCCCGTTTCGAAAGAGTGTAAAGTCAGACGTACCACCACCAATATCGACGATCAGCCCCAGATCACCCTCGGCCAGCACTGAACGATTGGCGAGCGCGGCCGCCTCTGGCTCATACATAAACGCAACATCTTCGAACCCTGCCCGCAAGTAAGCTTCGCGCAAATCAACCTCTGCTTGCGCATTGCGTGCATCATCCGCGTGGAACCGTACAGGACGCCCTGACAAAGCCCGCTCAAACTGCGTCCCCGCTTGTGCCTCTGCAGCGGCCTTAACCCGCGCCAGAAACCGCGAGACTACGTCGATGAAATCAAGTTTTTCCCCCAATAGATTACGCTTTTCGCGCATCAAAGGTGCGCCCAATAGGCTCTTGAGCGCCCTCATATAGCGCCCCTCTTCCCCCGCCAGCAGCGCCGCACCCGCAGCAGAGCCGATCAGCATCTTCTTGCTGTCGAAATCAAAGAATACCGCCGTAGGCATGGTCATGTCGCCCGTCTCAAGCTGGATCAGATGGGCCGCACCATCACGGGCAATTCCCGCCACCGAATTCGACGTTCCGAAATCCACACCCAATACCGCCATGATCAATCCTATCCCCGTTAAAGCGCGCAGCCCTACCCCAGTGCCCAGAGTGCCGCAAGGTTTCTCCTAGCCAACAAATGAATCGTCGCCTAACCTCCCCTCGAAAACACAACGAGGGAGCCTCTCATGTTTAAACTGTCCCCACTCTTGCTGGGTGTAAGCGCCGCCGCCTTGCTGGCTGGCACCGCGATGGCAAAGGATGATCTGACCATCGCAATTCAACTCGAGCCACCGCACCTTGATCCGACCAGTGCCGCCGCAGGCGCCATCGATTCCGTGCTCTACTCCAACGTGTTCGAAGGGCTTACCCGCTTTGATGGCTCCGGTGACGTAATTCCCGGCCTCGCGAAAAGCTGGGAAATTTCCGAGGATGGCCTGACCTATACCTTTATGCTGAATGAAGGGGTGACCTTCCATGACGGCACGACGATGGACGCAGAGGATGTAAAGTTCTCCCTAGACCGCATCGGTGCAGAGGACAGTGCGAACGCGCAAAAAGCACTTTATGCCGCTATCTCCGAGGTCAACGTAGTTGATCCAACCACGGTTGAGGTCAAACTCTCCGAAGCAAACGGCAACATGCTCTTTAACCTCGCATGGGGTGACGCCGTGATCGTCGCACCCGAAAGCATCGAAGGCATCAAACAGACCCCCATCGGCACAGGGGCGTTCAAATTTGATAGCTGGACGCAGGGCGATAAGATCGAACTGTCCCGCAACGACAGTTATTGGGGTACACCTGCAGTTCTGACGAGTGCGACTTTCAAGTTTATCTCTGACCCGACCGCCGCGCTCGGGGCGATGATGGCCGAAGACATTGATGTCTTCTCAGGCTTTCCAGCACCCGAGAACCTGCCACAGTTCGAGGCTGATCCGCGCTTCCAAGTCCTCATTGGTTCCACTGAAGGTGAGACGATTCTGTCCACCAACAACAAGATGCCACCCTTCGACAACATCAAAGTTCGCGAAGCGTTGGCGCACGCGATTGACCGTCAGGCAATAATCGACGGTGCAATGTTCGGCTATGGCACGCCCATCGGAACACATTTTGCGCCACACAACCCAGCTTATGTCGATCTAACAGGGATGAGCACCTACGATCCTGAAAAGGCAAAGGCACTCTTGGCTGAAGCAGGCTTTCCCGAAGGATTTGAGACAACACTGTTCCTTCCTCCCCCTTCCTATGCACGTCGTGGTGGAGAAATAGTCGCCTCCCAACTGGCACAAGTTGGGATCAAAGCGGAGATCACCAACGTCGAGTGGGCGCAGTGGTTGGAGTCCGTGTTCAAAGGCAAAAACTTTGGCCTGACCATCGTGAGCCATACAGAACCGATGGATATCAATATCTACGCAAACCCCGACTACTATTTCCAGTATGACAATCCGGCGTTCCAAGAGTTGATGACCACGCTGAACAGCACAACAGATGCCGAAACGCGCAAGACCATCCTGGGTGATGCGCAAAAAATGATCTCAAGCGATTATGTCAACGGCTACCTGTTCCAACTCGCAGCACTCTCGGTTGCAAAAGCAGGCGTTCAGGGTCTTTGGTCAAATGCACCTACGCAGGCAAACGACCTGACTGCCGTAAGCTGGTCTGAGTAACTCCGGCTGCTCGGAACTTGAAAAACATGTGATAAAGGCCCCGCACAGCGGGGCCTTTATCATTAGAACACCACTGCTCGTCTCATCCGGACCAAACGTCATGATAACCTTGATCCCGATCTTCATCTATTTCATCGGCGTGAACTTGATCGCATATCGCGCTTTTGCAAACGACAAACGAAAAGCGATAAACAAAGAGCAGCGCACTTCGGAAAAAACGCTCCTCTTCTGGGCGAGTATTGGGGGATGGATCGGTGCAAAGATCGCCCAACGCCGGCTACGGCACAAAACCTACAAGCAGCCCTTTGGTAGCGAACTAAACTTCATCGGGATGCTTCAGGCCGCCTGCGTCGTTCTGTTCATCGGCGTATTTACCGCACTCGCTCTCGTCCCGACAGGCGCGAAATTCAGCCGCCGTGTACAGACGGCAGTGGCCGTGCCGCAAGCAGTTCAACCCGCTGACGGACCAACGGCGATATCGCTCCGCCCTCCTGAGGTGCGTCCTGCAAGGTAGTGAACCAATGCTCCGGCGGATTGCGTCCTCTCCTGTTGCCCTCAAACGTGAGTGCCCGAAGCACTTTTTGCGCACCCACAGGCAGCACGTCGCCCACGTCAAAGCCGTTTAGAACGCCCCAGACTCCTGTCCAAAGTCGCCCTACAGTCCACGGGTTATAGCCCCCTCCTCCGAGCACCAACAGACGGGGGACGCCCAGCGCCATAAGCGCACGCAGCATATCCCAATGCGCGTTATTACTTAGACCCAGATGTGCCAATGGGTCATCCTCCACGCCGTCAGCCCCGCAAAGAAAGACAATCGCGTCAGGCCCGAAATCAGCAATCTTGGGGAGGATTAGCGCGTCACGCACATACGCCATTTCTGCATCGTTGAAGCCGCGCGGCACAGGTAAGTTAATTGCGTTACCCCCCGCGTCATCCTCTATCAACCCTGTGCGCGGCCAAAGGCCCTCCTCATGGATTGAGATCATTAGGCAGTCCGGATCGCCAGCAAAACCCTCGGCAACACCGTCACAATGATGCGCATCGATATCGATATAAGCGATCCGTCGCACTCCATAGTGTCGCAGGGAAAGCATGGCGAGGACAGGATCGTTTAAATAGCAAAACCCATTTGCCCGACCGCGCAGACCATGATGCGTACCGCCTGCGGGATTATAGATTACACCGCCCTCCGACAAAAGCTCCCCTGCAAGGATCGAGCCACCCGCAGCAGTCGCGGGACGACGAAAAATTTCGGGGAAGACGGGGTTTGTGACTGAGCCAATATCAAATCGTGCGAGGTCATCTGCTGAGGCCTCTTGCGCAGCTTCCACCCGTTGGAGTGCCGCGATGTATTCAGGGTCATGCCATGCATGCAGCGCCTTGGGTTTAGCCCTTGGCGACGTAACAAACTGCTCAGACGGCAACCAGCCCAGCGCACGGCTCAAGTCCATCACGG
This sequence comes from Sulfitobacter sp., assembly GCA_036964385.1. Lineage (GTDB taxonomy): Bacteria > Pseudomonadota > Alphaproteobacteria > Rhodobacterales > Rhodobacteraceae > Sulfitobacter. The sequence continues at coordinate 13,339 of JBALTK010000045.1, read as the reverse complement.
TTGATACGCGGGGCACCCGCAACGGATGAAACCGCCCGTAACTCGAGCCGCGAAAAATTTCGTGTCCTATGAAAAGTGGCTTTTGCACAATCAGTGACTTAGCGGAATTCAGTCGAAAAGACAGCGGAAGCGTTGGGGAGTGCGAAATAGATTCTGCTCACAAAAAAAGGGGCCGCACGTGGCGACCCCTTTTTGTCTGGTGATGCGGAATTAGCGAGTGCCGTTTTGGCCAGCAGCAGCTTCAGACACCATTGCGTCCCAGTTGCGCGAACATGTGCGGTTCAAGATAGCGATTTTCTCTTCCATTGCACTTTGGTCATTCCCAGCAGCAACAGTTGAAGTCGCAGTCGCGGTACCGTTATTTTCGGCAAGGGTCTGGGCCGAGCCTGATGCGCTTTCTTTAGCTTTTGTGCCTTCTGTCGCATCTGTGGCTTTCGCGGTGCCGTTGTTATCGGCAATCGTAGCATCGGAAACGCCAGAAATTTCAGCGATAGCCATCATTGCGACTTTATCCCGGTTTGCACCGGACAGCTCATTGTACTGCTCGCAGGTCATGTTGCTTGCATCGAGGTGAGCTGCTGCGAAGGCTGGCATGGCTGTCGTGAGTGCGAGTGCTGCGATTGCTGTTGTCTTGAAAAGACGTGTCATAATAATCTCCTTTGTTGCAACGCAATCAGTGCGCTGCTTCGTTATCGAGACAATGCAAAACAAGCGGCGTTCGTTCCTGTTTTTTTGGCAAAGAATGTTTGGAACCAATGCTCTAGTCGTACGTTTTGCGCGCCTTCGCTCATTCCACTTCACGCTGGACCCCTCTCCAAACTGAGCTTACGCTTCCCCGATGCTTCGATACACACTCAAACGCCTTCTATCGCTACTCATCAGCCTCGCTATTGCGTCGCTGGTGATTTTTGCTGTGATCGAAATTGCACCGGGTGATCCCGCATCCTTCATGCTTGGCATTAACGCACAGCCAGAAACTTTGGCAGCGCTTCGCGCCGAACTGGGCCTCGATGTGTCCAAGGTGGAGCGATATTTGACATGGATTACGGGTATGTTGAGCGGAGACTTTGGCACCTCCTACACCTACCGCACGCCCGTTGCCGATATGGTAGCGGCGCGGCTTTGGGTTTCTTTACCTCTCGCGCTTTATGCGCTTACGCTCTCGACATTGATTGCTTTTCCCGCGGGAATTTATGCCGCTGCACGGCGGGGGCGGGCGGGCGATATGGGGGTTATGGGCGCAACCCAACTCGGTGTGGCAATTCCCAACTTTTGGTTTGCTATGATCCTTGTACTCTTCTTTGCCATCAAACTTCGCTGGTTTGCGGCGGGTGGTTTTGTCGGCTGGGACGAAGGGTTAGCCGCGGGCGTACATTCCCTCACTCTTCCCGCAATCGCCCTAGCCCTACCTCAAGCGGCGATCCTCGCTCGTGTCATGCGATCTTCTCTACTCGACGTCTTGGGAGAAGATTTCATGCGTACTGCCCGCGCCAAGGGGCTTACCGAATGGCAAACCTTGCGCCGGCACGGTCTACGAAATGCCATGATCCCCGTTCTGACGATCATCGGGCTACAATTTTCGTTTCTCCTCGCTGGTGGTATCATTATTGAACAGGTTTTTTATTTGCCGGGCCTTGGCCGCCTCATCTTCCAGTCAATCTCCGCCCGCGACCTGATCGTGGTGGAAAGTGTCACGATGTTGTTGGTTTTTGCTGTCATCTTTGTGAACTTCTGCGTCGATTTGGCATACGCGGCTGTTGATCCGCGATTGAGGGCACGCACATGAACCGCAATCTGATCGTCGGCGTGCTGCTCTCTGGTACCTTTATCCTCGCGGCGATTGTGTCCTTTTTCTGGACTCCGTTTGACTATGCCTCATTGAGCATCCCCGACCGCCTGCAACCGCCGAATGCTACTCACCTCCTTGGCACAGATCACTTTGGCCGCGACATCCTGAGTCTCATCATGGTCGGCGCACGTACCTCGATCGCTGTGGCGCTGGTCGCTGTTGGCATCGGGATGACCCTTGGCATTCCCCTCGGTCTTTGGGCTGCGGCGCGGCGTGGTGCGCTCATTGACGAAGTAATCATGCGCGGCAATGATCTGGTTTTTGCCTTCCCAAGCCTCGTCATTGCGATCTTGATCACTGCGGTGTTTGGCGCTGGGGCGATCAACGCAATTATCGCAATTGGCATTTTCAACATACCGGTTTTTGCCCGCATCACACGCGGCGCGGCCCTATCATTGTGGGAGCGTGACTTCATCCTTGCTGCACGCGTGTCGGGTAAATCCAGTCTCCGCATATCTGTTGAGCATATCCTACCAAACGTCACCAACCTGTTGATTGTACAAAGCACGATCCAGTTCTCGCTCGGCATCCTCGCCGAAGCAGGGCTGAGCTATGTCGGCCTTGGCGCACAGCCTCCACTGCCATCATGGGGCCGTATGCTTGCTGATGCGCAAACCATGGTCAGCATTGCCCCTCATATGGCCCTTATGCCCGGCTTTGCGATCATCCTTACAGTACTTGGGCTTAACCTGATGGGTGACGGCTTGCGTGACTACCTCGACCCCCGTTTAAGGGTGACGCGCACATGACCCTTCTGTCTGTTCAGAACCTGAACCTCTCAATCCACAGCTACGATATTTTGCGGAACGTCAGCTTTGATATTGCCGAGGGAGAGATTGTCGCGATCACAGGCGAAAGCGGCTCTGGTAAGTCCATGACTGCTCTCGCAACGATGCAGCTGCTGCCGCGCGGAGCTCACTCAGACGGGCATGTGATGCTCGGAGGCAAAGACCTCCTGACGCTGAAGGAAGACGAACTCTGCGGGATACGCGGCAATGACATCGGAATGGTCTTCCAAGAACCCATGACCGCCCTCAACCCCGTTAAAACCATCGGTGATCAGGTGGCCGAGACGATCCTGATCCATACGCAAACCACCAAAGCGGAAGCGATAGCCCAAGCGGCGAGCACTCTGACCCGCGTGGGACTTCCGCAAGACCAGTTCCCCCTGTCGCGTTTTCCACACGAGTTGTCGGGTGGCCAGCGACAGCGCGTCATCATTGCCATGGCGATTGCCCTTCGCCCCCGCCTTCTGATCGCAGATGAGCCGACGACCGCACTTGATGTGACGACCCAAGCACAGATACTCGACCTGCTCACCACCCTCGTACGCGAGGACGGGATGGGCCTGATGATGATCACCCATGACCTCGCCGTTGTCGCGGATATGGCCGACCGGATTATCGTCATGCGCAAAGGCGAGATTGTCGAACAAGGAGAAACCGAAACTCTGCTCACCCAGATGCGGCACCCCTACACGCGCATGTTGTTCGCCGCCTCGTCGCATCAGGTCGTCCTGCCAAACGCCCCCACCGCCGAGGCCCTCCTCGAAGTCACAGGTGTCAGTCGTGACTACCGCACACCGCGTAAAACACTGTTTGGCAAACCGGGCCTATTTCGCGCCGTCAATAACGTGACCTTCACACTGGTACGGGGCGAGCGTTTGGGCCTTGTCGGAGAAAGCGGCTGTGGGAAATCAACGCTCACCCGCGCACTGCTGGGGCTTGAGCAGGTTCAGGAAGGCACAATCGCCCTCGGTGGAGAGCCTGTATTCACAGGCAACAGACCCAATCTTGCTGTGCGCCGCCGTATGCAAGTGGTGTTTCAAGACCCCTTCGGCAGCTTTAACCCGCGCCACCGCGTTGCCCGTCAAATCACGGAACCGTTCCATCTTCTTGATACTCCACCCATCGGTTCCGCACGGCAAAAAGCCATCGACGAAGCGCTCATCGCCGTGGGCCTCACCCCTGCTGATGCAACAAAATACATCCACGAATTCTCTGGCGGACAACGCCAGCGCATTGCGATTGCCCGCGCACTCATCATTCGTCCCGAACTCATTGTTTTCGACGAGGCCGTGAGCGCGCTCGACGTCTCTGTGCGCGCCCAAATTCTTGATCTGTTGGTAGAGTTGTGCAGCGCTTACAACCTCAGCTACCTCTTCATCTCCCACGATCTCAGCGTGGTGCGCACAATTACCGATCGCGTGTTGGTGATGCGTCATGGCGAGATTGTCGAGCAGGGCCCAACCCAAGCTGTCTTTTCCGCCCCTCAGCACCCTTATACAAAATCCCTCATCGAAGCGGCCCCTGTCCTGCCCGAATTGAAAGGCCTAACAGCATGAAACCGATAAATCTTACCGATAAGCTCAATCAGTTTTCCACATATTATGACCCCCATGTTGTGGCTGACTACAACGACAACGATGTTATGGTCGCAAAGTTTTCAGGCGAATTTCCGTTCCATCTTCATGAAGACACGGATGATTTCTTTTATGTCCTCCAAGGTGAATTCACGATGGATATCGAGAACGAGAGCTTCACCGTCAAAGCGGGTGAGATGTTCATAGTACCCAAAGGCGTGACCCACCGCCTCCGCGCAGTCGAAGAGTGTCATGTCCTCCTGATCGAACCAAAAGGAACGCCCAACACCGGCGACGCGGAAACCGCCAGTAGCAAGCCAAGGCTTTAAAAATATGATACCAGGTCCAACAAACAGCCTCGCCGATATCGGTGGCTTGCGTGTCGGCAACGCGCAGGATGTTGCGCTGAAATCAGGCACTACAGTTGTAGTCGGTGACGTTCCCTTCACTGCTTCCGTGGCCGTCATGGGTGGCGCACCTGGCACGCGGGAAACAGACCTTCTGGCTCCCGATAAATCTGTGGCTGCCGTAGATGCCTTAGTGCTGTCGGGCGGCTCTGCATTCGGGCTTGATGCTTGTTCTGGTGTGGTGGACGGATTGCGTAGCGACGGGCGCGGGTTCCGTGTTGGAGCCGCGCAAATCCCCCTTGTTCCCGGTGCAATCTTATTTGATTTGCTCAATGGAGGTGACAAAGACTGGGTCGAAAACCCCTACCGCGCACTTGGCCTTGCTGCGTACCGCAATGCAAAGCCCGAGTTCGGAATCGGGACCATAGGTGCTGGCACTGGTGCGCTCACGTCGATGCTCAAAGGGGGGCTCGGAACCGCATCACTTCAACTTCCTGACGGCAGTACGGTTGCCGCCCTAGTTGCCGCCAATCCAGTCGGCGCAGTGACCACACCGGGGGACCGCCATTTCTATGCAGCGGCGTTCGAAATGGATGGAGAGTTCGGCGGTGTTGGGCCTGATCTGTCAAGCGGCCTAGGCCTCAGCCGTGAAAGCCGCAAAATGAATGCCATGTCCGCACGGGCCAATACAACAATCGCGATTGTGGCCACAAATGCGACCCTAACAAAGGCAGAATGCTACCGTGTCGCGACCGCTGCACATGACGGCATCGCTCGCGCATGTGTACCTGCACACACGCCAAACGACGGTGATCTAGTCTTTGCTTTGACTACGGCTGCTCGCCCTGCTGCAGATGTTCTGCTCACCGGACATGCCGCCGCACTTTGCTTGTCACGCGCTATCGCCCGCGCCGTCTATGAGGCGACACCAGCCGAGAACGATGTCATGCCCTGCTGGAGGACAGCCAATGCCAATAATTGAGCAAAACGGCGTTAACCTCCACTATGAAGTATCAGGCGACGGCCCCGCGCTTCTGCTCATCGCGGGCATGATGAGTGACAGCGCAAGCTGGGCTCCGCTCGTCCCGATATTAGAGCCACACTTTACCGTCATTCGCCCCGACAACCGCACTACGGGGCGCACCGTTCCACTGAACGCTCCTGCTTCTATAGACATCTTTGCGGCGGACTGTGCTGCCTTGCTCGGCCACCTCGATCTTGGTCCGGCTCACGTCATGGGTCACTCTTTGGGTGGGATGATCGGGATGCGATTGGCGTCTACCGCCCCCGAGCGTGTCAAAACGCTGACCCTTGCCGCTTCCGCGCCCCTTCGGTTGGAACGTAATGTCGCCCTGTTCAAGAGCCTCCTTGCGATCCGCCAAAGTAACGCCGCACCAGATGTCTGGTTAAGCGCATTGTTCCCGTGGCTGTTTGCGCCATCTTTCTTCGAAATAAAGGGGGCTGCGGCACAGGCGGCGACGCTCTCACTTGCCTATCCGTTCGCACAATCTGCTGAAGCAATGGCGCATCAAATCGGCGCATTAGACGGGTATGTCCCAGACGCAATTACCGATCTCCACTGCCCAATCCAAGCACTTCTGGCCCGTGATGACCTGCTAATGCCCGCTGATCTTGCACAAGAAACCCTAGGCGATCTTCCTACTCATCTTGTCCCAGATGCAGGTCATTCCATACACTGGGACGCACCAGATGCGGTCGCCAGTCACTTGCAGGAATTCATCGCCCGCTTTGAGGAGACACTGACATGACAACCGATCTCTATGGTCTCAATGTGACGTGCAGCAACGACAACACACTTACTGCGATCAACGATTTCATTCATGGCTTTCTCAGCTACCAGCCTAAGGCGACCAACATCCTAGCGGCTGCAGATGCCGATCCTGACTGCGCGCTAGCCAATGCTTATGCCGCCCTGTTGTGGATGTTTCTCGAAGCCCCTATCGCCCCCCAGAAAGCCGCACCCTACATTGCCCGGGCTCAAGCCGCACGGGAAGGGATCACCACACGAGAGAGCCTGATCATTGATGCCGCCACCGCGTGGACGCAGGGCGATGTGCCAAAGCTGCTGGAAATTTGCGACCAGATCACCACCGATCACCCCCGCGACATGGCGGTTCTCAAGCTCGCACAATATCACCTGTTCAACCTTGGTGATGCTACAGGAATGCTGCGCATGGCGCTCAAAGCATTGCCGTGGGCCGAAGACATCGCCTATGCGCACGGAATGATCGCATTCGGATATGAGCAATGCCATCTGATCAGCCGCGCGGAACAGGCCGCACGTCATGCGATGAGTTTGCAGCACGATGACGCATGGGCGCATCACGCCATCGCCCACGTAATGCTGACGGAGGGTCGCGTGGCGGAGGGCGCCGCATTTATGGAGAGCGTCGCCGACACATGGGGCGACCTCAACAGCTTTATGAGGAGCCATAATTGGTGGCACCTCGCGCTCTTTTACATCAGTTTGGGCCGGCACGATGATGTGCGCACCGCCTATGACACTCATGTTTGGGGGCTGGCCAAAGATTATTCACAGGACCAAGTAGGCGCGACATCGCTACTCGCGCGGATGGAGTTCGCTGGCGTTGATGTGGGCACCCGTTGGGGCGATGTGGCGGATCATGTTGCCGCGCGCGGTGCGGATACCGTGAACCCCTTTCTGACGCTACAATACCTTTATGCCCTCGCCCGCACGGGTCGGTCAGAGGCAGAGCCGTTGATGCAAGCCATCGAGGCGCGAGCCGAGGACACCAGCCAATTCGATCATATCGCGTGGCGTGATGTGGCCCTCCCAGCTGCGCGCAGTATCCTTGCGCACGGAACTGGGGACTGGGACACTGCAATATCTCAAATGGCCCGTGCTCTGCCGCGGATGTCGGAATGTGGGGGTAGCCATGCCCAGCGCGACCTGTTCGAACAGATACATCTGGATGCTCTCGTCAAGGATGGTCGCGCCTCCTCGGCGCAACAAGTGCTGGAAATGCGCCGCACTTACGATCCCGATGGGGTCCCCCTGAACTTGTTGCTGGGCGATGTCTATGACCAGACAGGACTACCGACCCTCGCCCAAGAGGCGCGCAACAGAGCTAATCAAACACTCCAAGCGCAGAATCCTTGAGGCATCAGTCAGTGCGCGCTAGGCTACTGTGATCAAATATAAGGTTAGACCAGATTATGAGCAAAGATTGGTATTACGCCGTTGAAGGCGCCTCAACTGGCCCCATCGATGAGGCAGAGTTTGAACGGCTTGTCGCCGCTGGGACGATACGGAGTGATACACTCGTCTGGCAGGAAGGCATGGAAGACTGGCTTCCTTATGCCCGTGCACAAGGTTCAGTCGGCACCTCAGCACTACCTCCGCACGCTCCCCTAAGCGATGTGCATGACCCCGCGCGCGCAGATGCCAATACATTTATGGGCGCGCTCAAAGATGGCTTTGCCCGCTATGTGGATTTTAAGACTCGCTCGACACGATCCCAGTATTGGTGGTTCACCCTTTGGTCAGTCATTTTCAGCGTCATTACCGCGATCATCGATGTATCTCTCGGGATGGGAGATTCAGGACCGGTCGGCTTGCTGGCGTCCCTTGTATTCTTCCTGCCCTCGATCGCAATCGCGATCCGACGCTTGCATGATATCGGCCGCACTGGCTGGTGGATGCTGCTTGTCTTCATCCCGCTCATTGGCTGGATTGTGTTGATCGTCTTCTATTGCACAAAGTCCGAGGCATCACCGAACAAATGGGGCCCAGAGCCACAACACTAAAAAGGTGCGCCCCCTGGCCTCCTGGCCAAGGGGCAAATCTCAGGCGCGCGGACCGATGGTAACTTCCAGCTCCGCGATACCATCAACACCTCCAGTGACCACGTCACCCTCCACCAGTGCTGCAACACCAGCGGGGGTTCCCGTCATCACCAGATCACCAGGCGCAAGTGTCATGCCCTGGCTCAGCGTGGCGATATGATCGGCAACAGACCAGATAAGGTCAGCGATATCCGCATCCTGACGCACTTTTCCGTTTACCGACAGCCAGATACGGCCCTCGGTCAAGCTTGGCACCTCGTCAATTGGCTTTATCGCAGCAATGGGCGCAGATAGGTCAAACGCTTTTGCCCAATCCCATGGGCGGCGTGTTTGCTTTGCGTCCGCTTGTAGATCGCGACGCGTAAGGTCGATACCTACTGACGCCCCCCAAATGTGATCCATCACATCCTCTGGAGCGATATTCGCACCGCTTTTACCGATCGCAATCACAAGCTCGATCTCGTGGTGCAGATCGTTGGTAAGGGGCGGGTATGGAATGGTGCATGGCGTGTCACATGCTGCGTCTGCTGGCTTGGTAAAAAAGAACGGCGGCTCGCGGTCGGGGTCATTCCCCATCTCGCGGGCATGGGCCTCGTAGTTGCGCCCTACACAGAAAATACGGCGCACTGGAAAGCGATCATCGCTGCCTTGCACGGCAAGGCTCGCTTGGGGTGGGGCGGGGAAAACAAAGGCCATAAGCTGAACTTTCTTAGATGGTGGATTGTCAAAGCAGACTAGACCCAACAGTCTACAGGATGTCCAGCGAATGGCTGCTAGTCACCCAGCTTGGCGTGGACTTCGTCGAGGTCGATCTCTCCAATCGGCATTTTGTTTCCCGGATTGTCGAAATCATATTTGAATAACTGAAAGTCACGTTTGAAAATTTCACGAACCAGATGCATCGACAGATCATCAAAATAATCCTCAACGGGATGTGCGCGCTTTGGACCGTGCCCTTCGCTTTCATTGAAGCGGGGGATCGTGGTCAGATCGACAGCATGTGGTGTCTTGATCGCGTCGAGCACATCGCTCATCCCGTCATTAAAGCTCTCGGTCCAGACGATCTTGTCGTACTTACCGCCATTCACAATAAACGTGCTTACGTGTCCCGCCTGACCGGACCAATGAATGTCCGGGTCCATTGGGCGACGCCAGCGAATGGTATCGCGCGCAAAAAGCAAAAAGCGGCGGAAGCTCGCTATCTGGTCAAATTCTTGTTTCCCGTCGTCACCGCCAACTTCGATCCCGTATTTTTGGATTAAAAGTGGCACTAAATTGCCACGGTACCGCTTGCCATTTCGCTGGATGCCACAGATCTTATCAAAGAATGAGCTGAGTATTCTGGTGTACGGATTACGCACACAAGTGAAGGCATAGGAGGTGTGGTTTTGGACGTTGCGCGTGATCGGCTCTTGGCTCGCTTCAAGTGCCCACTTGTGCATACCGCCCACTGCATCATGGATATCGCCATCGAAAAACACACCGTGGTCGGAATAATACATGATTTGACCTATGGTCGAGCACGCACATTTCGGCACCACGCGGTACACGACGCTTTCGCTTTCGGTCATCCAAGTTCCGGGAAAACCCATGGCCTGATACTCCTGCTCATGTCAAAATCGCCGCCTCTCGGGACAGCTTTACTCTACAAAAGCAAATAATTGCTGTTTATTCAATGTGTGTTCACGATTATCTATATAAACAGTCGAGTATAAATTGGTGAATTGTTTCTGAATGGCAAAAATTGCCTACATCCTTCTATGCCACAAAGACCCGGACGCCATTATCAAACAGGCGGATCGGCTGACAGCTGTGGGCGACTATATGTCAATCCACTTTGACGCCAGCGCCGATCCTGCGCACTACAAAGCCATTCGTGCCGCCCTCGATAACAACCCTAACGTGACCTTTGCCAGAAAACGCATCAAATGCGGCTGGGGAGAATGGTCACTGGTGGCGGCTACCCTCCATGCGGTTGAATCTGCCGTTGAAGCATTCCCGCGGGCTACGCATTTCTACATGCTGTCGGGCGATTGTATGGCAATTAAATCCGCCGAATACACTCACCGCTTTCTCGACAACAATGATGGCGACTTCATCGAGAGCTTTGACTATTTCGAAAGTGACTGGATCAAAACAGGCTGGACCGAAGAGCGCCTGATCTACCGCCATTGGTTCAATGAGCGTACACAGAAAAAGCTGTTCTATGCGATGTTCAACTTCCAAAAACGGTTCGGCCTAAAGCGTGACATCCCTGCTGATATTCAGGTTCAGATCGGCAGCCAGTGGTGGTGTCTTCGTCGCCAAACCATAGAGTCTATTCTCGACTTCTGCAAAAAGCGGCGCGATGTGATCCGGTTCTTCCGCACCACATGGATCCCCGACGAAACATTTTTCCAAACGTTGGTCCGTCACATGGTGCCAGAAAAGGAAATCCATGCGCGCACGCTGACGTTTTTGATGTTCACCGACTACGGCATGCCTGTCACGTTCTACAACGACCACTATGATCTTTTGCTGAGCCAGGACTACCTATTTGCACGCAAGATCAGCCCTGACGCACAGGACCTCAAGCGCCGCTTAGGGCTGTTGTACTCGGCGCAGGGTGTTCAATTTCAAATTAGTAACGAAGGGCGTAGCCTGTTTAAGTTCCTCACTGGGCGTGGACGGATCGGGCGACGTTTCTCCACACGGTTCTGGGAGACGGAAAGCACACTGGGCCGTGAACGTGAGTTACTCATCGTTGTGTGCAAGAAATGGCACGTGGCCAAACGTGTGCTCGAACGTATCCGGCAAAGCACGAATGTCCCCGCCATCGAATACGTCTTTAACGAGGAAGACGCGCAACTTCCCGCTTTGGGCGGTATCGAGAAGACTCTGGGCAAACGCACCCGTCACCGTCGCGCACTGATGCGAATGCTCTTTGATTACTTCGAGACGGATCGCCTGATCGTCTGTATGGACCCCAGCAATCTTGACCTGCTGGAAGATTTTGCCGCCGACCGCTCGGTGACCCGTATTCTTGAGATCGAGTGCAGCTTTTCCGAAGAGTATCTGATTGGCCACGCGATGCGCGTCGGGCTCGCTGGAGAGCAAACTTCCCAAGAGACGCTTGATCGGCTTTTGCCGACTATTCGAAACGACATGGTTTTCGAGAGCGATGCCATCCGTGATGCTCAGTTCGAGAACCACTGCCGTATTCGCGAAATAGCCTCTTCGGAGGAAAATGCAGACGAGCTTGCGAAATTCCTTGGGGTTGGCCGCGAAAAAGCGCATGAAATCACTAGCACCGACTACCTGTTTGCTGACTAAGGAGACCCCAGTGGCCTACGCATATGACGACCAGAATATCTTTGCCAAAATACTGCGTGGCGAAATCCCCAACACAACTGTGCTGGAAACTGAGCACACGCTTGCCTTCCGCGATCTCTACCCGCAAGCGCCCGTGCACGTGCTGGTGATCCCTAAGGGGCCGTACGTCAGCTATGACCACTTTGCAGAGCGAGCATCAGATGCCGAAATTGTGGATTATACCCGCGCCATTGGTGAAGTCTGCAAAATGGAAGGCGTGTCTATCGACGCCGCAGATGGATTTCGCATGATCAGCAATGCTGGTGAACATGGTGTTCAAGAAGTACCGCACTTGCATGTACACATCTTAGGTGGGCGCCGCCTCGGCAGGATGGTTCAGCCAGAAAGCTGAAACCAATCCCATCCAAATACATCAGATAGCGTCGCTTCGTAAAATTTGTCCACTTAGGGCTTTTTGCGCCACGATCCAAACCAGCCTGTCACCGCACCGGTTGCATCTGCAAAATCATCCTCGATCGCTTCCATCGTCGGATCAATCCGCGTCATGCGGAATCTGCGCCAGCGGACCCATATGCCGTATGTAATCGCAGCAAAGATGATCAGGATGATGATGTTGAGCCACGGTATCCCTTTGGACGCATCAGGCCCGTCTACAGCGCGCACCGAGATCGCATTGGGGAAGATAGTCAGAAACTCGTTCCGCCAGCCATAATGCTTGATTGCAACATAGCGCGCAGCGGCTTCAGCTGATTTAAGGTCACTCGCTTCGGCCTGCAGGTTCGACGTGTCGAACTTGAAATAGGGCGGCCAACCCCAGCCTGTATCTTCATTGCGGTATACCATCACATCGCCGCCCACGCGCCGCGTCTGAATAAAGAACACATCGCGGTTGGCCAACGTCCCATCCGTACCCACGTCAGCCTGCGCCCAAAACAGAGCGTTCTCACCGGGGTCGATCCGTTTTTCATAGGTATCCGTCACACGCACAATATCGACCTGCGGCAAGGTGTAATGGAAAAATGACGCGATAATCACCCAAAAAGTGATCCAGAATGTCCAACGGATAAGACCCAGCATGCGCAACCCTCTCAGGTAAAGTTTGTAAGATAGATGATCACTGACACAAGGATCACAGGAATAATATAGACAGACAGGATCAATTTGCGACGCAGGGATTTGTCATACTCCGCCAACCCCTCATCAAGGAATTCATCGAGGCTCTGCTCTTGTGGCCCCTCATTCCATTCAGCGCGCAGTTTACCTTTGCGCACGGCACGCGAGTACAGTGACAAACAAACGTAAATCACGCTCAGCACGATAAAGCCGACAACCATCAGGCGGGCAAGTGCGGCCATATACTATCTCCCTTTCGGCGGCCCCCATGGGCCATCCGGTACAGTCTTTTTCGGCACCGGCGGCGGCGCTTTCCGTCTTCGCGGCAGAGGTGGCACCTGCAGTTGCGGCGCATGCCCAAACAGCGCATCTCGCACGCCTGCCTTGTCTCCCTTGTACGCCCGCTCGAGAAAATCGGCAACATAGGCCTTTTTCGCATCGGGCCACGCGGCGTAGGTGCTGTAGAACAGGTCCTTGTGGCAGATGAAGAGTTGGCGGATGTCTTTGGGGGCAAGCTCTGCCAACAGC
>JBALTK010000044.1:16219-22677 GCA_036964385.1 Sulfitobacter sp. | reverse complement strand
ACGCTCTTGATGCTGACTGCGCTCGCATGGTCCTTGTTCCAGCTTTATATCGCTTCGCCCTTTGGTCTGTTTAACGACACATTGGCGCGCTCAATCCACCTTGGTTTTGCGGTATTCCTTGGTGTTATGGCCTTCCCTGCTGCGCGAACGAAATTCCAGATGATCCTCGGCATTGTGGTGCCACTTGCCCTTGCCGCGCTCTTTATGGTTGCAGCGAAAGATGGTGTTGCTGTGTGGTGGATTCCGATCCCCGCCATCGCCATCGCGGCTACTGTTGTACTTGGCTCACCTAAAAACAGCATTCCGATTTGGGAGTGGGCGCTTGCTGTTGTTGGCGCACTCGCGGCCCTCTACCTCTTCTTCTTTTATCGCGATATCGCTGACCGTGTTGGTGCGCCAATTATGCAGGATTACGTGGTCGCCGTTGTTGGCATCATGATCTTGCTGGAGGCAACGCGCCGCGCCCTTGGGCCTGCTCTGATGATCGTGGCGAGCGTGTTCCTGATGTACACCGTCCTTGGCCCCAACATGCCGAGCATTATTGCGCATAAGGGCAACAGCCTCTCCGAGATTGTGAACCACCAATGGATCACCACCGAAGGTGTGTTTGGCATTGCTTTGGGCGTTTCCACATCGTTTGTGTTCCTCTTCGTGTTGTTTGGCTCTTTGCTCGACCGTGCGGGTGCGGGTAACTACTTCATCCAAGTTGCGTTCAGTCTCATGGGTCACATGAAGGGCGGGCCAGCCAAGGCTGCTGTCGTTTCTTCCGCCATGACGGGTCTGATTTCGGGCTCTTCCATCGCGAACGTGGTGACTACGGGCACGTTCACAATCCCGCTGATGAAGAAGGTGGGTTTTAGTTCCGAGAAAGCTGGCGCGGTCGAAGTCGCTTCGTCCGTCAATGGTCAGATTATGCCGCCTGTTATGGGGGCTGCGGCATTCCTGATGGTGGAATATGTCGGCATCCCTTATTTTGATGTGGTCAAACACGCGTTTCTGCCCGCGGTCATCTCCTACATCGCGCTCGTCTATATTGTGCATCTCGAAGCGCTGAAGGCTGGCATGGAAGGTCTGCCGCGCCCTACGCCGCCCAAACCGTTGCTGGCATGGCTGATGTCTATTGCTTTCACGATCGCGGTGATCTGCGGGTTGAGCTTTGCCGTTTACTATCTGATGGGCTGGATTCGCCCTGCCTTCCCCGAGACAGCGGGATACATTATCTTCGTCTTCATCACGTCAGTTTATGTAGGTCTGCTCTATGTTGCGTCAAAAGAAGCGCCGCTTGAGCTCGATGATCCAGAAGCGCCCGTAACGAAGTTGCCGTTGCCTGGGCCGACAGTACGCTCTGGCCTGCACTTTATCTTGCCAGTTGTCGTGCTGGTTTGGGCTTTGATGGTTGATCGCTTATCTCCTGGTTTGTCCGCCTTCTGGGCAACCTGTTATATGGTGTTTATCCTCGTGACCCAGCGCCCGCTGATGGCGATCTTCCGTGGGGAGAGCGACCTTGGTTCAGACATCAAAGAAGGCTTGCTTGACCTTGTTGACGGTCTGGTGACGGGCGCGCGTAATATGATCGGTATTGGCATCGCCACCGCAACGGCAGGTATCATCGTAGGCTCTGTTAGTCAGACTGGTGTGGGTGCTGCGTTAGCCGACGTGGTGGAGGTGCTGTCAGGTGGTCATATCCTCGCGATCTTGCTGTTGACGGCGGTACTGTCGCTAATCCTCGGAATGGGCCTGCCGACAACGGCGAACTATATCGTTGTCTCCGCGCTGCTTGCGCCCGTGATCGTGACGCTGGGCCAGCAAAATGGCCTTATCGTGCCACTCATCGCGGTGCATCTCTTTGTGTTCTACTTCGGGATCATGGCGGATGTGACGCCGCCTGTGGGGCTAGCCTCCTTTGCGGCGGCCGCTGTTTCTGGCGGTGATCCGATCAAGACTGGTGTCGTTGCGTTCTTCTACAGCTTGCGTACAGCGGCGCTGCCATTCCTGTTCATTTTCAACACCGAATTGTTGCTGATTGATGTGACTTGGGGGCAGGGTATATTTGTCTTCATTGTTGCGACAATTGCGATGCTGCTCTTTGCGGCAGCGACACAAGGCTGGTTCCTTGCCAAGAACCGTTTTTACGAGACGATTGCGCTGCTGCTCATCGCCTTCACGTTGTTCCGTCCAGGCTTCTGGATGGACATGGTATCGCCGCCCTACACTGAGGTTGCTTCTTCGGAGCTTGTTCAAGCGGCTGGTGATACGCCTGTAGGAGAGACACTGCGTTTACGGGTTTCCGGCGTGAACGATCTTGGTGATCCGCTCGAGTTTGTGGCTCTGCTGCCACTGGGTGAGGGTGCGGACGGTGCTGAGCGGTTAACTGCTGCTGGTGTTACCCTGCGGCAGGATGGCGACAAGGTCATTATTGACGACGTTTCCTATAACTCCGCTGCACAGGCTGCGGGTCTGGATTGGGATCAGGAAGTCATCCGTGTTCTCAAGCCTGAGCCACAACCGAGCAAGTACTTGATGTTCTTACCTGCTCTGTTGCTGTTGGCGGCTGTTGTAATGCTCCAACGAGGACGCAATGGTCGTGCGCCCCGCAAAGTGGCGGCTGCATAAAATTACCTACTCAGGGTCCACATATCTGCCATGCGGCGCCGTTATGGCACAGGCGCATTTGAGTTATTCCACTCCTTATCTAAAGGGCGTAAGGACAGGCTCAAACGGCCAGAGCCGTGGTTTCCGGAGTGAACAACTATGACCCCTTTCGCAATTGCCGGCGTGCAGATGTACGTCAACGCCCTACACCCGAACGTCGATGGTATGATCCAGCGTTTGGATATCCTTATGACGCGTTTCCCGTGGACGCAGATGGTATTGTTCTCAGAGCTGGCTGCTTACGGCCCGCTTGACCAGTACTCGTTGCCGCCAGAAAACGAAGCGCTTGAGAAATTTCAAGCTGCAGCAGTGAAGCATGGTGTTTGGCTGATCCCTGGTTCGATGTTCATCACCGATCCCGAAGATGGCCGCATCTATAACACCGCTGTGGTAATAAACCCGCAGGGGGAAATCATTCGCCGTTATGCCAAGATGTTTCCGTTCCGCCCTTATGAGGCTGGTGTCGCGGCAGGTAGCGAATTCTGTATCTTTGATGTGCCTGATGTGGGCCGCTTTGGTCTGTCGATCTGCTATGACATGTGGTTCCCTGAGACAACGCGCCAGTTGACGTCTCAGGGCGTTGAAGTCCTGTTGCACCCTGTGTTGACGGGTACGACCGACCGCGACGCAGAGCTTGCGATTGCGCGTGCAACTGCGGTTCAATTCCAGTGCTATGTGATTGATGTGAACGGCCTTGGTGCTGGCGGTGTGGGCAAATCCTGTGTGATCGATCCGACATCTCAGGTGCTGCACCAGTCTGCAGGGCAAGAGGACATGTTCCCAATCGAGATCGATCTCGACATGGTGCGCCGCCAGCGTGAGACGGGGATGAAAGGTCTGGGGCAAGTGCTCAAGTCCTTCCGCGACCGCTCCACCGATTTCTCTGTCTATGATCGCGCAAGCGGGACAGACGCTTACCTCAAAACTCTCGGACCGCTCGCGATCCCGCACAAGGGCACCAAAGCAGGCCTTGATATGATGGCACCTGCGATGCGTGTTCCCTACACGCCGGACGCCGCAGGTGAAGACAGCCTGCCCGGTTTTGCCTTTAAGGTCCCACCAGCATTCCCTGACGAGCCGATGCCGAACCCCTCTGCGGGAACAGCGGCTCCCGCGGAAGACGTAACACTGACCGGCGCACCTGTCGCCGCGATCCCTAATCCACCCGTGAAACCCGGCGTTCTGACCGGTACCACGGATACTGACACATCCAGCGGCTAGGCCGTGCTTTAGGGCGGGGGGGCCTCATGCTCTCCCGCTCCTCATCGCATTGCCAATGCTGCGCATTTTTTGCGGAGAACGACCGATGCATTCGATGAGAGATTATTCATCTGCGATCCAACTGCGCTCTGACCGGTGGAGCGCACTGCGCGAAGCCACCAGCGCGCTGACTCGCAACCCCAGCGCAGGCGAGACGTCACAACTGCGTGGAACGGTCACTGACCTGTTCGAGAAGCTGGGCGTGATGGAAGCCTATTGGGCTTTTCCAGGCAAACATGCATTTGCGCTGATACGCCGCCATTTTGAACAGGGTAAGTTGGACGATGTCAGCTTTGCCGTGAACCGGATTACCCGCGCCTTGACGACTGGAGCATATCGCCGCCGTTCCATCCCGCTGGAACGGGACAGCGTGGATCAGGAAGAAAAGGATGATGACGCGCACAACAGTCCCGAGATGCGCGCGCTGACCAAGCCCTATTTTGAAGTGCTGGTTGTGGACAGTGTAAACGAGCATCAGGAACGCTGGCTCAAGACCAACGTGACGGGCATGCGCCGCCCCGAAGATCCGTTCATTTATGAAGCTGTTGTTGTCCCGTCGATCGAGGATGCGCTGATTGCTGTTCTCTTCAACCACAATATACAGGCGATCGTCGTGCGCCCCGGGTTGGTGTTGCACTCCGAGAATGCCGAGGAAATTCTCACCCGCTATCTCGCACGGGCAGGCGGCAGTAGCGAAATCGACGCGATCCCGCCAGAGAACTATGGTCCCGAGCTGTGCCGCATGATCGCGAAAGTTCGCCCCGAGCTTGACGCCTATCTAGTCACCGAACGTTCGGTCGAAGATATCGCGGGCCTTGATCTGGGGATTTGCCGCCGCGTTTTCTACAACTCTGAAGATTTCATGGAGCTGCACCTGAACATCTTGCGCGGTGTGCAGGCGCGCAACAAAACGCCGTTCTTTACGGCACTGGTAGAGTACTCCAAGCAGCCGACGGGCGTGTTCCACGCGATGCCAATCAGCCGTGGTAAATCCATTACGCGCTCGCATTGGATTCAGGACATGGGGGCGTTCTACGGTCCCAATATCTTCCTTGCCGAAACGTCCGCGACTTCAGGCGGGCTTGATAGCCTGCTCGAACCCGTCGGACCGATCAAGGAAGCGCAAGAGCTGGCCAGCCGCGCATTTGGCTCCAAGCAAACGTTCTTTGCCACAAACGGCACCTCGACCTGTAACAAGATCGTCGTGCAGGCATTGCTCAAGCCGGGTGACATCGTACTGGTCGACCGCGATTGCCACAAATCCCACCACTACGGCATGGTGTTGGCGGGCGCGCAGGTGAGCTACCTCGACAGCTATCCGCTCAGCAAATACTCGATGTACGGTGCCGTGCCGCTGTCAGAGATGAAAGAACGGCTGCTGGAGCTCAAGGATCAAGGGAAGCTGGACCGCGTTCGCATGCTGCTGCTCACGAACTGCACCTTCGACGGGCTTGTCTATAACGTTGAGCGGGTGATGCAGGAATGTCTCGCGATCAAGCCTGATCTGATTTTCCTTTGGGATGAGGCATGGTTTGCCTTTGCCCGCTTTAATCCCACATACCGCCAGCGCACAGCGATGAACGCAGCAAATGTTCTGCGCGCCAAGTTCAAGACAACCGCCCACGCGGAGGCATATGCTGCTCAGCAAGAAGAACTGCAGGGTGCGGACCACGAAACGCTGATGAAGACACGTTTGATCCCGCCACCGACGGCGCGGGTGCGGGCCTATTCAACACAATCCACGCATAAGACGCTCACATCCCTCCGGCAGGGGTCCATGATCCACGTTAATGATCAGGACTTTAAGGGCGAGGTGGAACAGGCGTTCCACGAAGCTTACATGACCCATACGTCGACCTCACCGAACTACCAGATTATTGCGAGCCTCGACGTAGGTCGCCGTCAGGTAGAGCTGGAGGGTTTCGAGTTTGTGCAGCGCCAGATCGAAGCGGCGATGTCGATGCGTCGCGCGATCAGTGATCATCCCCTTTTGAAGAAGTATTTTCAGGTCCTTACCGCTGGCGATATGATCCCGGAAGAATACCGTGAAAGTGGTGTGACCAGCTATTACGATGCAGAGCAAGGTTGGACCGATTTGTGGGACTGCTGGGAGCGCGACGATTTTGTGCTCGATGCGAGCCGCGTAACGCTTCTGGTCGGTGGCACGGGCTGGGACGGAGATACGTTCAAGAACAAAGTCTTAATGGATAAATATGGTATCCAGATAAACAAAACGTCACGCAATACCGTCTTGTTTATGACCAACATCGGCACAACACGATCAAGTGTTGCCTATCTGATTGAAGTGCTGGTCGAGATTGCAAAGTCGCTAGATGAATTGAACGACGACGCGTCCGGCATGGAAAAACTTGGCTTTGACCGCCGCGTGAAAAACCTGCTCGAAGATTACCCGCCACTGCCGGACTTCAGCCGCTTTCACAAAGCGTTTCTAGAGAGTGGCAACAGCCGCGAAGGTGATATCCGCAAGGCGTTTTTCCTGTCTTACGATGACGTGAATTGCGACTATCTGGAGTTGGATGGCTCCT
>JBALTK010000044.1:0-16209 GCA_036964385.1 Sulfitobacter sp. | reverse complement strand
GACCGTGGCGAGACGATTGTCTCTGCGAGCTTCATCATCCCCTACCCACCAGGTTTCCCGATCCTTGTCCCGGGACAAGTGGTCAGTCAGGAAATTCTCGCCTTCATGCGCGCCCTGGATGTGAGCGAAATTCACGGCTACCGGCCTGATCTGGGACTGCGAGTCTTCACACAAGAGGCACTTGCCGAGGCGGGAGCGATACCTGCGCCTAAACGTAAATCCAAGAAGTCATCTGCTTGAACCCACGAAGTTTAATACCAAGATAAGGAACACCAACATGGCTACCGTTCTTAGAAATATCTCTGAAATTCGCCGGTTTTTTCACCGAAATGAAGAACCTGTCTATTTCATCTCGGCGACCAACTTTAATCTTCTGGGACTCGATGAGTGGGTCAAGAACTTCAAATATATCTGTTATATCGACTGTTATGGCGGCAAGCACCCGAATGTGTTCTGCCCCTCCGAACAGCCGCATGCAGAGTTTCAGTCCATTGAGGACATCAACAACTATCTGCTCCAGCACAAGGAGGTCATCGACTTCATCAAAAAGCGCGGCGGCAAGCCGAAGTTCGTCTTTTTGATGTTTGACGAAGAGACAGAGCGCCTGTCAAAAGAGCTGGGCGCAGATGTTTGGTTCCCAAAGGCGAAGCTGCGTCAGTCTATGGACAATAAGATCGCCACTGTGCGCATCGGCAACAAGGCGGGCGTGCCGTCCGTGCCGAACACGCTCGCCGAAGTGGACTCATACGAGGGCCTGCGTGAGACCTGTGAAAAAGCCGGTATTGGGCATGATCTGGTGCTACAATCAGCCTATGGCGATAGCGGCCACACGACATTCTTCATCAAGAACGAGGCCGACTTCCGGCGCCATCAATCCGAAATCATCGGCGAGGGTGAGATCAAGATTATGAAGCGCATCAGCTGTCGTGGTGCAGCGATCGAGGCTTGCGCGACTAAAGAGGGCACTATTGTTGGCCCACTTATGACTGAACTTGTTGGCTTCAACGAATTGACCCCCTATCGCGGTGGTTGGTGTGGGAACGAGATGCTGGCGACGGCCTTCCCGCCTAAAGTACGGGAAAAAGCGCGCGAGATGACCTTCAAGTTCGGTGAGCAACTGCGCAAAGAAGGCTATCGCGGCTACTTCGAACTGGATTTCCTGATCGACAAAAAAACTGGCGATCTTTGGTTGGGTGAGTTGAACCCGCGCATCACTGGCGCTTCGTCCATGACGAACCACGCCGCATTTGCGCACGCTGATGCGCCGTTGTTCCTGTTCCACCTGTTGGAATTCTCCAAGAAGAAGTTCAACCTTGATGTGGACGAGTTGAACGCCCGCTGGGCCGACCCCGCCAATATCGACGGTTGGAGCCAGATGGTGATTAAGCACACCAGGGACAGTGTTGATATCTGCTCCGAAGCACCGGAGACGGGCATCTATAAGATGAAAGAAGACGGGTCTGTTGTGTTCGACCGCTTTGATTATCACCGCCGTGCAGTGGAGAGCGAGAACGAAGCGTTTTTCCTGCGTATCCTACAGCCGGGTGACTACCGCTATGAAGGGGCCGACATCGGTATCCTTGTGACGCGGGGCCGTTCCATGACCAAGTCCTTCCAGCTTAACGAGCGGGCGAAGAAATGGATTCACGGGATCAAAAGCGCAGTTGAAGGCACACCGTTGCCTGCAGCAGCAGCTGACCCAATACTGTCCGATCCGGCGTTCAAGATTTTATAAATTGAATCCGGTATTGCTTTGAAGAAAGGTCCGCAGTTTAAGCGGACCTTCCCAAATGCTTTAGAAAGGCCGCTATGTACTGGCGTGCAATCTCTGAGGATTCGCCCGGCCCAAAGTGGGCTGGGCTTTTCCATGAATATTGGTCCGGCTATCGGGCGTGGTGGCTCAAAGAAGGAGAGATCGCCCGTCCGACCTATGCCGAAGGCCTGCGTGCATTACGGACGCATATGCCTGAAATGGTGCCGCTCTATGAAGAGCTGTGTGAACTCGCGGGCGGCGGTGACCATGCCGCGCGGTTCCTGAGCTTTTATACGCCGCCCGCCTATCTCGCGAGCTGCTCTCAGGCCGTCTGGGCAGGAAAGCAGCCTGTAATGGTCCGCAACTATGATTATAACCCAAGGGCGTTTGACAGCCTTGTGCTGCGTACGAACTGGATGGGACGCGCCGTTATGGGAACCTCTGACGGGCTTTGGGGGCTTGTGGATGGTGTGAACGATAAGGGGTTGTCGATCTCGCTCACTTTTGGCGGACGTCGTGTTGTTGGTGAGGGGTTCGGCGTGCCGCTGATCCTGCGCTACGTCATGCAGATTTGTGAGACGGCAGAAGAGGCGGCAGAAGTGCTGGCACGCGTGCCCACGCATATGAGCTATAACGTCACCGTGCTGGACAAAAAACGGAACTACCTTACGGTGATGATGGCGCCTGACCGCCCTGCGGTGATTACGCAGCGTGCAGTGGCGACTAACCATCAGGAGACGGTAGAATGGATCAGCCACGCACGCTTCACCGCAACGGTTGAGCGGGAGCGTTTTCTGCAACAGCGTTTGCGTCTGCACCACGATCCCGAAGAAAAGTTCATTAACCTGTTCTTGCGCCCACCGCTCTATTCCACTGCATTCCGGCACGGTTTCGGGACACTTTATACGGCTGTCTACCGTCCGCGGAAAAAAGAGATGGAGCTGCGTTGGCCCGGAGTGATCTGGCCATTATCGCTCAAGGATTTTGTGGAAGGCGCCCGTGAGGTCGTCTTGCCGGGAGTGGAGTGAAAATGGGACCTTTGGCATCACTGAAAATTGTTGAATTTTCGGGGCTGGGGCCTGCGCCGTTGGCGGGGCAACTGTTGGCCGATCTTGGTGCGCAGGTCATCACCGTGGATCGCAAAGCTGCTCCTGTTGATCCGACTGATATCAACAGACGTGGCAAACGCTCGGTCGTGCTGGACCTCAAAACCATGCAGGGGCTAGAGGCGGCGCATCGCCTTATTGCCGCGAGCGACGTGCTCATCGAAGGGTTCCGACCTGGTGTGATGGAGCGACTGACGCTGGGGCCAGAGGATTGTCCCGAAGCGCTTATCTATGCGCGCATGACGGGTTGGGGGCAGGAGGGGCCGCTGTCGCAAACTGCGGGCCACGACATCAATTATCTCGCGCTCACTGGCGCGCTTCATGCGATGGGGGACGCGGACCGCGCCCCTGTGCCACCGCTAAATCTGGTGGCGGATTATGGTGGTGGGACGATGTTCCTGCTGTTGGGTATTCTGAGCGCGGTGATCGAGCGAGGCATTTCGGGTAAGGGTCAAGTCGTAGATGCCGCGATGGTAGACGGCGTGCCCGCGATGATGGGGCTCATTCACGCAATGCTCGCGCAAGGCAAATGGAGCGTTGATCGGGGCGCTAATTGGCTCGATGGCGCTGCACCGTTTTACCGTTGTTACACCTGCGCTTGCGGTGGTTATCTTTCTGTCGGCGCACTTGAACCGCAATTCCATGCGTTGCTGTTGGAAAAAGCAGGACTACCCTCTGAACATCAGGACAGCCAGAATGATGCATCAAAATGGGAGGCGCGCCGCGCAAGTTATGCAGAAGCGTTTGCGCGCAAAACCCGCGATGAGTGGGCCGCGATATTTGAAGGCTCAGACGCCTGTGTGGCTCCTGTCCTGACATTCTCAGAGGCACAATTCCATCCGCATATGGCTGCGCGGAAGACGATTATCGCACCTGAGGGCATCTCCCAGGCTGCGCCAGCACCACGTTTCAGTAGGACGGCAGCCGCAACGCCAAAGCCGCCGACAGGGATAGGTGCGGATACTGACGATATCCTGCGGATGCTAGGTTATGATGGTACTGCTCGGGCGGCGATTATGGGATGAGCTGCGTGTAAATGGTACTGTACTAAGGCACTAAATAAGCATGTGACTTACCCATTTGTACCGCTATATGATGGACTATGTCTGAAGCTGAAGAGTTCACACGCGGCCCCCTTGAAGGGCTAATAATCTGTCCGGTCTGCGATGCGACTTACCAGTTGCAGCGCCCGAAGAATGGTGAAAGAGCGGTTTGCGTCCGGTGTCACAAGGTGCTGATTGCACCGAAGGCGAAAGCGGGAGTGCAGATCATCGCAGTGTCGATCGCCGTTGTGGTATTAATCATCGCTGCAAGCCTGTTTCCGTTTTTGCAAATTTCGGCAGCAGGGCGGAGTAATGCCGTTTCAATCCTTGATGCGGCACTGACGTTTACCGAGGGGCCGATGCTCGTGCTGGCCTTACTCACTGCGGGGTTCATTATCTTTGTGCCGCTGCTGCGCATGTTGCTTACGATTTATGTTTTGGTGCCGTTGGTTCTGGACCGCCAACCTGCGCGCCATGCGATTGCCGCTTTCCGCTTCTCCGAGGCACTTAAACCTTGGTCGATGGCGGAGATTTTCGCGCTCGGATGTGCTGTGGCGCTGGTTAAGGTTGCGGATTTGGCCACAGTTGATTTTGGTCCTGCCTTTTGGATGTTTGGTGTTTTGGTGGTGCTGGTCATCGTACAGGACGGGTATATGTGTAAGTGGTCGGTATGGAACTCTCTGGAACACCCCAAAAAGTCGTAACGGCCCGCGCGGCCGGACTTGTGGCGTGTACTCGCTGCGCACGTGCATGGCCGCTGGAGACAGAGGTCTGCGGGCGCTGTGGTGCAAAATTGGTATCGCGCGATGTGAACAGCCTACAGCGGGTTTGGGCGCTCTGGCTGGTCGGATTGATGTGCTACGTTCCGTCTAACATCTATCCGATGCTTCGCACCCAACAGCTCTTCTCGGTGGACGAAAGCACGATCGTTGGAGGCGCTGTCGATCTGGCCCACCACGGTGCTTACGGGATTGCGGCCATTATTCTGGTGGCATCCGTCGTGATCCCGTTGGGGAAATTCTGGGCCATCGCCTTTCTCGCGCTGAGCGTGCGGCAGAAGGGTGGATATGCGTCACGCCATCGCCTTTTGATGTACGAGGTGGTTGAGTACATCGGGCGTTGGTCTATGATCGATATCTTTGTTGTTGCCATTCTATCTGCGCTGGTGCAACTCCAAGGTTTGGCGTCCATAACTCCAGGGCCTGCTGCGTTCTTTTTTGCCCTATCTGTGATTTTTACAATGCTGTCTGCGCAATCTTTTGATCCACGCATGATCTGGGATGCCGAAGCAGACACTGACGAGGTATCTGGCCATGGTTAAAACACCGCCCAAGGTTGAAATTTCAAAGACACGCAGCCGTGGCGTCTCGGGCATCGCATTTGTCTGGATTATCCCGTTGCTGGCCCTTGTTGTGGCTTTTGGGGTGGCGTGGCAGTCCTACAGCGCTAAAGGCCCTGTTATCATCGTGACGTTTAAGGACGGCGCGGGGATCTCCGCAGGGGAGACTAAGCTAAAGTATCGCGACATCGAAGTAGGGAAGGTCGAAGAGGTCGGGTTTAGCGAAGACCTGTCCGTAATCGAAGTTCACATCCGTCTGGACAAAAACATTTCCGAATACGTCGATGCCTCTTCAGTTTTTTGGATCGTTCAGCCTGAAGTAACCGCGCAAGGCGTCACTGGTTTGAGTACGGTGCTGAGCGGCGTTTATATTGAAGGGTCTTGGGACGAAGAAATTGGCGCGGCTGCCTCCAAATTTAAGGGATCTGATGCAGTCCCGTTGATCAAGCCAGGCAGCAGCGGTTTGCAGATTGCGTTTCGCACAACAACCAATGGCTCACTGACCGACAATGCCCCTATCCTGTTTCGTGGAATTCAGGTTGGCCAAGTTGGACGTGCACAGATCGCTCGAAGTGGTGCTTTTGCGATCTCCGAGGCGTTGATTTATGAAGAGCATCGGCATCTGATAAATTCTTCTACACGGTTCTGGGAAGCATCAGGCTTTTCGTTCTCGGTTGGGCCGACAGGGGCCGAGATTGATTTCCAGTCACTGGCGACCTTAATTGGTGGGGGGGTGACATTTGATACCTTTGTCTCTGGCGGCGATTCCGTGCGCGATGGAGAGGTATTCGAAGTCTATGATGCGAAAGAAACTGCGCGGAACAGCCTGTTTACCAACTCCGAAGTTGATCCGCTGCAAATCAGCGTAATCTTTGACGAAAACGTATCAGGTCTCACCGTTGGTGCGCCTGTAGAACTCATTGGTCTTCGTATCGGATCAGTCGAAAGCCTATCAGGTATTGTCGATGTGAACCAGTTCGGGGACAGTCGCGTACGACTGAATGTGATCCTCTCGATCCAGCCTTCCCGGCTTGGTCTACCCGGGGATTCGAGTCCTGCTTCTGCGCTGGCTTTGTTGGAAGAACGGGTTGTGAACGGTCTGCGTGCGCGCCTCGCTTCGGCCAGCCTGCTGACTGGCGGGCTCAAGGTCGAACTGGTGGAAGTAGAAGATGCTCCGACCGCGAGAATGACACAGACGGGCAACGATCTTCCGATAATGCCGACCACGAAAAGCGAAACCTCGGATGCTGCGGCTACTGTTGAGGGTGTGTTTACGCGCATCAACAACTTGCCGATTGAGGAGCTGCTCAGTAGTGCGATCAACGTCATGAATTCGGCCGAGACGCTCATGTCGAACGGCGACCTTCAAAAGGTGCCTGGAGATGTCAGTACATTGCTGGGCGATATCTCGAATATCGTGACGTCGGATGATGTCAAAAACATCCCCGTCGCATTGAACGCGACCCTCACCCGTGTCGAGGGGCTGGTGGCGGAACTTGAGCGTCAACGTATTGCCGAAGTCCTTGGGACGACGCTGACGGCTGCATCGGAAGCAGCAGATGCGGTTACATCCTCAGTTGCAGGCGTGCCGGAGTTGGTGGCGGACATCCAAACCGTTGCTGAAAAGGCTGCTACGCTAGAGTTTGATGTCCTGATTAAAGAGCTGACCTCGTTGACCTCTTCTGCCGAAGCATTGGTGAGTAGCCCTGAAACGGCACAATTGCCTGTCGCCCTTTCAGGAGCGTTGGACCAGTTGAACGCGACGCTTAAAGAACTGCGGGAGGGCGGCGCGGTGCAAAACGTGAACCAGACGCTGGCCTCGGCGCGCACGGCGGCGGACAGCATTGCGGTCTCTGCACGTGATCTGCCACAAGTAATCAACCGACTGAACGGACTATTTGCACAAGCGGGCCGAACCATCGAAGGCTTTGACCAAGGCGACGAACTTAGCCGCTCTGCACAGGCCGCGTTGCGTGACATTGCACAAGCTGCTGGAGCGCTGGAAAAGTTGGCGCGTACCATCGAACGAAATCCTAACTCTCTGCTGCTGGGAAGATAATATGAAACTGATGAAATCATTTGCCGCCGCTGCTGCGCTGGCTTTCTTGTCCGCCTGTGGCGCACCTGACAGTGTCGTGGTGCAACCGCCTGCGATCACAGAGACTGTGCGCATCGGCTTTAAATCTGTAGAAGTGAAGGACGTGTCACTGCCCAGCTATGCTGCAGCCGACGAGATCGCCCAGCAGGCGCCTGACGGTACGCTGATCACTTCCAAAGTGCTTTGGGCGGATGCCCCAGAGCGTGCCATTGGCCTAGAGCTGAGCCGCAACCTAGCACGCCTCACCGGCAAGCGGGTTGCGTCAGAGCCGTGGCCATTCGAGGAAAATACAGCCGCCACACTTGTTGTTCGGTTTGCAGATCTGATTGCAGGAACGGATGGAACTTACCGCGCAACGGGCCAGTATTTCGTGGGTGTCTATGAGGGGCGTGAGCGTTCTGGTGCGTTCGACTTGTCCGTCGCTTATGACCCTAAAGGGGGACCAGCAGCCATTGCACGCGCACGCGGCCAGTTGATTGTTAATCTGGCGAAATATCTGGCGTCTGAGGGGCTGCGCTAAGGCGCTCCCTTGCACGCGGGGCCAGTGCGCCCTACATCGCTAGTATGGCTCAGGTAAAATCATCATCCAAATCCGACCCGAACTATAAGGTCATCGCAGAAAACCGCCGCGCGCGGTTTGATTATGCGATCGAGGAAGATATCGAGTGCGGTATCATGCTCGAAGGGTCCGAGGTTAAATCCTTGCGCATGGGCGGCTCCAATATCGCCGAGAGTTATGCCGCGGTCGAAGATGGTGAACTGTGGCTCGTGAACAGCTATATCGCGCCGTACAAGCAGGCCAAGACGTTCGGCCACGAAGAGCGCCGCCGTCGCAAACTGTTGGTGAGCCGTAAGCAGCTTGCGCACATGTGGAACGAGACCCAACGCAAGGGCATGACCCTTGTACCACTGGTGATGTACTTCAATCACCGAGGCATGGCCAAGATCAAGATCGGTATCGCTAAGGGTAAGAAGCTGCATGACAAACGCGAAGATGCGGCCAAGCGTGACTGGTCCCGTCAAAAATCACGGCTGCTCAAAGACCACGGATAAAACCAGCCCTATCGGTTAACTTCAGCGGCTATTTCCCCATACCCTTTGCTATCAGTCCTGCTAGCGTTCTGACGCTCCTGTCTGTTTTGTCGCAGGGTCGGAGCATTTTTTTAAGCGCGGCTGAAGTGGGAGAATTTTATGGAACTTATTATTGGTCTATTGTCGGGTGCCGTTGGCGGCAATGTCGCAGGAAAACTACTGGGTAGCCTGAACCAAGGTACGCTGATTAACTCGATTTCCGGCATCGTCGGTGGTGGCTTGGGTGGTACAATCCTTGGCGCGATGGGCGTCGGTGGTGCCGAAGGCATGGATGTTGCAGGCGTCATTGCCCAAGTTGCCGGTGGCGGTATCGGCGGTGGTGTTGTGCTGGCTATTGTCGGTGCTGTCCGCAATATGATGGGCAAATAGTACGGCTCGGGCGGCGCTGGACGTCGCCCGCACTTGCCACAAAGCGGCGGGCGCGCTAGGCATCAGAAGACCTGCTGACGAGGGGCTTCCCATGACCGACGATCCCAAAACACTTGTATCAACTGATTGGCTTGCCAAGCATCTGAAAGATCCTGATCTTAGGATATTAGACGCTTCTTGGTATTTGCCCGCTGATGCGCGTAATCCTAAGGCCGAATATGACGAAGCGCATATTCCCGGCGCGCGGTTCTTTGACATTGACGAGATTTCCGACGCGCGGTCGGATTTGCCACATATGGCACCCCCCATCGAAAAATTTATGTCGCGAATGCGCGCGATGGGCATAGGAGATGGCCATCAGGTCGTCGTCTATGACGGCGCAGGGATTATGTCCGCGCCGCGCGTGTGGTGGCTGTTTAAATTGATGGGGCAGGAGAATGTTGCTGTCCTTGATGGTGGCCTGCCAAAATGGCTGGCAGAGGACCGTCCTACCGAAGACATGCCGCCCATTGCCAGAGATCGCCATATGACTGTGCGTTTTCAAAACCAACTTGTGCGGGACGTGACGCAAGTGGCCCATGCCTCCAAGCTGGGCAGCCCGCAGATCGTGGATGCACGTGCCGCCGCTCGCTTCCGTGGAGAAGCGCCAGAGCCGCGTGAGGGCTTGCGGGCAGGGCACATTCCCAAGTCCCGCAATGTTCCGTTCTCCACGCTGTTGAGTGATGGCCAGACCATGAAATCCGTTGATGAAACCCGTGCTGTGTTTGAGGCTGCTGGTGTTGATCTGGCAAAGCCGATTATCACATCTTGCGGATCGGGCATTACGGCTGCTGTGCTGGCGCTCGCGCTTGAGCGGCTGGGTCACAGTGACTGGTCGCTATATGATGGATCATGGGCGGAGTGGGGAATGTTTCCCACCATGCCGATTGCGACAGGAGACGCATAATGTTCGAGACTCTAAAGCCGCAACCAGCGGACAAAATCCTTGCTCTTGTTCAGATGTATCGTGATGATCCGCGTGAGACGAAAGTCGACCTTGGCGTTGGCGTCTACAAGGATGCGACGGGCCTGACACCGATCATGCGCGCTGTTAAGTCGGCGGAGCACAAGCTTTGGGAAGTCCAAGACACCAAGGTGTATACTGGTCTTGCCGGTGATCCCGCCTTTGGCGATGCTATGATTGATCTGGTGCTGGGCACAACGGTCCCGCGTGCGAATGTTGCAGCCGCCGCCACACCAGGTGGGACAGGGGCGGTGCGTCAGGCATTTGAGATGATCCAGATGGCGCGGCCTGATGCGCGCGTATTTGTGTCTGACCCTACTTGGCCGAACCACCTGTCGATCCTTTCCTATCTTGGGATCGAAGTTGTTCCATACCGGTATTTCGACAATGAAACGCGCGGTGTTGATTTTGACGGGCTGATCGCTGACCTGAAGACCGCTAAAAAGGGCGATGTCGTTCTATTGCATGGCTGCTGCCACAACCCGACAGGGGCCAATCTCAACGCCACTGAATGGGACGCGGTGATCGAGGTTTTGCTGTCCACGGGTGCCACGCCAATGATCGACATCGCCTATCAGGGCTTTGGCGATGGTCTTGAGGAAGACGCAGCAGCAACGCGCAAGGTCGCGGCGGCTGTGCCTGAGTGTCTGATTGCAGCAAGCTGCTCCAAGAATTTCGGCATCTACCGTGAGCGTACAGGGATACTGATGGCGGTGAGCGCAGATGCCGGTGCGCAAGCGCTGAACCAAGGAACGCTGGCGTATCTAAACCGTCAGAACTTCAGCTTTCCGCCTGACCACGGTGCGCGACTGGTGACCATGATCCTGACGGATGATGCATTGCGTGCTGATTGGCAGGCCGAGCTTGAGGATGTGCGTCAGTCCATGCTTGGGCTCCGCAGCCAGCTTGCGAGCGAGTTGCAGCGTCTGTCTGGTTCAGACCGTTTCGGCTTCCTTGCACAGCATCGCGGCATGTTCTCTCGTCTCGGCACTACACCAGAGATGGTAGAGAAGCTGCGGGTGGATCACGGGATCTACATGGTGGGGGACAGCCGGATGAACATTGCTGGTCTCAACGCCCAAACGGTTCCGATCCTTGCCAAAGCGATCATCGACGCTGGCATCTGATCAAAGTTTTCAAACGACAGACAGCAAAAAGCCCCGCATCAACCGATGCGGGGCTTTTTCTATTTTGACAATACGCGGCACTTGCAGGGGAGGAGAGCAAGTGCCGCGTGATTGCTTAGCCCCGTGTGAATTCGGGGTAGGCTTCCATGCCCAACTCGGATGTGTCGAGACCCATGATCTCGGCTTCTTCGCTGACGCGGATACCGACAGTCGCTTTGAGGATTAGCCACAGTGCGCTTGCTGCCACGAAGGTGAAGATGCCGTAAGCTGCGATACCGATCAGCTGTGTTACAAGGCTTGTCTCAGCGTTGTAGAACACCACTGCGACTGTGCCCCAGATACCTGCGAAAAGGTGTACCGGAATGGCGCCAACAACATCGTCGATCTTGAGCTTGTCGAGGAACGGTACGGCGAAGACTACGATTACGCCACCGACGGCACCAATCCAAAGAGCACCAAAGAGGGACGGTGCCAAAGGTTCGGCCGTGATGGAGACCAGACCGGCAAGTGCGCCGTTGAGTACCATCGTCAGATCGACCTTTTTGTAGAGGAGTTGGGTCAGGATCAGTGCGGCTACGGAACCGGACGCGGCTGCCATATTGGTGTTGGCAAAGATGCGGCCAACGTCTGTGATGTCACCGACAGTACCCGCAGCAAGCTGTGAGCCGCCGTTGAAGCCGAACCAACCGAGCCACAGGATGAACGTACCCAGTGTCGCGAGTGCAAGGTTAGAACCAGGCATCGGGTTTACACGGCCATCTTTGTATTTGCCGAGGCGTGGTCCGAGGATCAGTGCACCAGCAAGAGCAGCCCAGCCACCAACAGAGTGTACGATTGTGGAGCCGGCAAAGTCGCTAAAGCCCATCTCGGACAACCAGCCGCCGCCCCACTGCCAGGAACCGGAAATCGGGTAAAGCAGACCTGTGAGAATGACCACGAAGAAGAGGAAGGGCCACAGCTTGATACGCTCGGCCAGTGCGCCCGACACGATCGAAGCAGTCGCAGCGACAAACATCAACTGAAAGAAGAAGTCGGAAGCAACGGAGGCATAATCAAGTGCCGCGTCCGCCGCTGTAAGACCTACAGGCTCCAGTACGGTGGGAACGAAGTTAAAGGCAAAGTAGCCGTTGAAGTCACCTGGGTACATCAGGTTGAAACCGACGAGCCAGTACATGATCGACGCAAGAGAGAAGAGCGCGATATTCTTTGTTAGCTGCGTTGTAACGTTCTTGGAGCGAACGAGACCCGCTTCAAGCATGGCAAAGCCTGCTGCCATCCAGAACACCAGAAAACCACCTACAAGGAATAGTAGGGTGGTCATCAGGTACGGACCAATTTCATCAAAACTCGGAGCGGCGGCATCCTGCGCCAAGGCCAGCGTGGGCAGCATCGCGGCACCAAGGCTGAGGGGGATTAGATATTTCTTGTTCATCAGGGTCATCCTTGGATTTAAATAGCGTCTTCGCCGGTTTCGCCTGTGCGCACGCGCACCGCTTGTTCGACATCGAGGACAAAGATTTTGCCGTCACCGATTTTGCCTGTTTGGGCAGTTTTGCTGATCACTTCGACCATTTGGTCGGCGACGCTGTCTGCAACGACCAGTTCCAGTTTTACTTTTGGAACGAAGTTCACGACGTATTCGGCGCCGCGGTAAATTTCGGTATGGCCCGACTGAGCGCCGAAGCCTTTGATTTCTGTAACCATCAGACCGCGCACACCCGCTTCGGTCAGCGCTTCGCGAACCTCTTCGAGTTTGAATGGTTTGATTGTGGCAATGATGAGTTTCACCGGATTGTCCCTCCTAAAGCGCAGGATACCCTGCTTGATGTGCCCTTAACAAAGAGGTGAGAGTTGCTTGGAAGGAAGGGGGTGTATGGTGAAAACAGCAGTTTTTCGAAGCAAAATGATTAATTTTTAGGCTGAATTTGCAGTGAGGTTAAAAATTAGGCAAAATTATGAGGCGTTATGTGGGAAGGAACGCTAAACAAATTGGCGCAAGAGGTTTATGGTGCTGCAAAATAGTAGGCGAGCAGGCCCCAAATAATGAGTGATTCACCCAAACGTAAGCGCCCGTTGGTGGCGGAAAACCGGTATCGCAAAGGCGCGAAACCGACAGCGACAAAAAAAGCAGTAAAGCCCAAGCCGAAGCCAGCGGCAAAGCGTGCGCGCAAACCCGCACGTCCCCGTCGCGGTGGCATCCTTGGTTTCTTCAGCGCTATTGTGCGCTGGTTTTTCCGTCTCATCTGGGTAATCACGTCACGCTCTGTTCTTGTAGGGTGTGCGGTTCTTGCTCTGATCGTGGGCTATTTCTATAAGACGCTTCCGCCTGTTGAGGATCTGCTCGATGGCCGTGCCAATGGCTCTGTCACGATGCTTGATTATAAGGGTGATGTTTTCGCATGGCGCGGTGATCAGTTTGGCGGTGCGATCCGTGCAAGCAGTGTCTCTCCACATCTTAAAAATGCCGTGCTCGCGACCGAGGACAAGCGGTTCTACAAGCACTTTGGCCTCAGCCCGCGCGGTATCGCCTCTGCGGTGCGCATCAACCTGAGCGAAGGTCGCGGTCCGCTGTCGGGCCACGGTGGTTCCACGATCACCCAGCAAACCGCCAAGCTGTTGTGTTTGGGGGAGCCGTTTGATCCGAGCGCAGGCAAGACCGAAGCAGAGTACGAGAGTGAATGTCGCCGCGGATCAATCAAGCGTAAGGCGAAAGAGGCAGTCTATGCGCTGGCGATGGAGGTTAAATACTCCAAGAATGATATTCTTTCGATCTACCTGAACCGCGCCTATATGGGCGGGGGCGCCTACGGAGCAGAGGCCGCTGCACAACGATTTTATGGGAAGTCCGCCTCAGAGGTAAATCCAGCAGAGGCCGCAACGATTGCTGGATTGCTCACTGCGCCCAGCACTCTGTCGCCTACGTCAAACCTTGAACGGTCACGCAACCGCGCCGCAACGGTCCTGCGCTTGATGAATGAGCAAGGGTATCTGAGCGATGCCGAGGTCGCTGAAGCGATCGCAAACCCCGCGACGCTTTCCGATGCGGCCGAGGCGCGTGCAGGTGGGTATTTCGCGGATTGGGTTATGTCCACGGGACCGGAATTTTTTACCCGTAAGACCACCGAAGACGTGATTATCCGCACCACATTGGATCAGCGGATGCAACGTGCTGCTGTTGAGGGGCTGAACTGGGTCTTCGACAACAAGGTGCGCTCAGGCTCGAAAGCGCAGGCCGCTATTGTGGTGATGAGTGCGGATGGTGCTGTGCGGGCTATGGTCGGCGGGCGTAAGACCAAAGTGTCAGGTGCATTCAACCGTGCGACCCAAGCGTTGCGGCAAACAGGATCTGCGTTCAAGCCGTTCGTTTACGCGGCGGCACTCGATCTGGGTTATTCGCCGAATGATCTGGTTGATGATAGCCCCTACTGCCTCAATATCCCTGGCTCGGGTGAATGGTGTCCCCGCAACTACACCAACCGCTTTTCCGGTCAGACGACTCTCACGAATGCACTTGCGCAATCGCTCAACATTCCTGCGGTCAAGATATCGGAGTCTGTGGGTCGTGAAACAGTCAGTGCTGTGGCGTCCCAATTCGGGATCAAGAACGATCTCGCCGCAGGTCCTGCGTTGGCGCTTGGTGCGTCGGAGAGCACGTTGATCGAAATGACGGGCGCCTTTGCCGGCATCTTGAACGGTGGTTCCTCGGTAACGCCATATGGGTTGATCGACCTGCGTTTGCGTGGGGATGCCGAGGCGCTGATGGGCAGTGGCGGCGGCATCGGGGAGCGTGTTATTCAAGAGAGTGCGGCTGGCCAGCTCATCTATATGATGGAAAAGGTGGTATCCGAAGGGACGGGCCAGCGCGCGCAATTCGGCCGACGCCAGTTGGCGGGTAAGACCGGCACTACATCTGCCGCCAAGGATGCATGGTTCATTGGATTCTCCGCTGATTATGTCGCGGGTGTTTGGATGGGGTATGACGACAATACCCCGCTCAAAGGTGTGACAGGCGGCGGCTTGCCCACAGAAATTTGGCGCGAGGCGATGAAGCGTGTACATGAAGGGGTGCCAGTCAAAGCGCTTCCGATGGTTCTGCCTGCTCCTGCGCAAGTGATCTTTGAAGGGGACGTGAACGAGGTTGCTCCAATTCCCACAGGTCAAGCGCCTGTCGCCCCCAAGCCTTCACGTCCGGCAAATATTATAGACCAAGTCTTGCAGGATATTTTTGGCGGTGGGGGGAATGGCAGCTCATCGAACAACGCAAGAGGCGGTGACCGTTGACAACGGCGCTTGAAAATATGTTGTTAAGGCTACGAGTGGTTTATGGTTTCGGATGTGTACGACCAGATGCGCTTATCCCGCGCTGAGCAATGACATAAGGGGCCAGAAACGGCTTTTGGAGATATATAAATGCAGAGCGATGTAGTTAAACGAGGCCGTGAAGAACTGCGCCAAGTGCGCAAACGCAGCCGCTCTCTGTATTGGACCGTTGGGCTGTTTTCTGCATTCGCTAACCTGCTGATGCTGACTGGTCCGCTCTATATGTTGCAGGTCTATGACCGTGTTCTTGGGTCGGGTAGTCAGGAAACACTGGTGGCGTTGTCCCTGTTGGTCGCTTTTGCCTACGCTGTAATGGGCATTCTCGACTATACGCGTGGACGTATCATGGCGCGGGTTGGCGCACGGTTTCAGGATGATCTGGATCGACGCGTTTTTGATGCGGTTGTCCGCAAGTCTGCTGTGGCACCTGATTCCAAGACGAACGGAAATCTCGCTGACCTAGAGGCCGTGCAGCGGATGATCACATCGCCTGTGTTAATGGCGGCGTTTGACCTGCCTTGGACGCCAATCTTCTTTGCTGGTATCTTTGTTTTTCACGCATACCTTGGCTATTTGGCGCTTATCGGGGGGGCGATACTGGTCGTAATCGCTATTGCAAACCAATACCTGTCGCGCGGTGCGCAACGGCGCGCGGCCATTGCAGGGCAACAGGCCACAAGCATGGCCGACCAGATACGCACCGAAGCCGAGATGGTTCAGGCAATGGGGATGCGGGATGCCGCCTTTACCCGCTGGCAAAAGGCGCGCAGTCAGGCGCTTGAAGGTCAGGTGATTGCTGCTGACGTAGGTGGCTCTTTCACGTCTATGACCAAAACGATCCGATTGTTTTTGCAATCCGCCATGCTTGGTTTGGGTGCCTATCTGGTGCTGCAGAACGAGCTGACGCCGGGTGCGATGATCGCAGGTTCGATCCTCTTAGGGCGGGCGCTCGCCCCTGT
>JBALTK010000043.1:0-22795 GCA_036964385.1 Sulfitobacter sp. | reverse complement strand
GGTCGTCATTGGAGCCGGAAACCGAGAGATGCGCGCCAAGATCAATAGGGCGTCTGGTCGCGTCAATCATCAGGGAGGACACATGTCAGATCAAGATTTTCAGTCTATCGGTGACGCCCAACAACGTGACCGAGCGCTGTCAAGATGGGCCAATGAGGGAGGCTCGGGTCAATGCGGTCGTGAAACCGATTTGGCATCCGGTCGTGTTCAAGCGGAAATGCCTTCGGTCGATAATGCCCAGATGGGCCTCCTTCATATCCGGGTGATTGCTCTGGAGAATTTGGTCATCGCCTTGCTGGCAACCGCATCAGGTCCGCAGTTAGAGCTGGCACGCGCCATGTCGCGTACCATTGAGCCCCGGATCGGTGCTAGCCCTCATCCTCTGACGATCCGCGCCGCAGCCCACATGAATGATCTTATCGAGCGATCTGCGCGGTTCCGCGCCACGACACCTATTGGAGCTGAGAACTAACCCGTTCCATGAGGGCGCTGCTCCGATCACCATCACACTGGGCGGATGCCCACAGGTCAAGCAACTAATATTGGCAATCATAAAAATGCACAAACGAAACAGGCACGACCCGCAAAGGTCGTGCCTGCTGGTATTTTCCGGGGCGGTTTTTATGCTAACATCTAGTCAATTTCTGCTGATGCGATGTTAAACTTCTTCGCCACTTCCATGGCAAAACCGTCGACCATTGCATTGTAATTATTATCAAGCGATGGTGTGATACCTGTATATCCTGCATGCACAGCATCCGCGTCCGTGTGGGCCATAATATTGACGCGGAAACTCTTGCCACCCTGCTGCATATTTTCGATGGAAACCACGCCTTCCAACTGGTTGAATTCATTTTCCCCCTGCAACGTTTGGTTGCCATTGAGGGCGATTTTACGGATATCGACCAGAATGAACGGATTATCAGCGTTGTCACTCGTCGGTACCAGCTTTGCGATGGCGAGCTGAATATCTGTGGCGACTTCCGGATACATTTCACGAGCATTTGAACTTTCTGCGGCTCCATAGGCGGCAGTCACTTCGATCTTTGAGACAACGTTAGCATCATCCGCAGTTGCCGCGCCGGCAAATGCAAACATGCTCAGAGTGGTGACGAGGGTCAGTTTGTTTATGGTGGTGCGCATTAGTATATTCCTTTTTATGGACGAATTGCCCTATTCTTATTTCAGCTGAATCAGTTGCCATACCAGGTATCAAACCGCCGTGACTTTGCTGTTCTGAAAACCGACAACCAAGGACACACCAAAGTGTTGTCAGTGGATTTCAGGCCATCCGTAGGGTGAGTGCTTGTAGTCAATGCGATACTCGCCCTAGCGGCATGTAAGTTGATTTTAATCGGCTTGAATTAACTTGTGCTGATGCAAATCAGCGTCTCGTCAGTTTCTAGCTGCCCTGACCAGCACGATGTGCGGGATTGGCGCGGACGGGTTTGCCGATGACGATACTTTCAGGGTCGCCATTCGTGTGTGTGCACACGAGATGTTCCATGCTTGGAATGTGCGGCGACTAGGCCCGGCACCGTTTCTTGATCTCGAAAACCGGCTTCATACGGGATGTTTTACTGAAGGGCTGTGGGTGGCCGAGGGGTTTACCCGGTACTACGAGTTCGTCACCTGCACGAACACTGGTGTTTACAGCGCTGAACAATTCTTCAGCAACATCGTCGGTTACCACGATCATCTGACCCGTCTTCCGTCCTATGAACGGGTCAGCGCGTTAGAGTCCAGCCTTGCGGTCTATCTCAACAACTCCCCCGCCTATCCGGGGCAGGCGAGCAATATCATCGACTATTACGACAAGGGGATGCTGATCGCATTCGGTCTGGATGCGGTATTGCGTATGGAAAGTAGCACCAACCTGAATGAAGCCTTTGGCGCGTTCTTTCATGAATTCGTGCACTGGCCAAATACACCGCTGCAGGAATTGGGGTACACTACAGAACAAGTGATCGATTACTTTGATGGCACACCACCGGGCCTAGAGGCGCGACTGACCCGCGAGGCTCGTCAGCCGAGTGGGCTTGATACCCTCGAGCTACTCCGGCGGCTGGGCTTCGCCGTGACCACGGCATCAGTTTCGTACATGGGCCTCGTATTCACCGATGACAGCAACACCATCAGCGGCACGTTTGATCGCGCACCAGCCGTAATGTGCGGACTGGCGCGCGGTGACGTAATTGAAATGATCAACGGCTATCCGTGTAGTCGCGATGCGCTTGTCTGGGTGACGGGCCAAACGCGTCGGTTATCAAATTTTGACGTGGCCACTTTGAGCAGTCAAACTTTGCCCTCCACTGGCTCTATTTCCATACCCCTGAGCATTGCATCGCGTTCATTTGTAACTTCAACAGAAATTTGCTGCCGAGACCGAGCATTGATCAGCCCTTCAAGATGATCCAACATATTTCACGCATGATGTAGTTGTGGCGATGGCACCCCACTGGTTTTCAAAACAAGTAGGAACATGCTATTTAAATGCCTTGATCGCAGCATCCAGATTGACCTTAATCGATTTGTCATGGTGCAAGATTGGCGGAATATCCCGATCGATTTCTAACAATTCGTAAACTGCCATCTGTGCGGCACGCACTGAATATTCGACCGTAAAGACCACATCCTCGGGGATCTCGACAAATTGGCTGATAAAAGCAAGGTTATTTGAGTTTTTAGGCACGGGCAAAGGCCGGTCAGCCAGCGCGCGAGGCATGAACATGCTGGTGATGTAGGGCATTCGGCACGGGATGCAGTTTGCCTTTGAAAACGTCGTGTCTATGTCAAAGTTAAGGTGACCGCTGAGTTCCCGAAGGATTTCCTCGCCGGAGCATTCTGACATCGGTTTTGCCACAAAATCTCCGATCCGATCTGGGTGAAGAGCATACCCCCACAGGATCTGAACGTCGGCAGGCTGGTTCATGAAGTGTGGTTGATGATACAAGACCAGCGACATCAGCCAGTTCGAATCCTTGAACGTCACCAAGCCGCCTGTACCGGCTACGTTTCCAGAAAATTCTTGCATCTGGTCGAAGAAGGCAGTGTCACTGAGGGTCACTGTAAAGGAGTGCCAATAGGATTCTGGGATACTGGAGTTGAATGGGGCGGGATTGCCGAATTCAGGTCGGCCTTTGGCCAGCTTCTCCCACAGAGTCCAGCCACTGCTATCGGCCTTTGTCAGCGGTTTGGGCGCCACCTTCATGGAACCCAGGCTGGATGCATCGGTCATGGAGCCGTTCTGAAAGAAGACCAGATCGCGTTCACCGACGTTAATGGACTTTTCATGCCCCGACTGTTTGAACTGGATGCCGACGACGGTATGATTTCCCGTTTCGGATTGAAGCTCCAAGTCAGTTACAGTGCACCCGCTTTGGAACTGCACACCCTCAGATTCAAGCCAATCCAGAAGGGGTA
Source organism: Sulfitobacter sp. (assembly GCA_036964385.1). Taxonomy (GTDB): domain Bacteria; phylum Pseudomonadota; class Alphaproteobacteria; order Rhodobacterales; family Rhodobacteraceae; genus Sulfitobacter. The sequence goes on along the minus strand of JBALTK010000043.1, from coordinate 19,372 downwards.
GAACAAGTGAGTCGTACTGATTGTAAATGGTTCGCTTCACGCCTGCGAGAGTTTCAATCCGCGAGAATTCCTTCATGAATCTGTGCAGATAACGCCTGAACTCAACCGCACTATGCCAAGGCTGAAAGGCGAAAGTCGTTTGCCACATAAACCAGAACTTGGTCGTGAAGAACTCTGGCGAGAGCCAGTCAGTAATTGCGCTGGTGCCAAGCTTCTCTTCGCTAGTTTCGGTTAGCTTTAGCAGCTCCAAGCGGTCCGCCATTGTAAAGCCCATAGATTCAACGTTCACTATGGAACGATTGCGATCAACAAGGCGCGCCTTAGAGTGCGCTTTCATCCGTTTGTTGAACGTAATTGTTTCGTCAAAAACGGTTTGTTCTGGATCAGCCAGCGAAGGGATCGTCTTGAAAAGATCCCACGTGCATTCGTAGTTGTCGGTAGTCAACATACGGCCACCGCGCATCGAATAACCGTCTTCGGCATTTCCGGCACCGTCAAGGCTTCCGCCCAGCTTCGGATTGGCCTCAAAAACTGTGATGTTGTTGCCCGGCATACCGCCATCGCGGATCATGAATGCTGCGGCGGCCAAAGAGCCTATACCGCCGCCTACGAGATAGGCCTTTCTATTGATGGTCATTGAATATCCGCTTTCTGTTGAGAATTGGTTATTTCAGCCTTTAGCAATGTGGGGAAGTTTGCAGCATAACTGCCCCGTTGCACTGATTGAGGTTAGTGGCCTAGCTTGCAGCCCATGTGTTTTCGAAATGAGGAGGCCCAGAATAACAACAGGCGCCGCTTCAAACGTGGTTCCAAAGCCGGCAAGGCATTAGTTGAAAAGGTAAATCAGTGGGATCTGGACTTGAACAGCTTTGATGCTGTGTTCACTACATATCAGGACGGCCGCACCAACCTGCGTCAGTGCAGGGCAGTATATCGGGCTGCTAGAAATAGGGCGCGACGATGATGCCCGTGCTGCATGATACAGAACCCTCCCTTTTGCTAGCTGGCACGCGGACGTTATCGATTCACCCTTAGTTTTTCCGACAGCTTGGGGTGGTGCCGATACTATTTCATCCCAAAGAAAGGAATTATCATGACCGTAATCAGTCCTGTAGAGGAAATAGACGTACTTGAACTGAAGGTCGCTGCGTCCTGCGCCATAAACAAGAAAGTCGTGGCGCGACATGTTCGGCGACTGAATGCGGCCGCCGGTCTGACCACTGTGCTATCAGGGCATGCCATAGGTGAAGATCGGTTGCGCGGCGATGAGCTGGTGTTCGACAATGCTCCAGTCTGATCGATGGCATATTTTTAGCAAGGCCATTGCAGAACTGGCAGACGATGCTGATGTTGCCCGCAGGATGGTGATAGGACTGTTGAGTGTTGGGATAGCGCTCATCATAGCCGCCAGTTTCAACGAGAAAGAAGTCCCATTCTTCATAAGAGCCGCGGCAGAGGTGCCGATCGCGATTTCAATCTGGGTATTTTGGACAGCATCCAATCGGTTTAAAGGCCAGAGCAAAAGTCACGAGCCCCGGAGTATCTTCCCCAACTCATTTAGGGGCATAATAGCCGGCATGCAAATTTTTGGTGCGGCGGCAACCGGTCTACTCATTTGGCACCTTTGACGCCAAGAATACTGCAGCGTCTTTTGGAACGCATATGATTGGTGTTCTTTGCGTTCCCCTAACTTCGATTAGTCCGTCAACTGAGATCCTTTCCTAACCTTCCTCTACCACTATGTCCGTTTTTCTGGTTCATGTAGACAAAGAGAAAGATCATGGCAACACCCACAGCGGCTTCTCCAGATACCGATGAAGTCAGAAATTCGAGGCCCACTAAACCTAACAAATAAGCCGCCAATGCCAGCAAAATTGGCCATAGTGCTTTGCGCCCGCCCTCTTGGCCCCGGCCTGCAAATCTACGCATTGTATCTTGCAGAAATTGGTTCACCGTCGCGACATGGCCCCGACCAAAAGAGCTGCGCCGGCCGCGAGGCCAATGGCCAGCAAAGGGTGATCTGCAAACGAAGCCTCAAGCTGATGTTCGGCAGATTTTCCGGTTCGTCCGACGTAGTGTTTTGTTTCACCCAAACCCTCAGAAATATCTGAAGCCATATGGCTGCCGCGCCGCCCAGCGATCCCACTGACAGTCTCAGCAAGGCGTGACATGTCTGACCTCAGGGCATTTAGTTAGTGGCTCAAGGCTTCGAAATCAGTGGCTGCCTTAGCGTTGGATTCGCTATTTTGTGGCATTGGGAACTCCATGTGTTTGGGTGAAAGAAATGCAGCGGCTCTTTAGCAGCGCTGTCTGAGGCGTCTATGAACTTGATGTTTGTATCGAAGTCGCTGTCTCCGCCCTGATCAGGGTTAACGGTCGATGATTTTCGGTACAATGTTTTGAATTTGTGCTGGCCAACACGCTTTGTACCGCACCGCAACCTACACACTGATCTGCGTAAGTGACGAAGACAGAAATTTGGCACAGGTTGTATTCAAATGAGCCGCTGTCGAAGTTCATGACGAGAGATAAACCATGAACTCTTGTTGGTACTCCGTTGCCCTAAAACAAAGGAACTTTTGATGTTTTCTAAATCCCTTCTCCTTCTGGCAGTCATCTTCGGCCTTTCCGGATGCCTCGGAAGCGACACTGAACGCGGAGCGGCGGGAGCAGTCGGCGGTGCCGTCATTGCTGGCGCAACGGGCGGAAGCCCTGTCACAGGGGCTGTTGTCGGAGGAGCTGCCGGGTATTTCTGCAAGGACCTTAACGTGCCTGGTTGCAAGAACGACTGACTTGAGCGCGTTCCGAAAGGCATAGGCAATACGAGGCGACCGAAGATGATCGACACCGATACCCATGCCAGACTCATAGTGCTTGGCGCGCATCTCTCGAAGATCGAGAGCCAATTGCTGAGCAAGCCGGAAGCCAACTCAGCTCATTTGTTCACAAACCAAGAATTGCGCATTCGACATATCGCCCTAAGTGCGCAGGTTGCACAGGAACAAGCGGATGCAACGAAAATGGGTCATCACATCAGTGCCTTGGAGCATTCTGTCAGGATGTGGATGGATCGCCGGGACAACGGCACGAAGTGATCCGGCGGGCTTCGTTGCGATGTCTTGTCGCCGACGACGAACGGCTTGAGGGATAATGATACTGTTCGCAGAACAAGTCTGCGCAAGACCTTGGTCAAATACCAAAGGTAAAAATATTATGGCACCCATCGCAATCAAAAAGAGCGAAAACGTCCTGACTGTGCAAATCAACCATTCCCTGAGCAAAGATATGATTTCGACGCTGAGAGCAGAGATCGACGGGTTCATTGACCTACATGATCACGCCCCGAATTTGGTGATCTCTCGCGCAAGACAGCGCCGTATTGGAGCAGTCTCGGCGCGTTCGCGGAACACTTGGCTGTTACCGGCAGCGATTACGACAAAGTACTGGTTCCGCTGACCGAAGTTAAACTTAAAGAGCACGAAAAGTGAAAGTTCTTTTTCAAACTTGGCGCTGCGTTGAATCTTACAGTATGGACGCTGCTTGGGATGATCTGCGGCTTGGCCTAAAGCACCCGCTCAGTTTCTCAAAATGTGCCCTCGTCACAGACGTTGAATGGTTACGCCGCGTATCGAAAGTCAAGGGACCGCTCATGCCGATGCAACTTATGGTATTCCATCTCAGCGATGAAGAAGCCGCCGCGGCTTGGATCAAGATATAGGCGTGCGCAGCATCAAAAAGGTCGACCGTTTAGGGCGGTCACAGTCCCACAGGACACTCCAAAAACAACGGAAGGCTGTAACGATTTTAGCAGTCGCAACTTCTTGCTCAAGTTGGTCGGACCTGAGAGCAACCCAACCTGTCCACGACTTCACGGCAGTAACGGTCCGATCTGGTCCAGATAAGTCATCTCGAAATCTGCAAATTCGACCAGACAGTCATAGTCATCAAACTTAACGAAACCATCGCGGAACGTCATCATTCCAGCTTCGCGCAGCTTTCGCCGGACCCGGTTGACGTGGACAGAACTTAGCCCCAGTGCATCGGCCATCAGATACTGTGTCAAAGGACAAGCATAGCCCGCCTTGCTGCCCAAGCCGACGAGTGTAAGTCGCGCACCAAGCTCTAACAATAAATGCGCAACACGTACGTCCGCCTCGCGACGCCCGATATTGATCAAATGCTTGACAACCATTGCCTCGTCACGTGACGCAGCCCAAAGAACAGCAGTGGCCAGCCGCGGCGTGTCAGCAAACGCCTTCATAAGATCAGAGACATGTACTTCCGTTACTTCGATGTCGGTAACGGGCTCGATACTGTGATCTGACAGGTGCAACACGACGCTGCGCAAACCCAGGAAATCGCCAGGGATTTGGAAATCGACAATCTGCCGCTGGCCATCCTCCAGAAGCTTATAGGAACAGGCTCAGCCGGAAATGAGGATGTACACCGCTTGATCCGATTGTCCCTGATGCACCAGATCGCGTCCAGCGACAAAGGTACGCCGACGTTTGTGCAGGCCTTCCAGTACGGACAGTTCAGCATCTGAAAAGGCGACGAAAGCGCCCAGTTTGCGCGCGAGTGGCGTATTCTTCAACATGTGCCCCTTTTCACAAATCGTGTTGGTCACTTATCCAAGCGAAACCGACCGCGACTGATGTCAATCAGCCCAAAGGGACCGGATCTTTGACAGACTGTATTTACCGCCGCACAGGCTTCCTGCGCGCGCGCAATAACCTTGAGAGGCAAAAACAGTATGTCTGACCATAGCACGACTTCTGGTGTGGCCGCCTTATCAATCTGCGAAGCGCTGCTTCTTGCGCTGAACGATGCAAAGGTCCTGCCAGAAAACGAGATCATGGGCGTTCTCAAAGATGCCGCCACCGCAAATGAAAATGCAGGGGGTTCTGACATTGAGATCGAGAACCATAAGGCAGTCGCCGCACTGATCAACCGGATCATCACAGGTGGAAATTCTGTCCGTAGACCCTGACTCGGGCGTTCTAGCAATTTCCGTCAGGTTAGCGGTCCAAGCGAATTGGCGCCGTCATAACACAGACCCTGACCACAGCCGCGCTGAACCAGCTCACGCAACTTCAGCCACGGTGGGCACCTGAAATGATGGCCGCTACACAAAGGAATATCGAATGTCTGAACTTATTGTCGTTGCATACGACACGCCCGCCAATGCCGAGGCCGCACGTAAAGAGCTCTTTGGAATGGCAAAAGAATACCTTGTCGAGATTGCCGATGCCGTTATCGCGACGACGGACAAGGACCGGAACATCAAGTTGGACCAGATGGTCAATATGTGGACCGTAGGTGCCACCGGTGGTGCGTTTTGGGGCCTTCTGGCCGGTCTTATCTTTTTCAATCCCTCGTTGGGCTTGGCCGTTGGGGCTGGTGCAGGTGCCATTTCAGGCGGTCTTTCTGATTACGGTATTGACGACGACTTCATGAAGGACGTTTCAGGTGCTCTGCAACCGGGTCAGGCCGCGCTGTTCATGATGATGCGGTCTGACGCGTCGGACCGCGTCATTGAGCGCCTGAGCAAGAAAGGCGGACGCATTCTGCGCACGAACCTCGATTCCGATGCCGAAAACCATCTGCGCAATCATTTCGATACCAAACACGCCGAATTAGCTGAGACCCTCTCAAAAGAATAATGCGCAAAAAGGCGGGCACCAATTTTGCCAAATGAACTACCCACGCTTTGATCGAAAGCTCAATGGCATGACTTTTCGATCAAACGACTAATCGACGATCATCCGGCTGGCGTATGCTTCTTGTCGCGTCCTTGTTCGCACTTCTGGCGACCTTCGCCTCGCATGTCAGTTGACGGCGTGTGCCCGTTCCGACACGTACGCGCTTAATTTTTGCGTAGAACCGCTTAATGTGGTCTTATGTTGACTCATTTGCCGCAGCCTTTGCGCTGCAACTTAGTCTCGAGATGCACATGTTTTGCACATAGGCGCCCGTTGTCATCATTAAAACTATGGCGAAACTGTCCACTCATCCACGGGGAGCTTCTCTTGTCGAACCGGACATTCATCGTCTCCGCCGGGATTCAGGCGGCGGGCCTTGTGATGGTGATCTGGGTCACGTCGCAGTGGCCGCCCTCGAACGCCCCGGCGCAAGAGGTGAGGTACAGATTCCACATCCGCCGGAATCGGTCATCGAAGCCCAACCGCGAGATTTCCTCCCAGTGCTCGTTGAAGCTGTCATGCCAACGCCGCAGTGTCTGGCTGTAGCTGTCACCGAACTCGATCGAACCGCTGACCTGCAACCCGGCACGGCGCACTTCGTCGCGCAGCGCGTTGGGCGACGGCAGCATCCCGCCGGGAAAGATGTGTTTCTGGATGAAATCCACGCCCTTGCGGTAGGTCTCAAAGCGCTCTTCCTGCACTGTGATGATCTGCAAGGTGGCGTTGCGGCCCGGTTTCAAGCGGTCGCGAACGACCTGAAAGTAGGTCGGCCAGTATTTCTCGCCGACTGCCTCGAACATCTCGATGCTGGCGATGCCGTCGTAAACCCCGCGTTCATCGCGATAGTCCTGCATCCTGATTTTGACGCGATCCTGCAACCCCTTGGCCCGGATCCGTTCCACCGCGTAGTCGTGCTGCTCTTGCGAGATTGTCAGCCCGGTCACGTGCAACCCATGCTCCGCCGCGGCATATTCTGCGAAGCCGCCCCAGCCGCAGCCGATTTCCAGCACATGATCGCCAGGCTGCACGTCCATCTGGTCCACCATGCTTTCGTATTTTTGATGCTGTGCCTGTTCCAACGGCTCCTGCCCGCCTCGAAAGAGGGCTGCCGAATAGGTCATCGTCTCATCCAACCACAGCCGGTAGAATTCGTTGCCGAGGTCATAATGCGCAGCGATGTTCTTACGTGCTTGCCGCTTTGAGTTCCCGCGCAACCTGTGCCGCATATTTTCGAAGGTGCGCACCAGCGCCATGCCGGAAAAGCCATCGTAAAGCGCGTCGTTCCTGACACGCAGGAGGTCCATGAATGCCTGCAGGTTCGGCGTGGCCCACCAGCCATCCATGTAAGCCTCGGAAAAGCCCAGATCGCCCTCGCGGATCAGGCGCGCGAACAGATCGGGGTTGCGCACCTCGATCATTGCCACCGGACCCGGGTGGCGGCCTTTGGCGCGAAAGACGCGACCATCGCTCAGCACGAAATCGAGCCGCCCATTTTCCAGTGACTGCGCCACGTTGAACACCTGCGCGAAGTAGCGCGGCAAGTCGGTCTGGTTTTTCACGGAGGTCAGCATCATGATCCCATCCTATAGCCCTCTTAAACTGCGGCTTCATGTGTGGCGTCAGGGATGTAGTGACGCGCCATCTGCGCCTCGAACGCCGCGTCCACTGGAACGGAAAGGTCATAGGTTGGGCTGTCCATGACGGTTTTCCGATCGACATCCAGATTGATCAAACGCTCTGCCCACGACACGTCCTTGGCAGAGCGTGGCGAAATCAGGACATGTTTGCCGGGCCACCAGTTCTTTGTATCCACGGTCAGGAAAGGGATCGTCCAGTCGGTATCGTCGATCAGAAACCCATCGACATGACCGATGGAGCCATCAGTGGCCTGCAGATTGTATCCCGTCACAACATCGATGCTGCGCAAATGGGGTTCATCGCCCTGATGCCGCTTGGCATCAAGCGCGTCCTGACGCCGTTGTGAATTGGCGTAGTGCGTCTCCGACATGCCCGTGGTCCAGCCGCCATAGCCACCCATGTAAAAGCCGTTTCCCCAATAGGGACTCATGTTGTAGTAACTATACATGCGTTCTTCGTGCTGCCGCGATACGGGTTCATGCGTGTCGATGGCTGGGCTGTCCTTGACCGATGCCATCGTCAAGCGGACTGGAAAGCTTCCGGCGGACGTATCCGGGTGACCCATAACTGAAACCAGCAGTAACACCTTGCGCCCAGACAGCCAAGAGCCGGTTTCGACGACGACCCAGCGGAGCGTCCAGCTTTCGTCATCGAAGAGAAAATCAGTCACGGTGCCGATGCTGCCGTCGGTCGCGGTGATCTTGAAACTCTTGAGAGTCGAAGCCTCGATTAACATTGGATGGGTTCCCATTTTTCTGACCAAGTTTGGCGCGCCTGCGGCCGCCGCCGGTTTTGCGTAGCAGTCCTAGTTGCCCAAGGCTGGTTCGGAACCTGCACACAGCAAATGTTTCCTCGGTAGCCTCATACTGGGCCCTTGCGATCAAAACATATGTCTCAAGCGATATAATCGCGTGCTGCGATGCGCCGCGCACTGATCCGTGTTAGTTCACCCGGTGTTGCGATGGCTTATGGTTGGCGATGTCGGTGGCCTTGGACCACTACCCCAGCAGATAGGAATGCAATGAACCGGATCGTATATATCGTAGGCGCCGTGGTCATCGTCTTGATCATACTGGGCTTTTTTGGCCTGCGCTGAGCTCAGAGCCGCAGCCAAACAACCCCGACTGATTGACTTAGGGATGAACCCACGGATCCGCTTCCAATCGGTGTTACACGGGAATCATCCTTCATCTATCGGCCAAATAGAGAGAGATATCTCCCATGAGTGCAATTCTGATTATCATTGTCCTTCTGTTATTGTTCGGCGGCGGCGGTTACTACGGTTACAACCGCTATGGCACGCGTGGTCTTGGTGGCGTCCTCGGCTCAGTGATCGTCATCCTGATCATTCTCTGGTTATTGGGCGTGCTCGCTTAATGCGCCCAAGGTTGGCTGCTGCGACCGTTTGTGAAAATGTGTCGAGCTTTTCCTAAATCTGAAAGGACCTACCATGGATATCACACAGAACATTCTGCACGATCATGCCGAACAACGCCGTCTGTTTGCCGCGATCGGCGAGATCGACCCGAACGATACCGAAGCACTGAAGGCCGTGTGGGGTCGCCTAAAAGCGCTGCTCGATTCGCACGCGGAGGCCGAGGAGCGTTATTTTTATCCTGACCTGCTGAAGTTGGGGACGGGTGCGGCCGATGCAGACGACGCGGAAGAGGAGACGCGGGACGCAATCGACGATCACAACGACATCCGTGATACGGGTGAAGAAGTGCAGAAACATGAGGTCGGTTCGTCGGATTGGTTTGCAGCCGTTTCGGCCTGCGACGTCGCCAACAGCGATCACATGGGTGAAGAAGAACGTCAGGGCCTTGCGGACTTTCGCAAGCACGCCTCGCTCGACGTGCGACACCAGTTGGGCATCCGATTCCTTGCGTTTCAATGCGCCCATCTGACGGGCGTCGTTGTCACGGACAAGGATGTCGACGACTACATCGATGATCCAGCGCAGACACTGGACGACGTCTGATCCGCCATACCGGCTTCAGTATCCGAGCCAAAGGCCTGGTAATGCGGTGATCTCAATCAGATGGCCTTCGTGGTCGCGGAAATACTGACTGCGACAGCCGCGCATCCATTTGGTGCGGCTCAGGATCGTCACCCCTCTTGCAATCAGGTGGCGGTCACTGCTGTCCATCCCCTCATGGCTCGCCTCGAACGCCATGCGGATATCGAGGGTGAAATTTCATTGTCGCCACCCGCGGTCGCGCCATATGCCGTCGCACCGTGCAGGAAAAGCAGGTGCACGCTGTGGCCGTTCACATCTTAGACCCAGAGCCCGTTGGTCTTCCTCAGATCCGTCAGCTCCAAGATAATTTCGTAGAAGCCGCGCGCCGTTTCGAGGATGCTTTTCAGATCGGGCATGAATTTTTCCTTCCACCTTACCAATGGATGATGCCTCGGCTACTCTTTCTTCTACTGACGTCGGTTGGAGTGATCGGACCTGGCGGAAATCGATGGTAAATTGCAGATTTCGCCGACAATGAGGCTGGCCGTCCCCGATGGCGGGGAGGGCTCATAATCGTCATCTGACAATTTCGCTCAAGGATATTGGATCCGTATCCGCAACCCTGCTTCCACCGGCAATCTTGTGCCAGGTCGGAAACACTAGGATTTTGTCCCGCTGCTCTCTTGTAAATCCCTGAGAAGCTTGCGGTCAAAGGCATGAATTGTCGGCCCCCCGCTTTCGCGCAACACCTGTTCACGCAACTCGGCAACAGCGACACACGCGGCCAGAGGAAACGACGTTTCCAACTTCGCGAGGGTTTCAACAAGCCGGGTGACGACATCCGCATCGGTCATCCCGTATCGTGCAATAGCCGCGAAGGACCGGCAGGTGACATCCCCAAGATCAAAGACTTCGGTCAAGACGCGCAACTGGCCGCCCTCGTCGAGCCGCATTGGGGAAGGAATGTCCCTGTCGGCCGTTCGGCCAAAGACTTGTCCCAGCCGGTCGATGCAGTAGAGCGCGGTGGTGGGGTCGTTGATGCCGGGCGACAAGGAGCGTTGTGCCAGTTCCACGATGCGGCGGATCGCGAACTCCAGATCCTGATAGGATGTCCGATCCCGTCCGATGACGACTGCACCGCGCAGATCCTCGTCAATTTCGTCAGAAACCCTTGCCTTCGGATAGGCTGTAATCACGCACGCGCCTTGTGTGACGAACACGCCGGGGCGCGCTGCAATCGACAGAACAAGATCATTCTCAGAGGCGAGCCGCATCAGCACGTCACTGCCGATACTCTGGACGTATCCATCTGAATCGGCGGCGATTTGCCTGCTGTCATCCTCGAATTCGTAAGGAAGAGTTTGCCTGACCGCTTCGTCTGCCGGCCCTTGGCCAAGTCGCTCGGGAAAGACCTGATCGACGGCGGCGCAGCCCTCGACCGCAAGCTTTTCCAGCAGTGTTTCGACCCGGATCGACGTCGCGATGTGATGGATGAAGTAAAGCAGGACTGCGACACTTGCTGCGGCCATCAACACACCAAACGCAACCGCCAGATGGGGAACGAAGCTGGCCTCTTCGGTGCCCCGCACCGACCTCAGCACGAACAGGCAATACAGAAAGGTCGCGATGAACGTGCCCAGCACGATCTGGTTGCTACGATCCCGCATGAAGTTGCCCAGCGTCCGCGGACCAAACTGCGAGGAGGCAAGTTGCAACGACAGCATCGTGATCGAAAAGATCAGGCTGGCCACCGTGATCATGGAACTCGCGATCACCGACAGCATCGCCCGCGCCCCTTCAGGTCCGAACGTAAAGAGAGCGCTCGGATTGTCCGCTTGGGCCACATCGAGCAGGGCATCGACCTCGATGAGCACGAAAGAAAGAGCAACAGCGAACAGGGCCATGACTGCGGGCACAAACCAGAAGCTGGAGTTGAGCCGTCCCCAGAATGCTGTGACGCGCGTTATCGAAAATGAGACTGCCATAACCAACTCCTTGCTTTAAAGTTATAAATCAGGGCTGTCAGCACCGCCGGTTTCCGGCAGGCTACTTTCTCTGATCCTAGGTCCTGCGGTTTGGACCGCAAACACTCATCAACAGTCATCTTCGCACGACCCGCTTGATCACGGCACGCAGGCTCAGCCCCTGAACGATCAGGGTGAACACAACCACGGCATATGTTGCAGCCAACAACTCGGATTTCTCTGCGACCTCAGGCAGCGAAAGCGCCAGCGCCACAGATATGCCACCACGCAAGCCGCCCCAGGTCAGCACCGGAATCGTGCCGCGCGCGAATTTGCGGAACAGACCCAACAAAAGCACCGGACCGCTGACTGCAGCCAGCCGAGCCACCAGCACCAGTGGCACTGCCAGCGCCATCAGCCAGCCGAAGGCAGGCTCGAACCGCAGGACCAAAACCTCCAACCCGATCAGCAAGAAAAGGACCGAATTCAGCATCTCGTTGACCAACGTCCAGAAGCCGAAAAGGTATCTCTGCGTTTGATCGCTCAGCGCGTCGCGCGGCCCCCTATTTCCGACAAGCAAGCCTGCGACAACAACTGCCAGTGGACCGCTCACAACCAGTCTGGATGCAATCGCATAGGTGCCAACGACCAGCGCCAGCGATATCAACACCTCAATCGAGTAATCGTCGATGACGCGCATGGCGCGGTAGGCGATATAGCCGGTCATGGCCCCAAGGGCCGCACCTCCCAAGGCCTCAACAAAGAATATCTGACCCACCTGATAGGCGTCAAAACCGTCACCTTGCGCGGCGTGGACAAGGACGGCGAACAGAACCACGCCCACGCCGTCGTTGAACAGCGTCTCGCCAGTCATCAGTATTTTAAGGTCCGCGGGGACCTTTACCTCTTTCAACGTGGCAAGAACGGCGACCGGATCCGTCGGGCTGATCAAAGCCCCGAACACCAGCGCCCAAGGCAGTGATATCGCGACACCTAGCACGCCGGATACGGCCCAAACGACGCATCCGATGATCGCAGTGGACACTACAACACCCAAACTCGCCATCGTGCCAATGGTCAGGGCACGGCTGCGAAGGCTGATCACGTCGACATGCAATGCGCCCGCGAACAAAAGGAATGCGAGCATGCCCTCAAGAACAGTTTGTTGGAAATGGACTTGGCGCAGGAGGGTTGCCAGACCATCATAGTCAAACAATCCCGGCATCGCAGCCTCGGCTCCGATAACAACCAGCGACGCGCCAAGCCCCATCACAAGCAGGCCAATGGTGTGCGGCAAGAACCCCAGGCGTAAATTGATCCAACTGAACGTGGCGGTCAGAACCAGCAGAATTGCGATAAGCTCGAATTGCGACATCGCCATCACCGATGCCAGATGTTGGGCAGGACCACGTTCGGGTGGCAGGCGGTGTCGGCAGTCACTCGATCATGGGCCCCAACCTCCGCATCAGTCGACACCATATCCCAGCATTTTCTCCAGACCTTCCGTCAGGAATTCTCCTACCTCCGGCTGACCCAGCAGATAGCGGCTTACCAGCCCCTCATGCTGCTGCCGCGCAAGGGCTTTGGTCTGCTCCCAAGCCTCTGGCTCAGCATCCCCACGGCCGATCCAGAACAGCGCGACAAGCGCGTCCTGCTGCTCATCGTTCATGCTTTCGATTTCTTGGGTGATCTCGTCACGGCTCAGATCGCCACCGGTTTCCTGCAGAGTCACGGTAACTTCGTCGTCCGAAGCATTACCACCAAGGTCGGATATATCCGTCCCTTCCTTCGCCATCACGGCGTTGAACCGCAACACCAGTTCTTCGATCCGGGTATCATTAAAGGGCAGCGCAGCCATCATTATCTCCTGTTCAGTAAGCCCTCAGGATAACACCTAGGCCAGACGTGGCACTGATATCGATCAACACGCCCTCCTCGCATTCACTTTTAGCTGCGCTCCGGCAGATGCCTAGCGAGGACAGCAGGCTACGGACTCTGCCAGAAAGCGGCACGGCAAACGCAGAACCCCTACCATACTTATCAGTTTTCGACCTACTGATCTGGATCAATACACCCGATGCACACCTGATATACAGTTCAAGGAATGACTGCGGCGTCCAAATTTTTCACTCGGCCAAGGGCAGTGGGTTTTGGGATGCAGCAGACGCCCGAGCCAGCCAAAGACCAATGGATCCTGCGATTCCGTTGGTCAGCGTCACGCTGGCCGGCGCGAGGGCAAGTTGCAAAACAAGAGATATACAAAGGATCGAAGACATGAAGAAAAACGAGAAGCCATCCAAGTCGTCAGTATCCTCCGCACAGACCGATCATGTCGGAAAGCCTTCGGCGAAGAAACAAGCGCAAGACGCTGCCCCTACGCCCAACGACCTTGATCAAGGGGTCGACAGGCCCGGTTTTGATCTGGGTGGGTCTTCTGGTGACACACATGCCGGTACGGGTCTCGGTCTTGGCCAAGATGCCTTCGAGTCGCCAGGCGACAGGAGGCTTCCAGGGCGGAGGCTACATAACCACCTGACAATTCCGCGTTGGGGTGGACCCGAGCCGCGTGACGGGACCACACCTGACAAGAAGGCCGCAGGCGCCAAAACACCCTCTACGCCCGAGAATAAAAAAGCGCGTTGACAGGGCCGTGCCCCGATATCCAGTGGCGGCGAACGATCCTCCCCCGGGCGGTACACGCGGCGGTTCGCCGAACAAATTGCCCTAGCAGGCTGGACGGTCGCTGTCGTCGCACATTATCGCAGCGCGTACCGTTTGCAGCGTTTGCGCGTGACAGAACCGGCCTACAGCCGCCCCGGTACACGTGAAGCGACCCGGAAATATCCCCGAAAGGAGAATACATGCTTTATGTTGATATTCCGACCAGCCCCGAAATCCGGGCGCTGTTTGAGGCCCGCGCTGATGCCTGTGTGTCGATCTATTTGCCGACGACACCCGAGACCCAGAATGTCGCTCTCAGCCGTATCTCGTTCGGTAATCTGACGCGAACGGCACTCGAGCAACTCGATGCCGCAGGTTTCGACAAGCGCCGTCGTGCGGCTCTGGAGGAACAGCTTCTTGCGCTGGACGAGGATGACCAGTTCTGGCGGCTTCAGGCCAATAGCCTTGCGGTTCTCGCTACAGCAGACAGCTTGCGGACCTTCCGTCTGGCAACAGGGGTCACCGAAACGGTCGAGGTGTCGGATCGCTTCTATCTCAAGCCGCTGATGCGCGCGATGGCCTTTCCCCAGCATGCATTCGTGCTGGCCCTGTCCGAGAACGATGCCCGTCTGGTCGAGGTCTTCGCCGACCAACCAGCCACGGCGGTCAACGTGCCCGGCTTGCCCGACAGCGCCGCCGATGCCGCTGGCCGTTCTCCGGTCAACAACCTCACGCAAGACACCACACAGGCTAATTCCGAAGGCCGCAAGAAGCTGTTGCTCAGTTTTGTGCGCAAGGTGGACGCCGCCCTGCGCCCGGTTCTGGCGGGGCGAGAGACGCCGCTTATCCTCGCTGCGACCGAGCCAGTTGGACCGATGTTCCGCTCGGTCAACAGCTATCCGGGTCTGTTGGCCGAGGGGATATCTGCAAGCAGCGACAGAATGAGCGAAAGCGCACTGGCGAGTGCTGTACGGTCGGTTCTGGATGGGCATTACGCCGCCCGAATCGAGACGGCGACGACGCTCTTTCACGAGCGGGTCGGATCGCATCGCGCCATCAGTGATCTGGGGGCCGTCGCGCGCGCCGCGACCGTCGGTGCAGTGGATCTACTTTTGGTCGATATCGACGAGGTGGTGCCCGGCACGGTGGACGAGACTGAGGGCACGATTGCTCTGGCAACAAAACCAAGCGCGGACAGCTATGGCGTGATCGACGAGATCACCGGAAGGGTGATCCTCGCGGGTGGAAAGGTTCTGGCCGTGCGACGGGTGGACATGCCCGACGGCGCGGCGGTGGCGGCAATCCTACGCTATCCCGTCTGAAGCGGCGGGGCGCATTGGGTCAGGACCTCGTTTTCTGCGTCGGTGCCGAGCTAATGATCTCAAAGGCTAATCTCGATCAGCACCGGATCGCTGATCTTGTCGTATGTAATTAGGACGTTCGACGCTATCGGTGCGCACCCAAAAGGTCCGGTGTCGATATGTGCATACGGCAAGAAATGCCCCGTCACCTTTATGTCGGAGCACCCGATTGGCTGAAGGCATGATGTCCCGACATCGGCTCGTAAACTTGCATTCGGAAACACGACTGAGGCGGCGCTTTCTCCGCTGAAGATGAATTGAGCTTCAAAGGAGCAAACCAATGCCCATTCACCGCATTGATCTAAAAGACCGATCCAGCCTTCTGGACATTTACTCAACCGAGGCATCACAAAACAGTCTGCCCAAATATCGGATGCCGGAAGGTAGAACCGAACCGCGTGCGGCCTATGCCCTTATTCGAGATGAACTTCTGCTCGATGGGAATGCACGTCAAAATCTCGCGACCTTTTGCACAACCTGGGTTGAGGATGAGGTCAAGCAGCTGATGACCGAGGCTGTCGACAAAAACATGATAGACAAGGATGAGTATCCGCAAACCGCAGAAATAGAGAAACGCTGCGTCCATATCCTTGCGGACCTCTGGCATGCCGAGAAGTCACGCGAGACGATAGGTTGTTCCACGACCGGATCCAGTGAGGCCGCCATGCTGGGCGGACTGGCTTTCAAATGGAAGTGGCGCCAGCGCCGGGAGGCCGAGGGCAAGGACGCGAGCAAGCCAAACATCGTAACCGGCCCCGTGCAAATCTGCTGGAAGAAATTCGCGCGTTACTTTGACGTCGAGATCCGTGAGGTGCCGCTGGAAGGTGACGCCCTCGGCCTGAAGCCTGAAGACCTGCGCAAGTATTGCGACGAGAACACGATCGGTGTCGTGGCCACGCTTGGGGTCACCTTCACCGGTGTCTATGAGCCGGTCGAGGCGCTGGCGGCGGAACTGGATGCGATGCAGCGCGACCTCGGACTTGATATTCCGATTCACGTCGATGCCGCCTCGGGCGGATTCATCGCACCGTTCATTCAGAAAGATATCGTTTGGGATTTCAAGCTGGACCGGGTCCGGTCGATCAATGCCTCGGGCCACAAATACGGCCTGGCACCTCTGGGTGTCGGCTGGGTGATCTGGGCGACGCAGGACGACCTGCCCGAAGAGCTGATCTTCTACGTCGACTATCTGGGCGGCAACATGCCAACCTTCGCGCTGAACTTCTCGCGCCCCGGTGGCGAGATCATCGCGCAGTACTACAATTTTCTGCGCCTTGGAATGGATGGATATACGGCTGTCCAACAGGCCTGCTCGGACACGGCGCAATGGCTGGCTGAACAACTTGCGGAAATGGGATGTTTTGAGATGGTCTATGACGGCCACGGTGGTCTTCCTGCTGTCGCCTACAGGCTGAAGGACGAGCATCAAGGCTTCACGCTTTATGACTTGTCGGACCGGGTGCGGATGGGAGGCTGGCAGATTGCGTCCTATCCGCTGCCAATGAACCGCAAGGACACCATTGTTCAACGCATCCTGATCCGACACGGCGTCAGCCGCGACCTGGCGCAACTTTTGCTGGACGAGATCAAACGGGCCGTCGAGCACCTCGAAAGCAACCCGGTTCCGAACTCCACCGCGAAACCGGGGTTTCATCATGATTAAGGCGAAGAATGATAGCAGCGTGATCGGGAAGCGGGTCATCTGTGGCGCGAGTCTGCCGCTGATCTTGTTAGCCGGTGCGGCAGCGGCCCAAGACGCCGATCCCTCGTCCGGTGGCGTCATCGGACAGGTGTTTGATACGATCACGCCAGTGACAGAGGCCGGTGTTCACGGCTTTTTCCAGCTGCTGGATAACCAGCCCATCGCCTTCATCCTGCTTTCGCTGGCGCTGGGAACGCTGATCGGAAAGTTCAGCTTCAAGACTATCTCTCTGGGCTCAACGGCAGGCACGCTGCTGGTCGGGGTCTTGCTTTCCATGATTGCTGAGGCGGCCTATGGCATCACCTATTCGATTCCGGGCATCCTGTCGTCCTTCATGCTGCTGCTCTTCATGTATGCACTTGGGCTAAAGGTCGGCCCGCAGTTCTTTTCCGGGTTGCGGAAGGGCGGTCTGGCGTTTCTTGCGATCGGTTTCATCGTGTTCAGCCTGAACTGGGTCATCTGTTTCTTTGGGGCCGCGTTGATCGGTCTCGCACCGGGCTATGCGACCGGTCTGATCTCGGGAAGCTATACGATCACCGCGATTCTTGGTGTCGGTCAGGGCGCGCTGGTGAGCGGGGCCTATGTACCGCCCGATGGCACGTCCGTCGAGCAGGTCGGTGCCAACATGGCCGCCGCCTATGCGATCAGCTATGTCCTGTCCACCGTGCTGACAATTCTGTTGATCCGCTACCTTCCCCGGATATTCGGGTATGACGCCGTTGCCGAGGCAAAACTTGCCGAAGCGGATTTCAGCGGTGGCGCGCAGGATCCGGTGCCCGGCGCTCCGGGTGCGTTGACCATGGGTTTTACGAGTGTTGGCGTCCGCGCCTTTGCCGTCACCCACAAGGGCTTTATTGGCCACACCCTGTCGCAACTGATTGAAGAACATCCCGAAGTGCCGATTTTACGCGTGGTGCGTGACGGCAAAATTCTAGACATGAACGACGACCCAACCGTGCAAGAAAACGACCTCGTCACAGTACGCGCCGATGTAGAGGACCTGATGGGCAAGGAAATCAAGCTCATCGGGCCTGAATCCGACGATCCGCTGGCCCGAAACGTGCCCATTGAGGTGGCAGACGTGCACATAGGCTCACACAAGATATCGGGAAAAAGCCTGGCTGAACTCGGCGCGCAGCTTGCTGGGGGTGTCACCGTCCAGGCGTTGTTCCGGGCGGGAAATGAGTTGCCTCTCGGTCCCAAGACCGACGTTTGGTTTGGCGATGTGGTGCGCCTGAACGGGCCGGATGTCGCCATTCAGCGAACGGCTAAATTGCTGGGCGGAACGGCCGTCCTGTCCACAATGAAGTCCGAGGTTCTTTATCTCGCACTGGCCATGCTGCTGGGCTATCTGGTGGGGGTCATCACGGTCACAATCTCAGGTATCCCCTTTGCGTTTGGCACATCGGCCGGGGTGATTATGGCGGGTGTTGGTGTCAGCTATTTCCGCAGCCGCAATCCTAACTTCGGCGGTCCCGTAAACGAGGGCGCGCGCAGTTTCCTTCAGGATTTCGGCCTGAATGCCTTTGTCGCCGTCCTATCGGCCAATGTTGGTCCTAAGGTCATTTCTGCCCTTGGCGGCGATACGATCCTATGGCTTGCGCTGATCGGTATTGCGGGGGCGCTCATCCCGCCACTTGTCGCCTTCTGGGTCGGGATAAAGGTCTTCGGTCTCAACGCGATCATCTCCGACGGTGCTGCAACCGGTGGGCGCAACAGCACACCGAGCTTAAACGCAATCATGGAGGAGTCCCACAGTTCTGTTGCCGCTGTCCCCTATCCGGTGGCTTATGCGTTCACGACAGTTCTGGCGCTGATCGGGGGGTATTTCTCGATGATCCTGTCCTGACGTGACGACCCAGCCCGCCGTCCTCACCACGCGGGGGCAAGGGTACTTTCATTCCGCAACATCAAAACATAGAGGCAACACCATGACCCACGATAAAACCCCAAAACCCGACGATTCCGACCACGGCCTTGGTGCTGAAGGCACTATATCTCAGGCAGGTCGTTCAGGCGGACGATTGCCGCGTGACATCGGCACGCAGGATGAACTGTAGCGGGCCAACGAACGCCCCGCAGGCAAAACCCGCGTGAAGAAATCCGACGAAAAAGATGGGCAGTCGGAGTGACTGAGAAGGCGGAAGACGTGGTGAATACGGTTTGCAAGAGTCTGGCAAATTCGCTAGTATTCTCAAGTCTGAAGAGCTTGACCAAGTCGGGCATGTCGACGATTTGCGCCGCGCTGAAAGCATCCCCGAACGCGGGCATGGAACATGTCGTGGAATGCTCATGCTTCGCAAGTCTCGCGCAACGACGGTAAAATATGGCTATGAAAAAGACCGAGCTTTCACGACAAGGCAAAAGGAGCCTTTCGGCCCGCT